>JACNIU010000330.1 GCA_014382905.1 Desulfobacterales bacterium
AGATCGGTGTGAATGTGGATGCGTTGTTAGACGGGTTCAAGGTGGGCGAGGTGCGGCGGTATGGGAGCAATATCGACCTGACGCTGATGGGCCGGGAAAACACCATAACCGGCACCGGTGACTTTGGGACCCTTCAGTTGAACACCCCCCTTGGAAACAGGGTGACCTTAGATTCGGTCGCTGATGTAGCGCTGGTTGCCGGTCCGGCCCAGATCAATCACATCGAGAGACTGAGATCGGTGACGATCCAGGTGATTCCGCCCAAGGAGATGCCTTTGGCGAGGGCCATGGAGATCATCCGCAACCAGGTGGTGGTTCCCCTTTCAGCGGCGGGTGAGCTGAAGGCGCCGTACATGATCAATCTTTCGGGTACGGCCGACGACCTGACCCAGACGCGCAAGGCCCTCCAAGGGAATTTCCTCCTGGCCCTGATCATTACCTTCATGCTCTTAGCCGCCCTTTTCGAGAGCTTTCTGTACCCTCTGGTTATTATGTTCAGCGTTCCGTTGGCTGCGGCCGGGGGGTTCCTGGGGCTCGACCTCATGAACCGGTTCATCGCTTTTCAGCCCCTGGATGTGTTGACCATGCTCGGTTTTGTGATACTCATCGGGGTCGTGGTCAACAACGCCATCCTCATTGTGCATCAGGCCCTCAATTTCATGCGGGACTCGGAACTGCCTCCCCGCGAGGCCATACGGGAATCTGTGCGCACGCGGATCCGGCCGATCTTTATGAGCGCCTTTACTTCTGTCATGGGGATGCTTCCGCTCATTCTCTTCCCCGGGCCGGGGTCCGAGCTTTATCGTGGATTGGGGAGTGTGATCGTGGGGGGTCTGATGGTGAGTACGGTCTTCACCATCTTCCTGGTCCCGGCCCTCTTCTCTCTGGTGATCGATGCCAGGATGGCCTTAGGCCGTTTGGCCGGAGGGCGGGGCGAGACTATCCCGGATGGACAGCGCCCTCGACTGTGATCAGCCACCTTTTCAGATATTTATTGAGGATCTCCTCGGCGTGTTTCACATCGGAACGGATCACCTCCCGTTCGGATCTTTTTGGATACAACATGTGCTCAATTTCATGGCGTAAAAGAAATTCAGTGAATGCGAGGACTTTCTTTTCTTCACCCGTGTGTCCGCCAAGCCTGGACTCTGGATCAGACGGTATGACAAAGGCCAGGTAATCGAAAATGCGTTCATGGATGTGGATGATCCAGGTTTTGTCTTCTCGGGAGAGGAGGCTTACAGTATGGATATGATTCTCCGCGTCTTCCAGCCGTTTGATGAAAAGATGTTCGACAACCCGTGCGATAACGGAGGGGTCTGTCCCCTTCTTCTTTCTGAAGTAGGGTATGACACGTCCCATTGTGATGGTCCTGAGAATCTGCAAGACCTCCTGGATTCTTTCCGTGTCCGGTACCGGAAGGGTCTCGAGAACCTTATGATCAAATTTCATGGGAAACATGGTTTATCCCTCCGTATTTTTTGGGGGGGTGCTTTACTGACCCAGGAACTATAAAGACAGCCAAATCAAATCGACCTCTATTCTACACTTTCTATCATAAACCGGGCAAAGAAAACAGCCTTCTTGTGGCAGATCAGGGAACCTGGCTTTCATGGAATTTGTGGTGAAAGGCTACCAGCTTGGATCTGATGGGTATTTTCGTTGACTTTTGAATATTTTCTGTGAAAATCTAACTGAAAGATAGTATCAAGAGGGAAAGTATAATTAGTGATTGTCCCCTAAATTGCCACAGCGAATGGGGAAAGATACAATCCTAATTTTAAGAGAGAAAGGATATCAAAATGGATAATACAAACATTGTTTTTGACCATGTCCACATCATCAGTAAGGACCCGGAATCCGCCGCAACTTGGTATGTTGAGAAGCTGGACGGCAAGATTATTAACTGCCAGGAAGTTCGCGGTGCCCCCCAGGTCGTCGTTGCCTTTGGGGACATCACCATCATCGTCCGGGGCCAGAGACCGGGCGAGGAAGTAGTCACCGGACAGGGGATGAAATGGGGAACCGATCACTTTGGCTTTCGTGTGGAGGGAGATTTTGATGGTTTTTGTGACGATCTCAAGGAAAAGGGAGTCACATTTTCGCTTGACCCCGTGGACTTTACACCTAACATTCGCATCGCGTTTATCGACGCCCCTGACGAGGTTAGTATAGAACTTCTCCAAAGAAAAGAATAGCGGTTTCCATGCCAAACTGTTTTTGAGGATGCCAGGTGAAATTGAACCTTCCCGAATATACAAAAACCAAATATTGGTGCAAGTCCTATCCCAAGGGGTTCCCGTCCGACGTAACCATCCCAAGGGTTGGCCTCCCCCAGCTTATAGAAGATGCCGTTAGGGAAAATCACGGGCGGGTGGCCATGCTTTATGGCGGAGAGGAAATCACTTACGACACCCTGGGTAATCAGATCGGCCATTTTGCTTCAACCCTTTATGCACTGGGCGTGACCAAGGGCCAGACCGTGGCCCTGTTCCTCCCCAATTGTCCCCAGTTTGCCATCGCCTATTATGGCGCCCTAAAGATCGGTGCCATGGTGACGGCTTTGAGCCCGCTCTTTATGACCCCCGAGGTGGATTTCCAGCTTAAAGACAGCCGGGCCCAGACACTTGTGATACATGCGGAGTTCTGGCCGAGAGTCGAACCGCTACTGCAATCACTGCCTCTCCGCCACGTGATTGTGGTTGCCGGGGACACTGACGGGTTCTCCGGGCCGCCTTCAATGGAAATCCATCTCTTTGACGATCTTCTTGGGTCTGAAACAGCGACCGCACCCCCTGTTGCCATTGACCCCGGTACTGACGTGGCCGCGCTCCAGTATACCGGGGGGACCACCGGGCGTCCCAAGGCGGCCATGCTGACCCATCAAAATATCGTGGCCAACATTGTTCAAAACAGACCTTACTGGGTTCTCATGGAGAAAAAAGACGGAGTGAGGCGGCCCGTGGTCATCAGTGTGCTCCCCTGGTATCATATCTATGGCCAGACCGTGGATCTGTCCACCGCCCTTTGCCTTGGAGGGACCCTCGTCGTCCTGCCACACTTTGAGGCCGAGCTTGTATTGAGGACCATTCAGGAGACCAGGGCCCATGTTTTTATGGGGGTTTCCACTATGTTTCTCAAGCTCCTGAACGAGCCTGACCTGGGAAAGTATGACTTGACCTCCCTCAAATGGTGTAACAATGGGGCAACCATTATCCCTTCAGAAACGGTCAAAGAATTTGAAAAAGTCACGGGGGTGCGGATCGTGGAAGGGTATGGGCTTTCTGAAGCCAGCCCCGTGACCCATACGACCACACCCTACCTGAAGCGAAAGATCGGCGCGGTAGGTCCTCCCATCCCCAACACCCTTCAGGCCATCATCGATCCGGAGACGTGTGAATTTCTGCCGCTGGGAGAGTCCGGCGAAGTGATCGTCCATGGCCCCCAGGTGATGAAAGGATACTGGGGACGACGCCGGGAATCAGAGGATGTTTTTTTGTGGGTGGAGGGGCTAAAGTGGCTTCGCACGGGCGATATAGGACAACTGGATGAGGACGGCTACCTGACCATCGTGGACCGTTCCAAAGAACTCATCAAATACAAAGGCCATTCGGTTTACCCGAGCGAGGTGGAAGAGGTTCTCTACCAGCATCCGGCGGTCAGTCAGGCAGCGGTGGTAGGGGTCCCCGATCCCATGGCCGGGGAGAATATCAAGGCGTTTGTGGTCCTGAGGGAGGATTTTGACGGCATCTTGAAAGAGGAAGAACTTATTCAATTTGTCCGGGAGAGGCTGGCGGCATATAAGTATCCGAGAGCAATTGAATTCAGATCTGATATCCCAAAAAGCCCGGTGGGAAAGATTCTGCGCCGGGTCCTGCGGGATGAGGCATTAAAAACTTCATCAAGTTCCTCAAGAAGATCAGCAAATGACCAATAGTCTTCCTTTTGCGAAGATCTTTTCCCCATGCCTACCACGATTTATCAGGTGATACCACGCATCCGGATATTGAAAATTCACAGCGAGCGCATTCCCTGCTGCTTGCAGCGGGGTTAGCGAGCGAACTGAAAATGAAGAAATCCTCCTTAAATTTGGGAGATTCCCCACGGCTTGCTGCGGGGTGCCTATCCTTAACGGTCCAGACATAGGGCCGGCCTAACACGTCCCTCATATCCCTCCAGGAGGATCTCCCCCAGTCCATGGCGATATCCTTTTCGGCCTTCAATTAAGAGTCAAGCAAAGATCCCTATTCGCATTTGAGGTCTGTCAATAGTTCCATATTTAAGACCCCAATTTTTCGGGTACCGCCGCAATCAACATCTAACCATGCCCCTGAAAATTCTCTATTTTCATCTGTAATTCCTACATGTTAAAGGTGTTATTTACTTCCTGATGGACGTCCCCAGGACTCCACACGGCTGTGCCGTTCAATACTAGTTTCTTAGTTTTTTAAGAGCGTCCCGCTTCCCGCACGAAGTTGCTCAAGAAGAATGTTCTGATTTACGTGATCGTAGTATCCCTTGATGTCACAACAGACATGGAAGCCATTCGGGTGCCGTTTGAGGGCTGCCATGATGTCATTGCGAAAGCGTGGGTAAGTCTCTCGCCAGTCCTCGAAAATACTGTAAGGGGAGTCGGTGTCAATATTCCACCTGTAGCCATAAGAGGTGCTCTGGAATTCGTTTTCCACAATGGGAGCAACGAAATTGAATATGGCTTGGATTGGTACTTGATCATAGACGCTTGAATACGACATTCGCCGGTATTCCAGCTCCTGCGCCTCATTGAGTTTCTTCGGAAGTGGTACTGACATGTATCCGAGAAACGGCACTTCACTTTGCTCAAGCAAAGCCTTTGCCAGGATTCCGCAATTAGCGTCAAGACGGTGTTCAAAGTCAAAGGGGTCAAAGAAGAGGGCATCCTCGTGTTCATGGTATTGCTTGAGTTTGAAAAAGGATCGTCTGAGATTCTCCGCTGTTCCGATTCTCTCGCAGAGATTATCTGTATCAATAACAGGTTTCGCAGGTACTCTTCTCAGCCAAACGGAACAAGGAGTTGTATCGGCGACCAAAGGGTCCTCATTCCTCTTGCGGACTCTGTCCTTGCAGTAGCCGCTACAGACGCCTTCCCTTACAAGCGTAAAACAACCTGGGAGATGAAGCGGAATAATCCTCTCAATTTCGTCATGCGTTCGGATCCGATCATAATCCTCCGCGAGGGAAAGACGCATCGTGTCGTGAATAGTATCCGTCCCTCCGGGAACAGAGAGCATGACATCGGCGAAGTGGAATGCTTCAGAGCGAGAAAGGCTACTTCCACGCTCAGCCTTCATCCTAATATCGCGCATGGCCGTGCACTGGGAGATGAGCGTGACTGGGTCTCCCTCGAATTGTGGCCGTTTCTGAGTAAACTCATTAATCGGAGCGGGAGCTTCCTTGCTCAGGTGCAGTTCCTTTGCAAAGGCATTGACGGCTCTGTTGACAACTTCTGGGGCCACGGGCAAAAGGGTTTGAAGATGCATCATGTTTTCTTCTATGCCGGAGATAAGCTGCGGCTCTTCCGCTGATAAAGAAAAGAAGTAACTCCAAGAGCCGTATTTCCTGTGAAGACCTAGGGCAACTTAATGAGATTGCCTAGCTTTCGGTTGGGGGTGAGGCGGCCTTGTTTCGGGAAGAACTCAATCTCAAAATCCAATTGTGTCTTCAATACTTCACCAAATGCGACAGCAGTCTGACCCTGCACTGCTTCGGAGAAAAACACCCAGATGTGGTAACCTCGCTCGACCGCCGGTATCTTCCAATAGAATGGATTGAGGTGGCACTGCAAGTTGACCAGATAGTGCTTCTATCACCACATTCAATTTGTATCTCAGATGACCGTGTTTCACCTTTGGATTGGTGAAATCAACCTCACTAAGGTCACTCTTCGGGATATCTATATCAACACATATAAGGTTACAGCAACTCGATTGGTTCAGCACGTAGATTCCAAATGTCACATCCCCCTCTAAGTGACGACGCAAGTAGAACTCATCGAGGGCTTTCGGGATAGGGAAGTACCGGTCTTCGCCTTGCTGTGCGAAGTAATTCTCCCTCCCTCTGAAGAGTCGCTGGTATATCTCTATGTTGGAGTCATCAATCATTGGCTTGACCAATTAACACAAGGGTATAATTATGGTGGTGTTCAGGATTCCCTTGCTTTCTTCCAAAAGAATCAAACGAAGACTTTCCCCCTTTTTCACCCAGATCATATTAGTTACTTCGCGTGGCCCTTTATCACTTTATCATTGCAAACTTGTACTTCTGTGAATCAAAAGCCCCAACCTTTTTTGATTTTATCGAGGATTTTCGATGCTTTTTCTAAATCAATATCCGACTTTTCCTTAATGCTCAATCGTACTTCAACTTGAGGATCACAACCAGCCAATGACTTTATAATTTGCCCTATCTCCTCCCCCAATGTCTGGACTTCGGAAATCCCAAGGATCGCAGGCGGAGTGGTCTTTCTTCCCCCGGTTGGTGGCGGCGGTGGAGGTGGCGTTTCTCTCTTTATGATTAAATTAACGTTGCTATCATGATCCAAGGAGCTGATGGGGCCTGACCCGGAAAGTCTGCTCATAAAACCC
>JACNIU010000331.1 GCA_014382905.1 Desulfobacterales bacterium
GTCTCTTTCCCAAAGGACGTAACAAAAATTCTCCAGAGCGTATAGAACGCCCCCCTTGACGTTTAATACCGGTTCCGGGCAGGCAGAGGATGAAAGAGACCCTCATGGTCCCCGGCTTTGTTTCAAACCGATAACGTGTTACCACAAATGTTATTCTAATTTCGTAGCAGCAGGGGTTTTTCTTGTCAAGACAGGCTGCGACGAAACATCGTCCAACCCACGCACATAGTCGACGGCATTCCTGAAGATACGGACCCCCTTTCCTTCCATGGGGATTGGGGCCTCTCCCCTGCGGGCAAGCTCCTGTTTCTTCCGGGTCCAATCAGGGTGGTTGGTGAAATGGTTAAAGGCCTCGGGGTGAGGCATCAGGCCGAAGACCCTGCCGGTGGGGTCACATATCCCCGCGATGTCCCTGAGGGATCCATTGGGGTTCAGGGGCCAGACGCCCGCGGCCTCTTTTCCGTTTTCATCCGCATACTGCAGAACGATCTGCCCGTTTTCAAAAAGCGTTTCAATGGTCTCGTCAGAGGCATAAAACTTTCCCTCACCATGTCTCACGGGGAACTCCAAATCTGAAAGCCCTTTTGTAAACACAGAGGGCGAATCCGGATTGACCTTGAGCCTGACCCATGTATCAATAAAGTTACCCGAATCATTATAGGTCAGGGCCACGTGGCGCTCCCGATATTGACCCCCGAAGCCCGGAAGGAGACCCAGATTGACAAGGCACTGAAATCCGTTGCATATGCCGATGATCAGGTTGCCATTTTGAACAAAGGTTTCCAGCGCTTCACCCAGATGATGTTTCAGTTTGGAGGCCATGAGGACGCCGGCGCCATGGTCATCCGCCCAGGAAAACCCCCCCCCGAAAACCAGGATCCGGTAATCGCTCAGTCTGATTTCAATATCATCCTTTTTGCCGCTGATCAATTCGTTGATGTGGACCCTGTGGGAATCAGCCCCTGCCAATTTCAAAGAGAAATCGGTTTCATAATCGCAATTGAGCCCGTAACCTGTGAGGACCAGTGCTTTGACCTGTTTCATATCAGTTCTCCGAAAGGTCTTTTCCATGAATTCCTCAAATCGGCAATGGCCTCCCTGATGACAGTCGCACCATTGCCGTCTCTTACTGTGAAAAAAGGCGATTCCGTGGTGACACCGACACGGCCTATGTTCATGCCGGAAAGAATCTCCTCAAAACGCTCCCTTTGTCGGGGAGCAACGGTTATGATAAATCTGCCGCACGATTCCGAATAGAGGGCCTGCCCCGGTGTGAGCCCGCCTGAACCGGGGATCAGGGTAAGATCGATCTCCACTCCCAATTCACCGGCCATCGCTGTCAAGGCCAGGTGGACTGCCAGCCCCCCCCTTGAGACCGCATGGCAGGATGAAACCAGATCCTCGGAAATGGCCCTGTGGAGTGCCACGTATTGAGGCCATAGGGTTTTCGCATCCACCTTGGGGACATTGAGGCCGATGGAATCCATCATCTGATAATACTCGCTGCCGCCCAACTCATTCTTGGTCTCACCCAAGACATAGATGATGTCTCCCGGGAGCTTGGTATCCATGGACACGCACTTTGTAATATCTTCAATTAAGCTCGAAACCGTAAAGAGGAGGGTGGGCAATCCCGACACCTTGCGCCTTTCACCAAAAGGGCCTTTTAGATTGCCGTCAATATACATACTGTCTTTCCCTGAAAGCAGAGGTATTTTATAGGCCAGACAATACTCCCTCAAGGCCAGACAGGATCTTACCAATTGAGCGGCCTTGTACCTGCCGTCCGGATTCTTGACGGGATCATATTCAATGGTCGGCCAGCAGAAATTATCCACCCCGCCCAAATGCTCAGGATCCCCGCCCACAGCCAGGACCTTTCTGACCGCCTCGTCAATGGTGGCAGCGGTCATATGATAGGTATCTATCTTTGAATAAAACGGATTCAGTGCCTGGGAAACCGCAAGGCCCCTTTCGGAGTTGAGTATGGGTCTCATCACCGCGGCATCTGACGGGATGTCCCGCCTTGTCCCCACCAGCGGTTTTATGACGCTGGTCCCCTGGACCTCGTGATCATACTGTCTTGTTATCCAGTTGCGGGCGCATATGTTGGGCCTGGCAAGAATAGCGTGCAGAATCTCCCCATGATCGGCGGGCTCGCTGATGACCGGCTCGGTCAGGCCTCTCGCCTCGGGCGGGATCCACTGGGCATCGAACTCCCATTGGGGAAAATCGGATTCCAGGAGATCCATCCTGATGTAGGCGCAGGTCTTCCCTTTGTAGACGAGGTGGAGAAACCCGGAATCGGTATATTCTCCAATGACCGTGCTTTCAACCGAGTGTCTTTCGGAAAGCTCCATGAAACGGTCTATATGCTCCGGTTTTACGGCTATGGTCATCCTTTCCTGGGATTCGGAGATCCAGATCTCCCACTGATCCAGGCCATCATATTTGAGCGGAACCTTATCCAGATCCACAATGCACCCATTGCTGAAACGGGCGGATTCGCCGATGGAGGAGGACAGGCCCCCGCCTCCGTTATCGGTAATGAAAGATATGAGGCCCTCGTCTCTTGCCTCAAGGAGAAAGTCATGCATCTTTTTCTGGGTGTACGGGTCACCTATCTGGACGTGACCTGCAGGGGTGTGTTCACTGTAGGTCTCTGATGCGGCGGTTACCCCATGAATGCCGTCTTTCCCGACCCTCCCCCCGGACATAACGATAAGGTCTCCCGGGGATGTGGCTTTCGTGTGGGATGACGCTGACCCTATCCGGGCGGGCATTATCCCCATGGTGGTCACAAAGACAAGGCATTTACCGGTGTAACTTTCATCAAAGAGAAGCAGTCCGAACGGGGTGGGGATCCCGCTCTTGTTCCCCCCGTCTCTCACGCCCTCGATGATCCCATCAAGAAGGCGTCTGGGATGGAGATGGGGCGTCAGGACCCCCTGATAATCCCGGTGGCCCACACAGTACCCGTACATGCCCAGGATCAGTTTCGATCCTTTACCCGTGCCCATCGGATCACGATAGATCCCGACGATCCCGGTAATAGCACCCCCGTAGGCCTCCATGTTGGAGGGACTGTTGTGGGTCTCCCCTGTAATGACATAATAGTGGTCGTCGTCGAATTGCCCCACACCGGCGTTATCCCACAGAACAGATATTACCCAGCTCTTTTCCTCTTTGATCTTTAAGGTGGGGGCCTCGATACACGTCTTGAATAGAGAGTCAACGGTCTCCTGCTCCCCGGTGAAAAGATCGTGGTATCTGAAGAGTCCCCTGAATGTGTTGTGATTGCAGTGATCGCTACGCGCCTGGGATATGTACTCCAGTTCCACATCTGTGGGGAGGTCGAGGCCTACCTTTTCCCTTTCGTTCTGGACGTCTTCCCTCAGGAAGTAGGTCCGGATGACAGGGATATCTCTCTCCTGAAGCGCAAGATTGCGCTCAAGGGATATCTGCTTCAGCTCCTCGTCGCTCCGGATGGATATGGTGTTGACTTCGGGCGCGTGATCAAGGATGACCTTCGGGACCAGGAATCCGATTCCCACATCAGGGCGCCAGTCATCCCGTGAAAATATTCTCCACTGCTGGATAACCTCATTGGCCAGTAGGTCGCTCGCAATTTGATGGACCTGTTGTTTTTCCAACTCCCCCCTGATTTCGTACAGCCTTGAGGTATAAATGGCCTCACCCGGTTTGAATTTGATTCCCAGGAGGTCTTGCACCGCCTCACTTGCTGTGCTCCCGGCAGTATCCCTTACGCCAGGGCGGAACCCGATCCATATGAGCCAGTCAAAATCAACTGCCACTGGGGAATATGAGGACACCTCCGTGACCGGATTCGTAAATATCTCCGTCCGGATTTGCTCCAATTGATCGGGCTCCAGGTGCGCGTCGGTGGTCAGGACACGGATTACCCGGATATCATCGACCCCGAACCCGAAATATTCCCTCGCCTTTCGCCGGATACCCATACCCTCAGCATCCGCCAGTTCTTTTCGTAATCTGATCTCCAGTCTAAAGGCCATGGGTCGTCACCTGCTGTTTGTAAAGATGAGACCTTTGCAAAACGCCCCCTTTTGCCCGATTTCTGCGTCAGGCTCAAATTTTAATCCTCGAAATACTCACTGTATTCCTGTGGTTAAAATATTCGCCTTCCTTGAACTCAAACAAAATTGAGCATTTTTCAAAGGTCTCAAGATTTGGATGATACCTGCGCCTCGAGGCGAACTCTCTTTTCCCTAAAGGGAGGAAACAGGGCACTGATATTTTGTAACTTGAAATACGTGCGGGAGTCAACTCAATACTTTACCGTGGTCATAGAGCTTGAAATTGGGGGGAAGAGTGAATATATTAAGCCGTAGTCCCTGATAAGGAGTTAAAAAGATGGAAAAAGAAGGTGTATTTTCAGTAGAAGGAAGCGACACCGGGAGAATCCCGAATCAGCGCGAGCTTGAGAAAGAGCTGAGCGATTACCTCACCAAGAAATATGGCAATCGCGTCAAGATTATATCTCCGTTTGTTGTTCCAAAGAAAGATGAGGCCTTGACCGATGGGCCGGCCCGGGGAGAAGCGGGTGGAGATGTGGCCCATTTCAATATGATGCCCGAGGAGCTTGAATCCTACTTAGATAGTTTTGTTGTAAAACAGGATTATGCGAAAGCGGTTTTGGCAACCAAGATCTGTACGCATTTCAACAGGATCAAGTTCAACAGACGAAGGGATTCAGAGAATCCTGCCGGCCAAGGAAAAAAGTCGGGGGTCGGCATGATCAAAAACAATGTCCTGATGATCGGGCCCACCGGGGTTGGCAAAACCTATATCATCAAGCTGATCGCTCAAAAGTTGGGGGTCCCGTTTGTAAAGGGAGATGCCACCAAATTCAGTGAAACAGGCTATGTGGGCGGGGATGTGGAGGATCTGGTCCGTGACCTCGTTTACGAAGCCAATGAAAACATTGAGTTGGCCGAGAACGGGATTATTTATATCGATGAAATTGACAAGATTTCCTCCTCTCATCATCTGATCGGTCACGATATTTCCAGGACCGGTGTACAGAGGGCACTTCTGAAGCCGATGGAGGAGACAGACGTCGATCTCAAGGTCCCTCACGATCCCATATCACAGATCCAGGCGATTGAACATTACAGACGCACAGGGAAACGAGAAAAGAAGGTGGTCAATACCAAGAACATCCTCTTTATTATGAGTGGCGCCTTTGGTGAATTGGCGGAGATTATCAAGAAAAGACTCCAGAGCCAGGGAATCGGTTTCGAGGCAGACGTGAGGCCGATTGAGATTCCGTGGGAGATCCTCAAGGAGGTGCGGGCACAGGACTTGATAGAATTCGGTTTTGAGTCTGAGTTTGTGGGCCGTCTCCCGGTAGTGGTGGTGTTTGATGAGCTCTCCAAAGACGACCTGGTGGAGATCCTCAGAAATCCCAATAACCCCATTATTATCAGTAAGCGGATGGATTTCAGGGCCTACGAAATAGACATCAAGTTTGAGGATGAAGCGCTGGTACGGATTGCGGAGATGGCTGCCGAGGAAAAGACCGGGGCCAGAGGTCTGGTGAGCGCCATGGAAAAGGTCCTGATTCCCTTTGAAAAGAAACTGCCTTCAACAAACATTAAGAGATTTCTGGTTACACGGGATGTTGTTGAGGATCCGGAGGCCCAGCTCAAGCTGCTGCTAAATAACCCTGATGATCAGGGGCATAAGGAAAGGTTTGAGAGGGGAAAAGAAAAAGAGCTTGCAGCCATCAGACAGTACCTTGCCGAACGGGCCGGTGATTTCAGCAAAAAGGCAGAGCTTGAAATCTATCCAAGAAGAATGGATCTTATCGCCGAACTGTATTTGATCAACATTACTGATATTGATACGGCTGTTGAAGATTTCAGCGAAATGTATGATCAGGTCAAGCTTGAAGAAGCCTCCCTGATGAAAACGCTTGAGGTGAATGTCTCGTTTGATGAAAGCGCTGTAGATGAAATCATAGACCAGGCCATCAAGACCGGACAAAAACCCGGACCTATGACATTTCAGCTGGCAAAGCGGCTTGAATATGGTCTCAGGCTTGTGAAAGACCGCTGCGGTATCGATAATTTCAGCATCACTGCCGAAGCTGTGACCGATATGGAGGGTTTCATAAACAACCTTATCAAGAGCGTTTATCGCCAGGAAAATAGCGGTGAGCAGGAAATCTGCGGCGGTCAGGAAAAATAGGTATTCTCCGGCAGCTCCCCATACTCTTTTCTGCTCGTAAAGTCCAACAGCCCGGTTTGCCTCCTCTCCTGCCTGTTCGGTTCACGGCGCAAGAAGCACTTGCTCACCGAACCGGTCTGATAAGGCGGTAGAAAGGTTTTTCGCCTTTTCCTCGTCTTGGAATTCCACCATGAGTTCTCCCTCTCCACCTACGACAAGACGTCCATGGGTTTCGACGAGTTCCGCCACCTCATCAGGTTCAACCGTCCACCAGCCACGTGTCCTCATGAGTAGTTCTTTCCCTTTTAATCGCCTTGGCGTTACCAGGTCTATGCTCCGGAACTAGGCATCCCAGCCAATCTGGGCAGGCGCCCGCAAGA
>JACNIU010000448.1 GCA_014382905.1 Desulfobacterales bacterium
GCTCGATCAATCGCTCAAAGCGTGCCAGCGGAAAACGCTGTATCGAGTCATCATCATTGACAATAAAGATCCATACGGTTATGCCCATAGTTCTCTAAGCTCCTTTTCCAACCTTAGAACGTTCTTGATCTGATTGCAACAAGACAGGCACTTGACCTTTAATCAGGTTCACAGCCTAATGAGAAAGCACATTGCCTCCCCGGTATCCGCGATAGGGTTTGGCTTACTGGTAAATAGCTTGTGAGGCTTACCTGATTGAGCAGCTTGGGTAGGGATATGTCTTTGATACCTCACCATCTCTCAGAGATGGGATATTGTAAGGCTATTGCAGGTTTTTGATGGCGTGAATTCTTTGTGATATTGTCAAGATATGTCAACATGTTGAAATCGTGAGATATCTTCTGGTATACACAGTTTCAAACTCAGCCGCTGTCACCAATATCCATGGTCTTTTTCATCAGTCACCTCCTCGGTGTCCGAGCTGAAACACTCCGGGCACCTGTCATAGAATTCACCCATGAACCGGTGCCCGCAGGAGAGGCATTTCATCCATTTTTTGGCGTTCCCGGTGAGCTCATCCAGGGCATCGTCGCTCAGGAAAAAGTAGGCGCTGGCCGGGTTGGCGATGTCCAATGGATGGATCCGTCTTTCACTTCCCGTTTCCGACATAGATTCATCTCGATGTGAGGCAACCTCCATATTGTCGTATTCGTCGTCCCAGCCCATACAACCCCATATCAAACCAAAATACTCATGACCGCAAACAGGTGTCATCTCAATCTCTTGCGTTCGGAAACACACCACCCAAACGCCCAATAACTTTTTTGCCAGCGGCCCTTACTGGTGCTCATATTTCCATCCGCCCCTCTTCCCACAGAAATCTACTTGCTTGCGAGCGTTTCTAACTCAGTTTTGGGAATTCCCCACCCGGAAATTTGTTCAGCAAGTCGCGCTGTTTTTCCACCGGGAGTGGTATGGGCAAAGAAGACGTCATCAGCCAGAGCGGCGACCAACTTGTTGCGCTGCTCTGAAAGTGCGGCGGTTAGGCGGCGATTAGAGGGCTCAAATGGTGATAAAAGCAAAATCCGGCCCGCTCCTATGCCCTCGCGCCATTCCACAGGTATTCTCATCCTATCAAGGCTACGCGCGGGGCAGATGATGATCGGCTGAACCCCGCGAAGGAGTATCTGCAGGCATTCTCTTTCAATGGGGGAGTGAAACCCGCTGATGATGCAACGGCCCTGGTCGCGCCATTTTTGGGCCTGATCCATGGCCGCAAGAATGGCATCGCCGGGGCAGGTTTTAGAGCAGAATAGCGCGGTCTTGGGGACATTGAGCAGATCGAGGCTGCCGATGGCCCAAAGCCGGACAGGCGCATCTCTATCCAGACGTTCCATCAACAACCTCGGATACCGCCTGTTCTCGGGGTCAATGATAGTCGGCGATGGGTTTGATTTCAACACGGCAAATAATTATCTCTCATCTTACGGTTAAAATCATGTAACCCCCTCATGTATGGCATCCAACCAAGTCCGGCCTTTATGGGTAAGCCGGTACTTTTGCAGCCGGCTGGTGGGTTTATCGGGGATGGTGAATTCAATGAGTCCATTGGCGACCATTTTACGTACCAGATCATTCAGATACCGGGTCGGCTTCGGCTTTCCAAGCCTTTTCGCCATCTCTTTTTTTCCTAATTCACTCTCTCGCAGATCGTTTAGGATTAGAATTGCCATTTCCGACTCTACCCCTGACTCTACCCCTGACTCTACCCCTGACTCCAGATCCAACACGGCCGTGTATTCCGCGGTAATGTGCCTGGCCGCGGGATGCACCGGCAGGCGTACCAGAAAATAGGTGTGATCCTCGTCGAATTCAAACTCAGGCGGTGGAGAGCCGTTCTCTTTCATGGCGCGGAGGATTTTCGGGATACCGGTGGCCCGGCCTTCAGTTAGATCCAGTTCCTTTAGAAATTCGCCGATACGACGGTTACGGTATCGGCGGGGTATGGCCCGGCCAATCCGGAGCTGTTCGAGGCGAACCGAACGGTCGGGGCCGGGATAACTGAGCACCACCAGGTCATGGCGTGTAATACGCACCTCCACGGGCTCGCGTTCCTCGTAACTGCGATGATAGACAGCATTGACCACGGCCTCTTCAATGGCTTCATAAGGAAAGTTAACGACTCTCGTAGCCTCAGCTCTGTCGGGATGTTTAATGACCGTTTCATTCAGGTAGTTGCGACGAATATAGTCCAGCACTTCACGGATCATTCGCGGGAGCGGGCCGTGGAATGTCTTTTCGGTAAACTTATCTCCTCCCGCATCGTCCGGAAACCAGACCACGTCGATCTGGGTGGCAGGGAAAAAACGGTGCGGTTCCGGGTTGAAAAAAAGCAGGCCAACATTCAATGGAAAAGGCGCTTCATCGGGACCGCCGATAATGTGCATCTGCCGTCCAAGCTCAATAAGTGGGAGATTAGGGGCCTGGGAGAATAGATCGCTTCCGACTTCCTGCAGGAAATCGAGCATCAGTTCGCGGCTAAGATCTTCTACAACTGCCTGCTGATTCAACCGGTCGTCAAAAGGTACAGTGGCTGCTAAAGACATAAGCTCGGTTTCATCCTGATGCCTGGCCCGAACCGTCAAAGAGCCTTTCCGGATATAATAGGCAAATTCCCGTTCCCCTTTTGCCAGAGACACCGGGGCCTTGTAGGGCCTGGTCTGCCCGCCCGCCGCCCAGAGCACAAGGATATGTCTTCCATCGATTTCATAAGGCGCGATGATGGGATGATAGTAGGGAACCATCCGGTAACCAAGCTCTATGATTTCCTTTTGAGCAGCATCGATTTGCCTGACCGGCAACCCGGCAGGAGGCAGAACCGGCCGGCCCTTGTCCTCGGTTACGCCTATGATGATGTAACCACCGCCAAGATTATGAAAATCATTCGCAAACGCACACATGGTGTGCAGCACGGCTTTTGGATTCCAACCCGCCTTAAACTCCAGCCGCTCCCACTCGACGGTACGGGCTGTGAGTAAGTCTTTGATGTTAATGGGCAGTTTCATGTTTATCTATGTTTTCCTCTTCCCTCCACCTCTTCATCGCCGTGGGGATCGCCGGTTTCTGTCATTGCCCATTCGGTATTTGATGCCATATTTGATGATAGAACTCGGTTCCCCGTAGGTAAAGCCGTAGTATTTGGAAGACTTCATTGACTCATCTTGAAAGACCGCAAGTCGTTCTTGATATAGTATTTGGCGCCAAATTTCGTTAAGAGCGTCTCCGCATCGAAGAGAAATTTGCCCCAGTCCACGGTCTGCTCATATTCTTTCATGTGGTTCAGCTTTCCCACCTTCCAGAAATTCACATATGGATGCGCCATGCGAATGACCGCAAGCGCCTGGTCAGGGTTGATCACCGGCTCGAGGCTGACCCACGTAAAAATACCCTCTTTATGAGCGGTTTTCAAAATAGTCAGCCGGTCGTCTACGGTCGAAGCGTTCGGCTCCCAATCCTTGCGTGTCGCATCATCCGAAAAGCACAGGGTAATGCCCAATTGCGTGCGGGCAGTCTTCATCAGCGCCATGTCCTCCAGGATCAGATCGGCGCGTCCTTTGGTCAGTACCTGATTGTTCAAACGGTGTTTGGCGATAATTTCAAGGGATTGCCGCGTCAATCGTTCGGTTCGTTCAAGCGGCTGGTAAGGATCGCATAGAAAACAAAACAGGATCGAGCGTTGATCGCCCTCCAACCGCTGGGCATCTTTTTCGAGGAGTCTTAAAATATCTTTTCGCGGTTCAGCCTGCGCATGCCATTTTTCCCCGGTTGTCCGCATGGAAGCGGGTGCATAGCAATAGCGACAGCCATGCGTGCATCCGCGATAGAGATTGCACGCAAGCTCCGAGTATTCCCGCGCCCTCCCCCTGGGTTCATAAACAACATTCATGAAAGGCCTTCCCCTTATCCCCTCCTTTGAACTCTAACACCCCGGATTCCATCTCAGCGACCGAGATCAGGTCCAAAACCATCTTATCTGAAGGAATGTGTTTCAGGTCCAAAGTGCCCCATTTCGATAAAATAACGATTTTCAAGAGAAACTTAAAAACTTTAGAGCGTCCCCCTAAATTAGAGGCTCCAGCCCCAACATGATCCAATAAAGGATTTCAAGCACGTTCTGCACGAGCGTCCCCTATCCCCCCCGCACAAACTGCTCATTGGCTTTTGAGCGCTTGTTTTCTCGATAGGTATCTATAGGATTTTCTGAACCAAAATCACGTTTTGCCCTCCATTTACGAGGACTTTCTGATGGCCAATCTTCTCCTTCTTTGAGCTTTCCTATTATGACAGGCGCGCAATCCGGCATGACGTCCAGATCCGTCAGACATGCAACCGGTATCCGTAACTTGCCATCCATTTTCACATCCATTCTTTGAAAGATACGAGCATATCGGCGCAAGCCAACGCCTCCAACATTCACTATGGAAACGCCATTTTCAGTAAAACCCCGGCCCATCAATTTCGCCAACGTCGGTATGAGTATGTTTTCCGCATCTCCCTCGACGATCATCACGCCCCGTGCAAAAAACAAGTTTGCCTTGGTGACATCCAAAAAGCGCTGGAGAAATCGGTAGTCCGATTCTTCCAATTTTGTTTTTTCCTTGGCCATTGAAAACGCACGGTTTCCGTGGATGAGAACGATGTTTTCGAGGTCCACTGCGGAAGCCAAGTTCGGACTATGGGTGGTGACGATAATCTGGATTCCCTTTTCCGCAGCTTGTTCCTGCAAAGTCTTCATGACCCTCAACTGACGTTGGGGATGAAGGTGGGCTTCCGGCTCCTCAATTAGAAGCATCTTGTTGCCTTCATCCTCCTGCGCCAAGAGAAGAAGCTCACAGGCCATAAATAGGAGATTGTTTGACCCAAGGCCAAGTATGCCATCGCCACTAATCGAGAGGTCGAGCTTTTCCAACAACAAGCAAACGAATTTTATCCGAGGCGGTGGCCCCGCTGACCTTGATACTACTTCTGATACCACTTCCGGTGAGAGACAACCCGTCTAAGTGGGTGTCTATTTTCTTTCGGGCATCCATGATGCCCTGTTGTTTTTGCAATAGATCATTTGCGAGGTCACCGATTCCGAGGACATTCAGGGTGTGAATGTCAAGTTCCACTGCCTCTGGGTCATATTTTACCCCAACATTCCGAACCTGTTCCGAGTGGTGTAGAACTTGGGATAGTCGTGAACCTCGACCTGCCGACAAGGCTTTTTCCGCATCCCTCAAAGGCCGTAAATAGGTCGCGGAGAGCAGTTCACGAATTTTGGGGTCAATTGTTGGGCCGTCTCCATTTTTGCCAGAGTGCATTTCGACCCTTCGGTAAGGTCGCCCCCTTGTCGTTTCTCCGGTGTCCTTGGCTGTCCAAGTCAGATATAAAACCGGTGGCACATCACCTTCTGCATCATAGGTCAAGTATTCAATGAAGGCGCGTTGGTCCTTCGGTTCAAGAGATTCAAACTTGCAAACGATTCGGATTTCCTTCGGATTCGCTCCCGCATTAAAGTCCGTTTCTTCAAGCCTGTACCATTCCTGATCCGTTGTACCCATGACAAACCGCAAGGCATCTATTATTGCGCTTTTCCCCGTATCGTTTTCTCCCACCAAGGTCGTCAACCCGGGCCTGAGGGATAATTCAAGCCTTTTGACCCCTTCACCAAAGCACCGGAAGTTTTCTATCGTTAGCTTTGAAAGGTACATGCCTACTTTTCCCCCTATGAATTTGCGCTCCGTTTCCAATCCCTTGGCCTGTAGATATTAGGAGGCCAGTTGTCCGGGTCCCATTGTTCCATGGGGATGAAATTGCCGCTTTCATCGCATGGGGGACCGGGTGGTGGATCAAGAATCGTCTGGTATGGTTTACCCGTTTTCATGGCCTTGGCCATGGCATCGTAGCACTCGAGAATGACCCGCTTGGTGCGGTATTCGCCGAATTTCTGTTTATTTTTGCGTTTGACGATAGGAAAGGTTTTTATGTGTATCTCTATAAAAACTACTTATCCAGCGTTCCGATATGCTCCGCAATAACCTTTACGGCCCCTGCTTCATCCTCATCGAATATGATCGGGGAGAATTCTGGGTTCATTGGGGAAAGAATTATTCGCTGATGCCGCCAGCCTCCCTCCTCAGCAGGCACTTTCTCTGACTGATATTTTTTGACAGTGTATGACCCACCTGTGTCCGGGTCTTCCGGCCCACGATACTGGACAAGCACGATCTTTCCGTTCCGAGAACCAGCAGGATTGGCTCTGAAGACGATATACTCCCCATCTTGTATTTTAGGTTCCATGGACCTGCCAACAGCGCGAGCCACAAACATCCTTTCATCCAATTTTCCAAAACCATCGATCTCCACCCAGCCATCGGGTTCAACTGATTCCCCTTCTCCAAAATACCCAGCAGCAGCCTTTAGGGAATAAACCGGTAGAAACTTCTTGAACCATTGTTCTTTAGGCGGAGAACTTATCAGCACGAGCTTTGGCTTTTCTTTCTCAGCTTCCCGGTAAAATCGCTGTAATGAAATT
>JACNIU010000122.1 GCA_014382905.1 Desulfobacterales bacterium
AATACGTTTTCAGTTTCCATGAAGAATGCATATCACATCCTTAACAACTTGTCAATAAATATGTCGGAGTAGAATTAATTGCAGAATATAAATAAAGCCCCTTCGAAACCGGAGGGGCTTTCTTATTCCCATGTGAGCGAATCCATCTTCCGGCAAGGGCTTGGCACCTCTCTAAGATAAGTTCAGCAGTCCTGCTTTCATCTCTCTGCACCCTATCTCCATCAACGGCTTCAGATTTACGATATCAGCGCTATTATAGCGGATCAGGGTTTTTAGAGCCCTCTCATCCCCCCACTGGTATGCCCGCCAGAGCCGTACCGCTTCAAATCCGTCAATTCCGTCAATGTCTGCATCCCGGTTTATGCCAAGGTCCTTCTCGATCTTTTTCAGGCCGCCTGTATAACCCAGTTTCTTCAACAAGAACCTGAGATCAATGTGCGCTGCGGGCAGAGAAATATTGGGAAACCAACCTCGAATAAAGGGGAGATCAAAGGTGGCACCATTAAAAGTGATGACCAGATCATAACAGGCGATGGCCGTTTCAAAATCGTCCAGGTTGATCCCGTTCACAAAGGTCCGGACATCATTCCCGTCATAAATCCCGATAACAGTGATTTCATCAGCCCCCTGGTAATAGCCGCTCGTCTCTATATCCAAATATACGGCCTTATCTTTAAATGCGTCGAAGAGGCGCCACATCTCACCCGGAGAAAGCCGTTTACTGAAAAAAGAGGCGTCTTCCTTATGTTTCAACGATGCCTCAAGTTCCTGAGCGATAAAATCATCCCGGGCCGGAGAAATGATTGTCTCCCCGTGATCGAGAAATGTTTGCCATGTGTGGATTCCCTGGTGCCAGAGCTTCTGTTCTGTCCTGGGGCCGATACCACGGATATGGATAAAAGTGTGTTCGAGCATGGTTCATTCATTACTGCGCCTTGAATCCGGAGTCGGCGAGTAGTTGTTTCACCGTGTCAAGGTTTTCTCTTATCTCTTCCGGCTTGAGCTCCAGAGTAATGGTTCGATTATAGCCGATCAGGTGCAGATCCCGAAAGATCCCCTCAAAATCAATGGTCCCTTTCCCCAATGGTAGGTGGAGGTCGTCGACCGGCGTACTTCCCCCGAGATTGTCATGCAGATGGATATGTTTGATCCTTTCGGGGCACCGGCCCATGAATCCGAAGGACGTATTTTCTGTTGAAAGGAGTTCCGCGTGTCCCAGGTCGAGGGTTAAGTTTAAGCGTGGCAGGGCCTCCAAAACCGATGACAGATGGGTTGCATTCTCGCTCATGTTCTCAAGGCACAGGGTAATGTCTGAATCGTCAGCGATCGTCAGGAGTCTTTTTAGCAACCCCACCTTGTATGCGATGGTATCGGGGCTCACAAAACGGGGATCCAGCCACAGGTGGATCGTAAAAAGCCTCATGTCCAATTCGGGCATAATGGAGAGTATGTGCACCAGTTTTGGGAGATACCGGTTTTCTAAAGTTCGGATGTCGTTGGGGTCGCCTTCCCGGGGACCGTGGCAGAGATAATAGACCCCCAGTTCATTTTTGACAGCCTGATACTCGCCCTTATGAACCAGGAATCTGTCAGGATTCGTGATCGGGATCTCTGCAAATTGAAGCCCTAATTCATGGAGAAGGACCACATCATCTGGACTGCGGGCGGTACCGCCAAGGTGGATGTTACCCCTCTTTTTTTCAGCGATGTTCAATCTCTCAATCCCATCCGCAGATTACCCCAGTACGATTTGCCGAACCTACGGGGCAGGCGCAGATTACCGCAGATTATTTAAATGGTTCATCCACGCATTCAATCAACAATCAACAATCCAAGGGTCCTCAATTCCTCAATATTCAATATTCAATTTTCAATACCTAAACATCCCGTTTTCGTAAACCACCACCTGTTCACCGGAACGAAGGTGGGCCGTAACGGTCTTTTTTTCGGTATTTACGAGATCCCAGTGGAGTGCGGAATCGTTGAACCCCAGTTTGGCCTTCATCTCTTTCGTGAGCGTGGCGGGGTCTCCGTCATAGGTATCTGTGTACGATGAGCCGACAGCAAGGTGACAATTTCCATAGCGGCCCCCGTAGTTTTCGTCGTAAAGGGTGCTGGCCATAAACCTGTTTATCTTGGAGAAGCGTTTATCTGTGAGAGAAAATTCCCCGATCCTGCGGGCGCCTTTATCCATGCTCAACTGTTTGTTGGTAAAGGCGTCTCCTTTTTTGGCAGTTGCCTTGGACACCAACCCTCTCTTGAATGTGAGCCGGACGCCCTCCACAAGATTTCCGCTCCGGAAAGAAGGCTGGTTGGCAAAATAGGTGCCTTCGGTTCCCCTCCAGTCAGGTGAGATAAAAAGCTCAAAGCTGGGAATATTGTGGCCGGATATCCCCACCCATTTTCGCGTATCCCCCGGGGTTATTCTCAGGTCGATCCTTTCTGATTCGATATGGTAGTATTCCACCTTCATGCTGTTCATCCATCCCTTGATGGCCATGGCGTCCTTGTACACGTCCTTCCATGCCCCAACCGGGTCGGGTTTATTGAGGTAGCACGCCTTTACGATCTGGTTGGTGTACCGTTTCAGAGAAAGTCCGGCCTTTTTTGCCAATTCCTCTGTGGGCATCATGCAGAGGGTCCAGCCCAAGTCGCCCTGCTCCTCTCTCTTTCGCATGATGTCACGAAGCGGCTTCATTGCCACGGCGACCTTGCCGATCCTTTTGGGATCAATGTCAGATAGGTGGGTGAGGGAGGCCGGGGAATGGAGATATATTCTCCCGTTGATGTTCTCGTAGAGGTCGTCCTGCCACGATCCCCTAAAGACAAGCTGCCTGTTGTTGGCCTTCTTGTAGAAGTTATGTTCCATTACAGGCGACAATCCCGAGCGCATCACCGGATTCATCCCCATATCTAACAACTTTCCCTGAAGGATCTCGGCTAAATGAACGGCCGGAAGATCAAATTGAACCAGTACAACGTCCCCCCTTTTAAATCTTCCGTTCCTGGCGGTCTTCAATCCCCACAGCAACACATCCGCGTACTTGTCCAACTGTTTCTTTGACAGCATGCCCATCCTCCCTTATGTTGATTCTGACTTACGATGGCTTTGTTCTACGCTATATTCAGCATGGCGCTTCTAATCTCTTTTCTGGGGAGTTGAGAGCAGACCTTGCCGTTCAAGTATAAACCGAGCCCGAGAACGCTGTTGTCTCCGATGACAAGGATTACATAGCCGTTATCGAGCGGTAGATCAACATGAATTTTTTCACCCCCTAAGAGGGCCTGCAACTGGGCCCTGTCTATCTGCAGCTTCGCCCGGGTGGCAAACCGGCCAAAAGTCTGGATGAACCGGGTGGTCGGTTTTATAAAGCTACCCACCCGCTGGAAGGCCCTCAGCCCCACCTTTGATACCTTGAGCTGTGAGGCGGATCCTATCAGGTACGTAGATTTTATCAGAAACCAGTTCTTTTTTGTTTCAAACAACAGATAGCCGGCAAAGCGCACCTGATGTATCCCGAACCGATGCTCCATGTATGAAAAAAGATGGTGCCGGTCATCTTCTCCTGCCAATGCTGGCCATGAAGAAGCCCACTGAATTGATCCGGTGGGGATAGAACCTGACCGCTCTTGCGAGTCGTTTGTCATATTTTTCATCTTTCCATTCTGTTATTCCGGGTTCAATATCGAAAGCCACGTCGATCGGAAGCAACTCTGCGTCCCTCTCATTCAACAATACGTTCACGACAGATTCATTCTCTTCAGGATTGTAGGTGCAGGTGGAATAAAGCATTTGACCATTCTCCTTGAGGAGATCGAATCCCCTTATTATGATTTTTTTCTGCAGGTCAGGGAGCTTTACCTTCCCTTTATCCTCCCTGTATATGGCCTCATCTTTTGTTTTCCTGAATTGCCCCTCGCATGAGCAGGGGACATCGGCCAGGACATAGTCGAAACGTTGCTTCAATGGGAATTCCTGCGCCTGGTAACCGGTTACAACTGCATTCAGCACACCTAACCTTGCAAGGGTGTGCCCCAAGGACATGTGTCGACTGATATAAAGATCATTGGAGATAATCAGACCGGTGTTGTTCATAAGCTGTGCGCAATGTGCGCTCTTTCCGCCGGGTGAAGCGCACATGTCAAGGAGGTAAGAATCCTCTCTGGGGGCCAGGACGAGGGTGGCGATGGCAGAGGTCAGGGCCTGGGGATGGATATAGCCCAAGAAGTACTCCAGCAGGTTCCCGGGGGAGGCCAAACCGGGCGCAAGACAGAGGGTATCATACCTCTGGGAGACCCGTGTCACCCGGATTCCTTTTTCCTCCAGTAAGTGCATTAACGACACTGGTTCGATCAGCAGGCTGTTTATTCTGATATGGGTGGGGATAGAGGTGTAGAGACTCTCCTGAAAGAGAGAAAATTCAGGTATTATTTCAGAGTACTCTTCAAAAAGACCTGTCATGCCTGACCTGGATAACCTGGAAGTGACTAAAGTGACTAAAATGAACTAAAGTGACTAAAATGAACTAAAGTGACTAAAGTTCACGTTTCACGCATCACGTTATAAGAAATTGTCGGACGGTGGAAGGCGATTTATCGCTGCCGGTGGGCAACTCCTTTTGCGGGACTCACTTTAGCTCATTGCGTTACGAGTTGCGGGTTTTTGACCTCTGGCCTCTGACTTCTGACCTCTGACCCATGACCTCTGTCTTGTTAGTCACTTGCTTTGAAGGCGTCAACCGCGTCCTCTCTGGATTCATAGATGCCAAATAGCTGGTTAAAACCCATTAACTTGAAGAGCGAGTCCACGGGATCAGTAATGCAGCAGAATTCACGAACAAATCTGCGTGCCCTCGAGAGTTCGGTCAGATTGCTCGGCATATCTAATTCCAATTTTTTACTCCCCTTCCTCATCATCAGACCTGGTAGAACGATTTCGCCATTTCATTACGCCAGAGTTGCGAGGGCAGTATAGGGTAGTTCCTTATTCTTTGTCAATTCTCCATTGCTTCACAGGCTCTTTTGATGATAAGATGCTTGCACTTGCAAGCTCCAAAAGAATCTAAAAAATTAGGATGGATGGGCTCGTAAAAAGCCGGGAAAAAGGATTTTTTTGCGACACTTTTTTTCGTGGGCTCCGCCTCAGGATGACGTTACCCTCTTGGGGATAGAGTTCAAAGGGGAATCAGAATAAGGGCTTGCGCAAGCCCTAAGAGAGAGGATGGTTATTATGAATCTCAGGAGCGTCAAATTCGTTATTGATAGCAACCTGGAAAATGTTACTCTTGTTGGAATGTCAGTGAATAGACTTTGTTCATCCGCATCCTTCTCCGATATCGATTGCTATAGTATCGAGCTTTGTGTGGTGGAAGCCGTCACCAATAGTATCAGGCATTCCTACGGCGGAGAGCACGGGCACGAGGTAAAGGTCGTCTTTACACTTACACAGGAGGATGTTATCCTTGATATTTATGATAACGGCCCACCCATGAATCCGGAACTGTTGGATAAGGCGGATATCATGTCTTCCTGCGATGATCGTAGAGGTATTGAGTGTATCCCGGAAGGTGGAAGGGGCTTAGGCATTATAAAGGCAATTATGGACGCTGTTGCCTACGGATCGGAGAAGGGAGAGAATCGGCTGACCATGAGAAAGAAACTTCCTGAGAAGGGGGAATCGGTTGAGTAGTTGAGTTGTGATTAAATTGTTACGAAGGGAGGCAAGAAGATGAAAATACTGGAAGAGAAGATCAATGACATTGACGTGTTGAAACTTGATGGGCGATTGGACGCCTCCTCGGCCAAGGATATCAAGGAGAAGGTCAATTACCTGGTCAAGGAAAACCGTGTGAGGCTCGTTATTGATATGGGTGCCGTGGATTTCATAGATAGTTCGGGACTTGGCAGTCTGGTTTCCGCCCTTCGTTCAGTAAACAAGTTAGGAGGAGACATAAAAATTTCCGCCCTTAAGGATCAGGTGCGTGCGATTTTTGAATTAACACGATTGCACCGCATTTTCGGGATTTACGAGGACAGCGATGCCGCTGTAAAGAGCTTTTAGTCGATCTCGAAATGGGCAGGAAGTTGTTCCGTTCTATCCGGGTTAGGTGGCGTTTTTTTTGAAAACGTCAAGAGACTCAGGCCGAAACCGACTACGAGGAGGGTGATGGTCCCGATAACGCCGATCATCCGGGCATGCAAGGCACATTCCATCCAGTCCCACTGATCCGGCAGGTTGCGGGCAAAAGTGGCCCAGACAATGCTGGCAATGCTAACGATGACAGCAACAACGGCCTGCCAGCGTCTTACCCAGTGAAACGAGATCCCTAACAGGAATAATCCAACAAGCCCGCCGCCTGCTATTCCTGCCAACTGCCAGCCGGTCTCCAGTGCGGTCTGGACCTGAGTCATGGCGAGACCGGTGACGGTGCCTAAAATTCCCCAGAAGATAGTGAAGATCCTGAGCATCTTAATGCATTCTCTGTCATCCGCGTCACTGTTTAGATATTTTTTGTAGAAGTCAAGCAATGAAAGAGTGGACACGCAGTTGAGGGATGAATCTATGCTGCTCATGGCCGCTGCAAAAATAGCGGCGATGATGAGGCCCCGGACCCCCGCGGGGAATTGTGTTGCAATAAAGTAAGGATATATCTTATCGCCCATAAGCGGACCTTCTAATGAGGATGGGAGTTGATCGGGATGAACAGAATAATATGCAAACAGGGCTGTGCCGATCAAAAGAAAAAGGGCGGATATCGGTATATAGGCGAGGGCTGCGGTCCATACAGAGCGTGAGGCCTCCCTAATGGAGCGTGTTACCTGATATCTCTGCACATAGTTCTGGTCGACTCCGAAATTCCTCAAGTTCTCTATGATGCCATACAATACCACCACCCAGGCGGTGGGCTGGATCAGGTCAAACGTCCAGCTCCCGAGAGAGAATTTGTTCTGTTCTCGTGCAATGGCGAACAGTTGGCCGGGACCCTCGGGCAAGCCGGAGAGCAGAATGATGATGGAAACAACGGCCCCTCCGAAAAGGATGATGACCTGGATGACGTCGGTCCAGATCACTGCCTCGATACCGCCGAGTACTGTATATAGTGTCACCCCAACACCTGTAATGATGATGATGGTTGCGTATGACCAGCCTGTCAGGTGATGCAGAACAAGCGACACCAAGAACAGAATCATCCCGATACGGGCTAAGGAGCCTAACATAAAGCTGATGCTGCCATAAACCCGTGCCCATGCACCGAACCGCTGCTCTAAGTATTCATAAGCCGACACCTTTACCCTTTTCCTGTAGAGAGGGATAAAATAGAGAGATGCAACGATCGCGGCGATAGGAAGCGTAAGGGAAAATACAAAGACATCCCAGTTAAAATTATACGCCTGGCCAGGATATGCTAAAAACGTTATGCTGCTGACAAAGGTGCCAAGTATGGATAGCCCTACGGCCCAGCTCGGGAGTCTCCCATCCGCAATCATAAAGCCTGAAGCGGTATTACTTCTCTTGCGGAAATAGGCGCCGAAGAGTATAACGCCTATGAAATAGAGTCCCAGAATCAATTTGTCGATGAGAAGAAATTGCGTTTGCATCGGAACACTCCAATCCGGTCCTGTCCGAGAACTTAACCCAAGCATTTCTCGGAGTCAATTGGATCTTTGGATTGATGATTACGGGTTACGGGTTTATCCAGTATCCAGTATCCAAAAACCAGTATCCAGAAACCAGTATCCAAAAACCAGCATCCAGTATCCAGCATCCAGCATCCAATAACAAAATGGCTAAACGAATAGCATACTTTATTTCCCCCCACGGCTTTGGTCACGCTGCCAGGGCAGCGGCTGTCATGAGCGCTGTTTATGAAATGGTTCCCTCGATACACTTTGAGGTCTTTACGACAGTACCCTCCTGGTTTTTTGAGGAATCCCTCAGAGGCCCGTACACCTATCACCGTCTCGTGACTGATATCGGACTGGTGCAGGAAACGCCGCTTCATGCTGATCTTGCGAAAACAGTTAAGCGTCTAAGCCGATTTATCCCCTTCAATGAATCACGGATATCAGGGTTGGCTAAAGAAATGGACCGGCTCAACTGCGAACTGGTTGTCTGCGACATCGCCCCCATGGGAATCGCGGTGGCGCGGGAGGCCGGTCTGCCGTCCGTGCTGGTGGAGAACTTTACCTGGGACTGGGTTTATGCCGAATATATTGAACACCACGATGGGTTAAAGCGGTATGCCGATTATTTGGGAACGCTCTTTGAGGACGCTGATTACCATGTCCAGACACAACCGGTGTGTTCAATGAAATCAACAGGCCTCACCGTCCTCCCGGTCAGCCGAAGGGCCAGGTGCGCCAAAAATGAGGTCCGGCAGAGATTAGGGATACCGTATGGTGCCAAAATGGTGCTGATCACAATGGGAGGCATACCGGAAGCGTACGGTTTTCTGGAAGGTCTGGCCCTCCCGGAGGATGTCTATTTCGTGATCCCCGGCGGCAGCAGCGTCTTCAAAAATAACGGTCATCTGATCACCCTGCTGCATCACTCCAAGTTCTTTCACCCGGATCTCATCAATGCCGCTGATGCGGTGGTGGGGAAGGTGGGCTATAGTACCTTAGCCGAGGTCTATCACGGGGGCGTCCCCTTTGGTTACATAAAAAGGCCGGATTTCAGGGAGTCGGAGATATTAGCAGCCTATATCAGGAGGCATATGAACGGGTTTGCCATCGATGAGAAGGAGTTTCGGAGCGGCGGTTGGATTTCGGATGTGTCCCGGTTGTTGAAGATGCCCCGCATCAGGAGGAAGGGGCCCAACGGGGCAACACAGGTCGCGAAATTCGTTTGTGGACACCTGGACCGCAACCAGTATACTATCCGCAGGCCCCCCCCCGAACCGCTGAACCTTTGAAACCTGAACCCCCTGGACGGTTTCAGCCCGGAATGTATCCCAGATGACGTTTGGAGGCAACAGGTTGCAGGTTGCTGAAAAGATGAACATCGAACGTCCAACACCCAACATCGAATGAAAAATCAGAAAGACTCTGACCCCTGGGATTGAAGGTTGCGGGTTTACCCAGTATCCAGCATCCAGTATCCAGCATCAGTTTATGCTTGTGATCTGAGCGATTTCGATGTAAGTTCAAGTTGTGGGCGGACAGCAAAGTGGTTGAGTTGTTAAGTCGAGGGAAAGTCCCGCCCGGCAGGATGGAAGCAACATGTTTTAGAACCGGTGTCAACGAATGCTCGGTTTTAGGTCAACGGTGAAAAGCCGCCGGACAAAAACCACTCAACGACTCAACTATTGGACGACTCAACCACTCAACCAAAAAACGGAGGAATATCAGGGATGGAAATAAAGACGTTGGGCGTTATTGGCGCCGGGCAGATGGGCTCGGGGATCGCGCAGGTTGCTGCAGTGTGCGGGTTGTCCGTGGTCATGACTGATATAAAAGATGAATTTGTGGAAAGGGGCTTCTCAACCATTGAAAATAGCCTCGGCCGGATGGTCAAAAAAGAGAAGATGACAGGAGAAGAGCAGCAAGCGATTTTGGGGAGAATAGAAGGATCAACCTCTTTGGAAGATATGATCAGGGCAGATTTCGTGGTGGAGGCCGCCACTGAAAACGAGTCCTTGAAGTTAAAAATATTCGAAGAGTTAGACGGATGTTGTAAGGAAGGGGCCATCCTTTCTTCTAATACTTCCTCTATCTCCATAACCAAGATTGCCGCAGCTACCCGGAGACCGGAGAAAGTGATCGGGATGCATTTCATGAACCCGGTTCCCATGATGAAGTTAGTGGAAATCATCAGCGGATTAGCCACTTCCGATGAGACCTTTCAGACCACCCGGGATCTGGCCCTCAAAATGGACAAAACCCCTGTCCCTGCCAATGATTTTCCAGGGTTTGTAGCCAACCGAATACTGATGCCGATGATCAATGAGGCGGTGTATGCCCTTTATGAAGGCGTCGGCAAGGCAGAGGATATTGATCAGATCATGAAGTTGGGGATGAATCATCCGATGGGTCCCCTGACGTTGGCCGATCTGATCGGCCTGGACACCTGTCTCGCAATCATGGATGTTCTTTACCAGGGCCTGGGCGATAGCAAGTACCGCGCCTGTCCCCTTCTGAGAAAATATGTTGATGCCGGTTGGCTTGGCCGAAAGACGGGGAAGGGTTTTTACCAGTATTGAGAAATGATGTTGAGTGACTAAAGTATGCAAAGTTTGGAGTTTGGAGTGACTAAAGTTTGAAGTGAGATTGGGGGGAGATTGCAAATTCTGTGATCCTTTGGTATGGTATGTTGCGAGACCTTTGCAAAACGCACCCTTTTGTCCAATCTCGGCGTCAGGCTCAAATTTCAATCCTCGAAATATTCAACATATTCCTGTGGTTGAAATTTTCGCCTTCCTTGACCTTGACCAAAATTGAACATTTTTCAAAGGTCTCGTCGGAAGGCAATCGATCCGTATCTCAAATATTGGAGACTAAGTTATGGCAAAGATACTGATTGTGGACGATGAAGAACATATCCGCTACCTGTATTCAGAGGAACTGAGTGATGCGGGCTACGAGGTGATCACGGCAGAAAACGGTCATCTCTTGGTGGAAAAGATCGAGGAAGAAAAGCCTGACTTGGTGGTTCTGGATATCAAAATGGTGGATTACAATGGCCTGGATCTGCTGCAGGACATCCGAAACAGGTTTTACGACCTTCCTGTGATCCTCTGCACGGCCTACGACACCTTCAAAGAGGACATGAAATCAATTGCGGCCGATTACTATGTGATCAAGTCCTTTGACCTGTCGGAACTCAAGAGTAAGATAGCCATGGCCTTAGATGCTGGTGTTGAGGAGGAATAAAGTGCCTGCAGGCATCGACGGCCTATTTATGGTATTTTTCACCCCTGATAATGGTATAGGCCCTGTATAACTGTTCGAGGAGGATGAGACGGCTCATTTCATGGGTAAGGGTTAGCTTTGAGAGCGACAGGATTTCATCTGCTGCGTGCAGGATCTTCTTTGACAGTCCCAATGGTCCTCCGGTAACAAAACAGAGATGTCCCCTGGTCTCGGAGAGCTGTTCGATCCGGGCGGCCAAGCCTTCCGAGTCATACTCCTCCCCTCTAATATCCAAGGCTATCATGTAATCTTTTGGGTCAAACCGCTTCTCTATGGATTGGGCCTCAAGGGATAATATCTCCTCAGTGGACCGCCCCTTCCTCACTTTTTGGGGCTTTACCGCAACCCATTCCGCGGGAGTGTACCGCTGGAGCCTCTTTAAATAAAACTGCTCTCCATGTTTCAGGAAAGACGATTTGGTGTTGCCGACCACGATGAATTTGATCCTGAGCAATTGGCATCTCCTGGCAGGTCCCTATCCGGGGGAAAGGCCTCATGAGCACTATAAAATCTGTTGCTGGCGTGTTCTTTCCCTTCCCGCAGACCCTATTGGTATTACAAACGGAAAGTAATTTCAATATCAGAAAAATTTTGACATATGAGGCCAGTTCTGCAAGACTTCCCCCATGTTTCTTATACAGAGGAGACCTTTGAAAAATGTTCGATTTCGCTCAAGATCAAGGCGCGTGAGGATTTTAACCGCAGATAGTCAAGTGGCTGAGTCGTTGAGTAGGAAAATAAGTCTCGCAGGATAAACAAATATATTAGAGTTGCAACTATATCGAGTGTCCGAATTTTGGGTAAATAGTATGAATTCAAATCATAATAGCTACTTAACCACTCAACCACTCAGCCGCTCAGCCAGGTCTGTTATAAGAAGGTTAGGCGCTTCTACGCTCAAATATGTACGCAGGATGGGGATTATGGGCCTGTTCCTGCTGAAGGCCGTCCTTTTCACGGTCACCCCCCCCCTTAAATTCGGGAGATTTCTGAAACAGATCCGTTTTATCGGGCTCCAATCGGTAGTGGTTATCCTCCTCACCGGGGCATTTTCAGGGATGGTCCTGGGGTTCCAGGGGTTTTACAGCCTGAGCAGATTCGGGTCTGATGCCTTTTTGGGGCCGATGGTCGGACTTGCCCTGATAAAGGAGTTAGGACCGGTCATATCCGCCCTGATGGTCACCGGACGGGCAGGCTCTGCCATTACCGCTGAGATCGGGATCATGCGCATGAGCGAACAGATCGATGCCATGGAACTGATGGGCCTGAATCCCTACCGTTACCTGGTGGTCCCCAATCTCTTAGCGGCCATGATTTCACTCCCCTTATTGACCGCCATCTTTGACGTGGTAGGTATTTTCGGGGGTTATCTGGTCGGGGGGAAACTCCTCGGGGTCGGGGCAGGCACCTATTTTGGTGAGATGGCCAATTATGTGGAGATGCAGGATATCATGGAGGGGCTCTATAAATCCATCAGCTTTGGCGTCATTATTGTATGGGTCTGCTGTTTCAAAGGTTATTACGCAGGGATATTTACGGGGTTCGGTTCGGAAGGTGTGAGCAGGGCCACGACCCAGGCGGTGGTCCTTTCATCGGTGTTGATCCTTGTCTGGGATTATTTTATGACTTCGATCCTGTTTTAATGAAATCGATGCCCCGAACCCCTGAACTAACCCGCCGAACGTATAGAAGAGAGTCCGGCATTATTTGGTCATGACAATAGAATATCTCTTCTCTGCACCAAAAGAGGACATCCCCGCAGGTCTGGATGAGCTATCCCTTCCCTTTAAAATCACCCCCTCAGAACAACACCCTTTCCTGGCCTTACGGGACTATTTCGAGGCCATCAGGAGATTCATTTTAATAGATCAAGAGAAGCCCCTGGTCCGGATCCTCAAAGAGAGATTCAGCAACGAAATTGATTTCAACAGCATAGAAAAAATACTGATCCGGAGCGAAAAACATGGTGTTCTTTACCATTTGGCCAGTGTGGAAATCCTCGCTGATGACAAACGAACCAGACTTGCCGTCAGCACCGCCATATCGGAAAAATCAAGAGCGTGGTTAACACACGAATACAAGACCCTAAAATTTCTGAATCGTTCCCGCAAGCTTCCTTATCTGCCCGAGGTCTACTTCAAAAGGGAAGTGGCCTGTCCCCCTGGCAAAAAGAAGAAAGAAACCTTGTCGATGTTCTTAGGCCAGTGGTTCGAAGGGTACCATGAATGGCATATTTCCGTTGATCAAAAGGATAGCCGTCAAAAGATCTGCATCTGGGACCTGAAAGAGGGCCATCGATACGCTTCCAGTGAAGAGGCCTTTGAGATCTTCAAGCAGATATCAAAGATTCTTACCCTTTACTACGACACCATTGATTTCAACCAGATCTATCCCTGGCATCACGCAGCCGGGGACTTTATTGTCAAATCGGGGGACAGGGGCATCGATGTCAAACTCACGACCGCCAGAAAGTACCAATCGATCATGGATTATTTCTTGAAAGATGCCGTCAATCCAATGATCGCCCTCATTTACTTCTTTCTCAACCTGTCTGTTAAAGTGCGATTAGATAAGCTGGATGGCGTGGAGAAAATGGTTTGGGCCGGGGATTTTTCCGTCAGGGCTGCGGTTGAAGGATTTTTCGAGGCCCTTGTGGAGATGGAAAGGGCTGGTACATATCACTTAGGCAAGGCAGAAGACCTCTTTGCTCTCTTAAAGACATTTGGACGGGAAGAGATTGAAAGGCTGTTTCAGCCACTGTTAGATCTGTACCGAAAGGGGGACCCGGAAGACTATCAAACGCTGCGGCCCAATCTGGAAAGCCATGTCAGCCAGCTTTATCTGGTCCTCCAGGGGGTACATTTAGCAGGGTTTCCATGGGGGTACTGATGGCTCTTGAAACCGTGATCAGCAGCGATGCCCTGTCATGATCTTCATTTCCAGCAATTTTGAGGAGTGCCTTAGACAGGGCAAACAGATCTCTATAAGCACCGTCGAGATCAAAAAGGGGATAAGATTCTCCCCGCTTGAACGCCGTCCTCCCGCAGACCCGCGCCTTTCCATGAATGGCCGTGGGAATTCCATAGGCCCGGCATGTTATGGGCCTGTAAGGATAAAGAGCGCACTCATCCGTTTCATCTAAAAGGGGGCATCTTATCCTTTCCCTTGCCAGGGCATCGCCGGTCATTTGCGGATCATCTTGGCGGCGGCGGACCCTCTCTTCTAATTTCCTTAACTCCCTGTCCGCAGCCTTGCCTCTGAGGAGGGCTTCCTCCCTTACCCGGCTGTCCAATTGGCCGAAATGGTGCCGGATATAGGCCGCCTCAATGAGAAACAGTCCAAACACGGCATGGCAGCAGTCAGAGCAATGTGGCTCGCACCGCATGCACTCGGGATGCTCCTTCTCCATTTTCAGGAAGGCCTGATCCGTCTTGTCCACCAAGAACTCATAGCTGCGAAAAAGCGGGTCGGTTTTCATTTTTGACGGTGGGGATCTAACCTTTTCAGGAATTCCGGATGCGCCTGGAAACCGAGGGTAACGGCCCTGTCCAAATGCTCAATCGCCTTATCATATTCTTCCCGGGCATAATAGGCAAAGGCAAGGTTATTTTGTCCCAAGGCAAAATCGGGGGCCATCTCCACCATTTTGAGGCCTGTCTCAATCGCCCTGTCCACGTCCTCCTCCTGCAGATATGCATTAACAAGGTTGCTGTAGGCCTGGATGATCTCCGGGTTTATCTCTATGGCTTTATTCAGGGCCTCAATCGCCTTGTCGGTCTTGGCCAACTGTAGATAGGCAAACCCCAGATTGGCATAGCCCCGGGCATATCTCGGTTCGATCTCGACCGCCTTTTGGTTGGCCTCCACAACCTTTTCCAGCTCCCCTTTCTTGAAGTAGACGTAACCAAGATTGACCCACGCCTCAAACATCCGGCCGCTGTTGGCAATTGCGTCTTCAAAGGCCTCAATCGCCTCATCCAGCCTGTCCCGTTCCATATGGGCTACACCTATGTTGTAGCTGGAGTTGGCGCATTCGGGGTTCTCCGCCAATATGGCCTTCTGCTGGGCAATAAACTCCTCTGAGCACTGTGGTTCTTTCATTTCTACCCTCTAATGAAAAAGGGGCCGCCACCCGGCCAGATAGCGACCCCTCACGACACGTTTTAGTTATAAAGAGACCTTTGCAAAACGCCCCCTTTTGGCCAATCTCGGCGTCAGGCTCAAATTTCAATCCTCGAAATATTCAATATATTCCTGTGGTTGAAATTCTCGCCTTCCTTGACCTTGACCAAAATTGAACATTTTTCAAAGGTCTCATAAAATGGGGCTAACGAGAAGGCCTAATGATCCTCGGTTTGGCCCCGTCCTTTCAGGCCGTACATGGTGCTGCTTCCTGTGGAAAAATAAATAAGCTTTTCCTCATTGATCAGCTCGGTGGCAGCCTTTTTGACCGCCCTGGCCTTTATATCGGGAAACACCTTCCTCACGCCCTTTTCCATGTCATTGAAATAGAACTTGGTCTTCTTGTTATTCTCCGCAAAGTCTAAAATAGCCTGTTTAATGTCTTCCATATCGGTACTCCTTTTTGGGGGGGCGAAGTGTTAGTCCTCAATCCCACCCACTGCCCGTGACACCGCCCATGCCGCATCCGTAAATTTAAACAGGGTGGAGGTCCTGTAGGTATCATATTGTAAACGGTAATCGTCGATGAGGTGCTCGGTAAAGGGGAGATCGCACTTCTCGAAAAATTTCTCCCAGCCGATCCTTTCTGCCCAGTCGCCAAGCCGCTCATATTTATTTGCACTGGCCGCATAGGCCTCGATGATTTTCTTGGTCGCTTCACACACCTCAGGATATCTGGGAAAGCTGTTCGGCAGAGCCGGTACGACCACCTTTGAGAACTTGGGCGCCGAGATCCGGTTTGAGACCTTGCCTCCTGCCATGATGGTCACGCAGTCCCCCTCTTTATCCGTAAGCGGGAGGGCCATGCACATGGTGTAGCAGTTGCCGCAGAACATGCAACGTTCATCTTTGATCTTCACCGTTTTCCTGCCATCCTCGGTCTTGGCGGGCGAGATGGCCGCGGTGGGGCAGGCAGCGATGACCAGAGGAATCTCGCAAACCTTTTCCAGAACAGCATGGTCAACAATGGGTGGCTTTCGGTGATACCCCAAGAGGGCGATATCCGAGCAATGGACCGCGCCGCACATATTGAGGCAGCATGCCATGGATACCCTCACATGGGCCGGGAGGGTCATGCCCTGGAAATAATCAAACAGATCATCCATGACCGCCTTTACCATTGAAGAGGCGTCTGTCGCCGGTGTATGGCAGTGAATGTAGCCCTGTGTATGAACGATATTGGTGACCCCGGCGCCGGTTCCGCCGATAGGGAACTTGAAGCTGCCGGACACATGCTTTCGGCTCTCAAGGTCTTTTTTCAGTGCCTGCATCTTATCCTGGCTGTCCACCATGAATTCGATGTTATTGCGTGTGGTGAAACGCACGAATCCATCGCAGTGTTTGTCCGCGATGTTGCAGATCTCTCTGACATGCTCGACCGTCATAAAGCGGCAGCCACCGCACCTGACAGTGAAAACCTTGTCCCCTGTCTCTGATACATGCACCAGAATACCCGGCTCCAGGATCTCGTGGTATGCCCACTTGCCGTAGTTGTTCTGTATGACAGGAGGAAAATATTGCCAGAAGTGCCTCGGACCAAGGTCCGTAAGCCTGTTTTCCATGGGTTTGTCCGGGTTAAACAATCCTAATCTTTCGGTAGATAATGCCATTATTATTTCCTCCTATCTCGCGTGTCTGGTTCGATAGTCATCAATGCTTCTCTCAAACCCACCGGGCACATCTTCCGCTTTCCAGAAGATGTACGGGTTGGAGCGGGGCTCTTTCACCATCTGAGGCATGGGGGGTATGTTCAGAACCTGGAGGAGCTTTGAGATCCCCTGCCGCTGGATCAGTTCTCCCAACCGCTCGCGGTTCTTGCCCTCTTCCATCCACCAATCCCAGACCGGTTCCACAATATTCTCTTTTATGGTGTCATATGGGTACTCGCACTTTACAAAAGGTATGGTCAGAGTGGACATCTGGGCGCCCTCCAAAATGGGGGCCTTGGCCCCGAACAAGATGCTGCACCCGGTATCGGTGCCGGGCTTTAAGGCCCTCGGCATGACATTGATGCAGTGCATGCAGCGGGTGCATTCCTTATCGTCGATCATGAGCTTGCCATCTTCCATCCACATACACTTGGTGGGACAGCGGCCAATGACCTCTTTTTGAATATCAAATTTGCCCCAGTCTCTTCCGGCATGGGCGCCGGCATTCGGAACGATCTCTCCGCCTATATATCCCTTAACCGCCTCCTGGTCGATGCGGATATTGTCTCGCCAGGTACCGATATAAGACATATCTGCCCGGGCGATAGAGGCCACACAGCAGTTGGGGCAGCCGTCAAACTTGAACTTGAATTTGTAAGGGAAGGCGGGGCGATGCAGCTCATCCTGGTAATGATGGGTCAGTTCGTAGCACAACCCCTGCGTATCGATACAGGCATATTCACACCGGGCCTTCCCGATACAGCAGGAGGGGGTACGAAGATTTGAACCTGAACCACCTAAGTCTTGCTGCAACACATGCCCCAATTCGTAGAAAACGGGCTCTAACTGCTCGGTAAAGGTCCCTAAGAATATGATATCCCCGGTAGACCCATGCATATTCATCATGCCGCTCCCCCGGTACTCCCAGAGATCGCACAGGGATCTCAGATAGTCGCTGCTGTAGAACTTGCTGGCAGGCTGATTGACCCGCATGGTGTGAAAATGGGCAATGGATGGGTATTTCTCTGGAAGGTCCGAATACCTTCCGATGACGCCGCCACCATAACCGAACACACCGACGATGCCGCCATGTTTCCAGTGGGTCTCACCATCTATAAATGAGTCCTCTAACTGGCCGAGCATGTCTTCAACCACTTCCCTTGCGATCATCATCCGGTCATCGGCAAGCTTCCTCCTGTGGAGGGCTTCCCGCTTGGCATCGGCCACAAAACTGGGCCACGGGCCTGATTCCAAATCTTCACACATGGGAATCGGGTGCTTGATTTTGAAATCCTTGAGCTCCTGGTCGGTGTAGTTATTCAACTCCTCATCAGAATATATCCTGAGCTCTTCATATTTCAGTATTTTCTGTTCTTCCTTCGGTTCAAACGCCATTGTAAATGCCTCCTTGGTTCTTTTCGAAAATTATTTTTAAGGAGCTAATCCATAAAAAAGTTGTCGTGTAGTTAACCTTCACCTCCTCCCTCACAAGTTCGTAATATTAAAATAGTTCTGACAACTTCGTCCTTTCGATATTTTCGGCCCTTTTTGCCACCTCTCCGGCAAATCAACTTGGCTACCCTTTTCGGAAATCGTAATTCGTCCATTTTTCAATGGTATAAAGGTTTACTTATAATCAAAAGCCTTTTGGCTTGTCAATAAAAAAAACAGGGGAATCCATGACTTTTTTGTTGACAATATTGCGCCTCCGTGATCCTAATCTGCAGGCGTAAGAGTAACCATAAAAAAGAATAACTGACTTAGGGCCCACTCAAAAATAACTTCACATTTTTACATCTCAGCCTCAGGCCATCTTCGGCTGCTGCTCAATCGTGACGTCCTCGAAATAGTTCACTATTCCTGTGGCCTCACTCAATCGCAGCAACCAAATCCGGCCTAAATCTGAGCGTCAATTCTGCGAACTTATTTTTGAGTGCGCCCTTAGAATAAGAGAGATTTTTTTAATGCACCCCAGTATAATAATTGCGGCACTGAAGGGAGGGTCGGGCAAAACCATCCTTTCGTTAGGACTTGTTTCCGCATGGAGAGAAAAGGGTTTCAGAATCGCCCCCTTCAAAAAGGGACCGGACTTTATTGATGCCGGGTGGCTCGCTTTTGCCGCTGATCGGGCATGTTATAATCTGGATCCCTTTCTGATGACGGAAAACGAGGTCATTCATTCTTTCTTGCTTCGATCAAAACAGTCCGACCTCTCCCTCATAGAAGGTAACAGAGGCCTTTACGACGGACTTGACCTGGACGGGTGCTGCAGCACCGCCGAATTAGCCAAACACCTCAAGACACCGGTCCTCATCGTCTTGGATGTGACTATGGCAACCCGCACCATGGCCGCGGTCATCAAGGGATGCCAGGCCTTTGATCCTGACCTCAATATTGCCGGGGTTGTCCTGAACAGGGTGGCAGGTTCGAGGCAGGAGGGGTTGATCACGGGAGCCATTGAGAAGTACTGTGGCCTCCCTGTGGTCGGGTCTGTTCCCAAGCTGAAGGAGAACCTGTTTCCGGAAAGGCATATGGGGCTTGTCCCGTTCCAGGAGCGGGACCATGCCGAGAAGGCCATTTCCTGGGCCAAGAAAACAGTTCAGGAAAACCTGCAGTTAGATGAAATCTGGAGAATTGCCTGTGGATCGCAACAGATCGAAGAACTTCCTCAAGACCCAGGTTTGGGAGCAAACTTAATATTCACCCATCAGCCGCTGCGAATCGGTTTCATCAAAGACAAGGCATTCTGGTTTTATTATCCTGAAAACTTAGAGCAGTTAGAGCAACTGGGCGCTGTCTTGATTGAGATTGACGCCATATCATCCCCCGAACTTCCAAGTCTGGATGCCCTTTATATCGGAGGCGGATTTCCCGAAACCCAGGCAGAGGCACTGGCGGAGAATCGAAACTTCAGGGATTCGGTGAAGGCGGCAATAGAGGGCGGGCTTCCCGTCTATGCAGAGTGCGGGGGATTCATGTATTTAGGGGAACGGCTCTTAGTGGGTGACAGATATTACCCCATGGTCGGGGCGCTCCCGGTGGACTTCATTCTTCAGAAGAAGCCCCAGGGTCACGGGTATACGGTCTTGGAGGTTTCGGGTCCAAACCCTTATTATTCCGTAGGCGAGACGCTTCGAGGCCATGAGTTTCACTACTCCAAGCCTGTGTTTACCGGAGATGAGCACCTTGATTTTGTCTTCAAAGTCGGACGCGGGCACGGCTTTGATGGTGAAAGGGATGGCGTTTGCAAAAAAAACCTTTTGGCCACCTACACCCATGTGCATGCGGCAGGAAACCCTGATTGGTCACGAAACTTTTACAGGGCGGCTCTGAACCACAAGAAAGTTTGATAATTTTTTTGAAAGTGGAAAAGAACATTTGACAATGCGAAAAAGTGGAATTATAGTAACAAACTCAAATGTGAAGTTTCTCCGAATTGATATAATATGGGTATGATATTTTATTAAAAATATAGGGAGGTTATAGATTATGCCAAGTGTAGAATTTGAAGGAAATACCTTTAATGTTGATGAGGACGGCTTCATTGACGACTTCAACAACTGGAATGAGTCATGGATGCGGTATGTGAAAACAACGGAGGGTATCGAGGAACTGACTGACGAGCATTTCGCGGTCATTAAGGTCCTACAGGAATACTACAAAAAGAATGGGATTGCCCCCATGGTCAGAATTCTTTCTAAGGTCACCGGATATAAACTGAAATATATCTACGAACTGTTTCCATCAGGACCGGGTAAAGGCGCGTGTAAGATGGCTGGCCTGCCAAAACCGACCGGCTGCGTATAATTCAAACAAATTCAAAAATCGAAGATTTCTTCCCCCAAAGATAGCAAAGGCACAAAAGATTCCTTGAGGGGTCTTTTTGTGCCTTTGCTGTGTCAAGAAGCCCCTGCATAACCCCTGAACGAAAAGCATGTCCAGGAGGCTGTCCGAGAATGGCTATTTCCCGCAATCTCTGCGTCAGGCTCAGATTTTAATCCTCAAAATACTCAATGTATTCCTGCGGTTAAAATCTTCGCCTTCCTTGACCTTGCAAAAAATTTCTCATTCTCGGACAGCCTCCTTGGCCAAATCCAAATACAGAAGTCCCCGGCCCAAAACCGGCTCCTTCAGACAAGACGAAATAGGCAGACAAGAGGAAATAGGGCGCCGCTGATCAAAAATGAAAATATTACTCATATACCCTTACTGTCTCGAAGAGAGGCTCCATGAAGAAGATGTGGGCGTATTGCCCATCGGGCTATATTATGTGGGCGCTGCCCTAAGGGAAAACCATTACGATTGCGAGATATTGAACTGGCACGATATCAATAAAACGCCCGGGCTAATCAAGGAGACCCTGGTCGAGAAAAGGCCGGATGTAATTGGGTTCTCTGTATTGCATGCAAATCGCTGGGGTGCGATTGATATCTCCCGGATCGCCAAACAGGTCGACCCGTCAGTAACTATAGTATTCGGGGGGATTGGCACTACCTTTTTGTGGGAGCACTTCCTGACCCACTTCAGGGAGATAGACTTCTGTGTATTAAGAGAAGGAGAGTATCCTTTCTTAAACTTGATAAAATCCCTTGAAAGGGGAGACCGAGCAGAAATTGAAAGAATAGAGGGGATTGCGTTCAGAAAAAATGAGAGGATTGTCAAGACCGGAGATGCCGGAGCCATCAAGGAGCTTGACGAGTTGCCAGACCCTTCAAAATATTTCAGATATCAGCATGTTACCTCGACACGTGGATGTCCTGGGAACTGCACCTTTTGCGGGTCGCCTAAGCTTTGGGAACGTAAGGTCAGGTTTCACTCTCCTGTGTACTTTGTGCACCAGTTGGAACGTCTCTACGAAAAAGGGATAGCCTTCTTCTATTTCTCAGACGACACCTTCATGGTCAGAAAAGACCGGGTGATTGAGATCTGCAAGAGAATCCTTGAAAGGGACCTTAAAATCTCCTGGGTCGCCATATCTCACGTCGATTTCGTGGATGAAAAGCTCCTATACTGGATGAGAAAGGCCGGATGTGTCCAGATCAGTTACGGGATTGAAAGCGGTTCTGAGAAGATAAGACGCCTGTTAAACAAGGGTATCCGGACCGAACAGATTAAGAAGGCCTTTTCGCTGACAATTAGGTACGGCATCCTCCCTCGAGCCTATTTTATTTACGGGTCCCCGGGAGAAACCTGGGCCACCATCCAGGAGACCATAGACCTGATCCGGAAAATCAAACCGCTCAGCATCATTTTCTATATCCTTGATATCTTTCCGGGGACAGCCCTTTATTCCGATTTCGTGAAACGCTCAGGGGTCACGGACGATATCTGGCTGCAACAGATTGAAGATATCATGTATTTTGAAACAGACCCGGATCTGACAGAGGAATCGATCCTCGCCTTTGGGGAAAAATTGAGGGCCGAGTTCTATGCAGGCCTGCCGGTCTTCGTGGACTCGGTTGATCTTATTGACAAAAAGGAATTTTATGAGCTGCATGCGGATTTTCTCTCAAGGCTCGGGATGACATTCAGCCACGGGGATTATGCCAAGATCGAGGCGATCAGAGATAAACAGAAGATAGCCGTAAGATTGTATCAGCGATCGTTGGAATACTCCCCGAATGATCGGGCCTATTTGGGCTTAGGGATAATCAGGCAGCAGGAGCGGAACTTTCAGGAATCTGTCCGCATCCTTTCAGAGGGCGTTGGGGTTTTCCCCCAGAACGAGCAGTTGCACATCTGCCTGGGACTGAGTTACATGAATTTAGGCGAATATGACAAGGCCCTTTCATGTTTCTTGAAATTCAGACATTCGGAACAGGCGGCGTCTTACATTGCGGAGTGCCACCGGGCATTAGGGAGAAAAGAAACAGGCTCGGCGTTAGTCAAATAGTTGAATGGAAATAGTCAGGCGATGAGAGACTTGGTTGAGAATTCGACACGGTAATGCGCAGGCAAAATTTTCTCCTTGACTTCAACGATGCGGGTATCTATAATAATCAGTTCATTTTCTTATATTATGTAAGGAGCAAGGGCTATTATGTATGCGGTCATAAAGACGGGTGGAAAACAGTATCGGGTTGCCAAGGGTGACGAAGTCAAGATCGAACAGTTGAAGGGAGAGGTGGGGGACGCGGTTACCTTTGAGCAAGTCCTGCTAACCTCAAACGGCGAAAACGTTGAGGTGGGCCAGCCCATCCTTGATAATTCCAAGGTTGTTGGCCGAATTACCCGTCACGGCAAAGATAGAAAAGTCGTGGTCTTCAAATACAAGAAGAGGAAAGGCTATCGCCGAAAAAAGGGACATCGGCAGACCTTTACGCTCGTTAGGATCGAAGACATCAAAGGGTAAGCTCAGGGTTTTTGGAAAAAGAGGTAAAAAGCAATGGCACATAAGAAGGCTGGAGGCAGCTCTCGGAACGGGAGAGACAGCGCGGGTCAGAGATTCGGTGTAAAGAGGTATGCCGGCCAGAAAGTATTGGCCGGAAATATCCTTATTCGCCAGAAAGGCACCAAGATACACCCCGGAAATAATGTAGGCCTCGGAAAAGACTACACGATCTTCGCCAAGATTGACGGAATCGTTGCCTTTGAGCGTTTGGGCAAAGATCGAAAAAAGGTCAGCGTTTACGCCACCTGAACCTGCCGTGGCTTTCCCCCGCAGAGATAAAGAATGGTCTTTTTGGATGAAGCGATCATTACGGCCAGGTCAGGAGATGGGGGGAAAGGCTGTGTCAGTTTCAGGAGAGAAAGATTCGTACCCAGAGGCGGACCGGACGGGGGCGACGGAGGAACTGGCGGGAACGTCATTGTAAGGGCCACAAAGCGGCTTTACACCCTGAACAACTTCAGTAGACGCAAATATTTTAAGGCTGAAAATGGTGAACACGGAAAAGGGAAAAACCGGTCCGGAAGGAATGGCACGCATTGTGTCGTTGAAACCCCCGTGGGGACGATACTCCAGGACGACGTTACCGGCGAGGTCCTTGCCGATCTCATCCATGACGACCAGGAAATAGAGCTCATTTCCGGCGGAAGAGGAGGAAAAGGAAACAAGCATTTTGCCACTTCCACCAACCAGGCCCCGAGGATGGCCCAACCCGGACTGCCCGGTCAGGAAAGGCGATTAAAGCTCACCCTGAAGCTTTTGGCCGATATCGGATTAATCGGCCTGCCCAATGCCGGGAAATCAACCCTTCTTTCCCGACTCACCATGGCGCGTCCCAAAGTAGACAACTATCCCTTCACAACAATTGTACCTAATTTAGGTGTCCTGACATCTGACGATGAAAGGGCCTTGGTCATGGCGGACATCCCCGGTCTAATTGAGGGGGCAAGCTCGGGCAGGGGTCTCGGTGATCGTTTCTTGAGGCATGTTGAACGTACAAACCTCCTGCTGCACATCTTAGATATCACCTATCAACCCAGTCAGGGTATACTCGAGGATTTTCTAACGCTCAGGCACGAAATGGCCGCCTTTGCCCCCGCATTAGCTCATAAACCCTATTTCGTCATTATCAATAAAGCGGATCTCTGCGGGCCGGAACACAGGGACCCTTCAGAACTTCGCAAGGCACTCGGGGAGAGAGGCGTGGCGTCTTTGCTGATTTCAGCACTGACCGGGGATGGCCTTGAAGAACTGAAATGGGCTATTTTTCAAAAGTGGGAAGAAGCAAAAGAACTGCCGGAACAAAGATTGCAGGTTATGGGCACAGGTCAGGACCAGAAATGGAAAAATTTACCAGAAGAGAACTCCTAAAACCGGTCAAAAGGGTTGTGATTAAGGTGGGAAGCGGCGTACTGACCTCGTCAGATGGCCTGAACATGGCCGTTATTGACGGCCTCACAACCGACATATGCGCATTGAAAAGAGAGGGCCTTGAGGTCATCTTAGTCTCGTCCGGGGCCATCGCCGCAGGCCTGAAAAAGATCGGGATGTCAAAGAGACCGCAGTCTGTATCACAACAACAGGCCATGGCAGCAGTGGGCCAGAGCAGCCTGATAATGGCCTACGAAGATGCCTTTGAGCGGCATGGGCATAAGGTTGCCCAGATCCTCCTTACCCGCGATGATCTTACCCACAGACGCCGGTACCTAAATGCCCGTAACACCCTCTTCACCCTCCTTTCATGGGACATCGTTCCGATCATCAATGAGAATGACACCGTTGTAGTAGACGAGATCAAATTTGGCGACAATGATAACCTCAGCGCTATGGTGACTAATCTGACCGAAGCGCAACTCCTGGTAAACCTCACCAATATTGACGGGCTTTTTGATAAAGACCCCCGGAACCACAAGGATGCCAGGCTGATTCGGGTGGTTCAAAAAGTGGATAGAAAAATAACGAAATTTGCCAGTTCAATCCCGGGATTTTTGGGCACCGGCGGCATGGCCAGCAAGATCAAAGCGGCCCAGAAGGTAACGCTCCGCGGGGTCCCGGCGATCATTGCAAACGGGTTGAAACCAGATATCCTGAAACTGATATTCCTTGGAAAAGAAGAGGGCACCCTCTTCCTCCCTAGAGAGGCGCCCCTCTGCAGCCGAAAGCACTGGATCGCCTTTACCAAGTCTCCTCGAGGCGAAATTGTTATTGACAGGGGGGCGGAAAGGGCTATTTTGAAACAGGGAAAAAGCCTTCTCCCTTCTGGCATCAGGGAGGTGAGAGGGAGGTTCAGCCTCGGCAATTCGGTCTTGCTCCTGAATGAGTCGGGAAAAGGGCTTGCCGTGGGCATGGTCAATTACGATTCAGGGGATATCAGAAAGATCATGGGGGCAAAGAGCTCTGAGATAGAGTCAAGGTTGGGATTCAAACATGATGACGAGGTGATCCACAGGGATAACCTCGTGCTGGCTGATCAGATGGAGGAAGACGATTCATGCCGCTTTCAAATGTGATTGAGGAGATGGCCAAGGACGCAAGGGAGGCCTCAAGGCGCCTGAGAGGGCTGGGAAGGACCCAGAAAGACACTGCCCTTAAACGGATGGCGAAGACGCTCCTGGATCGTCAGGAAGAAATAATAAAAGAAAATGAGAAGGACCTAATTCTTGCCAGAGAGGAAGGTCTCGCTCCTGCCATGATTGACCGTTTGACCTTGGATAAACATGTCATCGGGGCCATGGCTGAGGGTCTTATGGAAGTGGTTGGCTTGCCCGATCCGGTGGGCGAGATCACGGGGATGTGGAAGCGGCCCAACGGATTACAGGTCGGCCGGGTTCGGATACCCCTTGGCGTAATCGGGTTCATCTTCGAGTCAAGGCCCAATGTCACTGTAGATGCGGCAGGACTCTGCCTCAAATCGGGCAATGCGGTAATCCTTAAGGGTGGATCTGAGGCTATTCACTCCAACATCATACTGGGCCGCCTGTTCGCCGAAGCCCTCGATGAAACAGGGCTCCCTCCAAAGGCCATACAGGTCATACCCACAACCGACAGAGAAGCCGTCCATATCCTGATTGGCCTTGAGGAGCTAATAGACATCATTATCCCCAGGGGTGGAGAGGGTCTTATCCGCTACGTTACGAGCCATTCCAGAATTCCGGTGTTAAAACATTACAAGGGGGTGTGCCATATTTATGTGGACAGCTCCGCCTCCCTCGATATGGCTAAGGAAATATGCTATAATGCCAAGGTCCAGAGACCCGGTGTCTGCAATGCCATGGAAACCATGCTCGTGCACGAGGCCGTCGCCGCCGATTTTCTCCCTGCCATGGTGAAGCAGTTTCGCGGTGCAGGTGTTGAGATCAGGGGCTGCCCTAAGTGCGTTGAACTAATCCCGGATATCCGGCCCGCAGATAAGGCTGACTGGCCTGCGGAATTCCTTGACTTGATCCTTGCGGTTAAGATCGTTTCTCATATGGATGAGGCCCTCGATCATATTGAAAAATATGGTTCCAGTCATACGGAGGCTATTATTACCAACGATTACAACAGGGCCCAGCGGTTTTTGGCGGAGGTGGATTCCTCTGTTGTCTTAGTCAACGCCTCTACCCGATTTAACGACGGAAACCAGCTGGGGCTCGGGGCTGAAATCGGTATAAATACCTCGAAGCTTCATGCATTCGGCCCGATGGGATTAGAAGAGCTGACAACCACTAAATTTATTGTCTATGGGCAGGGACAGACGAGGTGAGACCTTTGCAAAACGCCCCCTTTTGGCCAATCTCGGCGTCAGGCTCAAATTTCAATCCTCGAAATATTCAATATATTCCTGTGGTTGAAATTCTCGCCTTCCTTGACCTTGACCAAAATTGAACATTTTTCAAAGGTCTCGAGGTGTTAACGTCTTTCGAGGAGGAGCTTTTTTGAAAATAGGCATTTTGGGGGGGACGTTTGATCCGATTCATTTGGGCCATCTCCGTTGTGCGGAGGAAATATGCCAGGAATTGGACTTAGAGAATGTGTACCTGATCCCCTCTGCATCCCCGCCGCACAAGTCCAAAGAGCCCGTGACATCGTTCAAACACAGGCTGGCCATGACCCGTTTGGCTGCGGACAGCTCCCCGTTCCTTGAGGCCGCAGACTTAGAAGGGAGACGGCCCGGGCATTCCTACTCCATCGAGACACTCAGGGAGTTTTCCAGGATCTTCCCTCCGCACACGGACATTTTTTTTATCTTAGGGGTGGACGCCTTTCTGGAGATCAGGACCTGGAAAGAATACGATAATCTTTTTGATTATGCCCATTTCGTTATCATCACCCGACCCGGGTTCCAGGCTGATAGCCTGAAGGAAGTTCTTCCAGATTCGCACCTTGGAATACACCGAAAAGATGGCGAACCTGATCTTTTTGTCGCCCCGTCAGGGAAAACCATTATGCTTATGAGGGCGACCCTTATGGATATATCCTCCACACGTATCAGGGAACTGGTTAAAGCAAATAGATCAATTCGGTTTTTAGTCTCTGAGGCCGTCGGTATCTATATCGAAAAAAAAAGGCTGTATCGGTAGGGCTGCGAATAGCGGATTTTGGATTGTTTATTCGCCGATGGAATTTTTGTATGAGTCAAACTGGTTATATGACTTGCTCCTGTGGTAGACTTGAGATTACGATGCTGAAAGGCTGTAAGTGATTCAATCGATAGATAAAGCAAAGCTCTGCCTGAAGACCATCAAAGAACGAAAGGCGATTGAGCCTGTCTTATTACATGTGGAGAACCTGACATCCGTTACCGACTATTTTCTTATTACCAGCGGTAATTCAACGAGACAGGTCCAGGCCATTGCGCGCCACCTGCAAAAAACCCTGTGGGAGTCAGGCTTCAGGCCCTACGGCACTGAAGGGAAGCAGGAAGGTCACTGGGTCCTCATGGACTACGGAGATGTGGTAATACATATCTTCTACCAGCCTCTCAGAGAGCTTTATGACTTGGAGGGTCTCTGGATTGAGGCCCCCGAGGTAGAGACAGACGATCAGGTCTTAGAGGATGTTGGCCCTTGAACAACAAATGCCGCTCATATTTTAACAGGGTGCAGGATGCAGGATGCAAGATGCAGGATACGGGTGCTCATTCATTTCCATGTGCCTTGCGCCTTGCGCCTCGCGCCTCGCGCCTCTTGATCACGCTTATATGCGCCCTAACGTTCTTACTGTGTGCATCACCCCCTTTGATAAGAGATGCGTCGGCGCTTTCCATCGAAGACGAACGCAAAATGGGGGAGGAGTTCCTGGCGCAAATCATGGCTCAGCTTCAACTTGTCGAAGACCCCTTTGCCAATCAATATATTAATGATCTGGGCCATTATCTCATAGCCCCTTTGGAAACAAAGAATTTCCCTTTTCACTTCTATGTTATCAAGGATAATACCCTGAATGCCTTTGCCGCGCCCGCAGGTCATATCTTTGTCTTTTCCGGCTTAATCGAGGCCATGGAGAGTGTTGATGAGTTGGCTGCGGTGATATGCCACGAAATAGGTCATATTTCAGCAAGGCACCTGGCCCATCGCATTGAACAGAGCAAGAAGATCGGACTTGCTACCTTGGCTGGTATTTTGGCCGGGATGCTCCTCGGCGGTGAAGCGGCTGGGGCCATAATGACCGGATCAATCGCCGCTGGGATGCAGGCGCAGCTTCATTACAGCCGTGAAGACGAACGTCAGGCGGATCAACTGAGTTTCAAGTATATGAAGCCTGCGAGCTTTGATCCCGGGGGAATGATCAGCGCCCTTCAAAAGATTGAAAAAGGGAGCTGGCTGGGCACGGGCAAGGTCCCCGCTTATCTCTTGACTCACCCCACGGGTCCAGAAAGAATGGCCAATTTAGAGACGATGTTGAGCAGGCATACACCCAGATCCCTGACAGAAGAAGCTGCCATATTGAAATCCCGTTTCCCCGCCTTTAAGACCGTCATCAGGGCAAGGTGTCTCGATCCTAAAGATGCGGAAAGACTCTTTAACAAGGAATTGGAAAAGGATCCCGGCGCATCATTGCCTCATTTCGGACTCGGGCTGGTGTACATGGAGGAATCAAGATCTGAGCAGGCGGTCAGCGAGCTTAAGAAATCGCTGGAAGGAAACCCAAACTTCATCCCCATGTTAAGGATACTGGGAGAGGCCTACCAGATGAACGGCCAGGGAAAAGAGGCCCTGGCAGTGCTACAAAAGGTCTTGAATCTAAATAGCGGGGATACGGCTACCCTCTACCTGTTGGGGATAACCTATGAGAGTTTAGGGCGAAACAGAGAGGCGCTTGGCCTATTCGAGAAGCTCTCCTTTCTCCCGCCCGTAAGAAATGATGTCTATTATCATTTGGGGCTTTCATACGGGAGAGAACAGAAACTGGGGCTTGCCCACTATAACTTCGGTCGCTATTTTATTAGGTTGGGGCAGGTCCAGAAAGCGCGCTTCCATTTTGAAAAGGCTAAGGAATTGGCCGGCAATGATCCCGGCCTCCAACAAAAGATAGTCAAAGAGATGGAAGGCCCTAAGCGTGGAAGAGATTAAGAAAGAATATAGAACCGTAGGATGTAGAACCGCAGGATGCAGAAGGAAGGTAGAAAAGAAATAAACGGTTACGATTCTATTTGATGATCACAGAACGGAATTAACTTACAGCTTTAATTAGGGAAAGGAGGCCTGCCATGTCTTTGAATAAAGGAAACGGGTCTAAGGATTTTGAAAAGGCGCTTGAGATCGGTCGCCCGCCTAACATAGCCCAATTGTTTCCCAATTCCAGGGCACTGATCGTAAGCGGCAAGGTGATCGACCGGGCCATGATGAAGAAGGGAAAGGCCATGACCATCGCTGCCAACGGCCGGAATCAGTTTGTGATCCGGGGTGCACTCAGGGCTGCCCAGCGGGCGAATGCCGCTATTATCATCGAAATCGCAAAATCTGAGGGAGGCGCGAACGCTTACTGCGCTGTCAATTACTGGAATATGGCACGACAGGTTGACGCCATTATAAATGAGATGGGCATTACTGTTCCTGCTGCCATCCATGCCGACCATTACGGGATCAAGGGCACCCAGGATGTAGAAGCGGCAAAAACCGAAATCCCGTCCATGTTTGATGCCGGGATTACTTCTGTTGCCATTGATGCCTCACACCTCCCGGACGAAAAAAATCTTTTAGCAAATCTCACCCTCAGCACATATCTCCCCAAATGGGCCGGATATGAGACCGAGGTGGGCGAGATAAAAGGAAAAGAGGGCCTTTCCACGGCAAAGGAGGCCCTGTTCCTGATTCAGGGGCTTAATGCTCACGATATATTCCCTGACTGGATCGCCTTGAACAACGGAACCACCCACGGGATTGAGGCAAGCGACGCGGGCATCCAGGTTCCCCTGACAATAGAGATTCATAATGCCTTGGCCAAGTATAACATATCAGGGGCACAGCACGGGACCTCGGGCAACAGCTCCGAGCGTCTCAGGGAGATTGCCCGGCAGACCCGGACCACAAAGGCAAATGTGGCAACGGCCCTGCAGATGATTTCATGGGGTGTAAAGGTTAATGAGTATGGTAACGCCCTATTAGATGACAACGGTGAGTTCGTCAAGGTGTCGGATGACGGCATGACAGACGAGATGTGGGATGCGATAGTGGCCTATGCCAAGTCCGAAGGCCTGAAAGGAGGGAGCTACAAGAAACTCAACCTTCCCTTTGAAAACAAGCTGTTAGGCCTTCCTCGCGATATACGGGAGAGAATGGCAAAAGGGGTGGAAGACTTTATCTACGAACTGTTGACCAATGTCTTTAACACCAGGCATACCGCTCCATTGGCCATTGAGGCTATTCTCGATGCCGGCTCTTACGACCTGGGGCCGAAAGGGACGCGGATCGAAGACCCCGCCGACTGGACAGAAGTCAGGATACATGAAAGAGCCGCCAAGCTGGACAGCGACAAGGGTCTTGCAGGGGACTTTGATGATTAGATCTTGCTGCCTCGGCCTTTATCGATGTCCCCAGGATCGCGTGTTATGCCTATGACCGAGAACTCAACAGATGCTCGACCCTCACATCTCTGGGTAAATGCGATTCAGGAGGAAGACAGGGTTTCAGGTTGCTACCTGGTCAAGGAAAAGAGATTGGCAAAGACCCGCAACGGCAAGCCCTTCCTGAACCTGACCTTAGCAGACAGGACCGGAGAAATCGCTGCCAAGGTCTGGGAAAAGGCCGAAGCGTTATCATCTCTCTTTTGTGAAGGTGATATCATCCAGGTCGCGGGTCATGCCGGTTCTTACCGCGATCAGCTCCAGATAACCATATCAGGGCTGGATCTGTTGAAGGAAAAACCGGAACCTGACATTTTCGTGGAGACCACCCTTGATGATCCATCGGAGATGATGCAAGCTCTCAGAGAGATCCTCAGGGACGTTAAAGATATCCATCTGAGAGGATTGTGTGACAGCTTTTTGGGAGACAGGAAGTTTGTGACCCGGTTCAGAAAGTCGCCGGCAGCGAAGAATTTTCACCACAGCTATCTGGGCGGTCTCTTGGAACATACCCTCTCTGTCTGTCAGTTGGCGGTAGGGGTGGCGGCACATTACCCGCATTTAGACAGAGATCTGCTCATCACATCCGCGTTTCTGCACGATATCGGAAAAATACGGGAATTGGCCTGCGACCTCCAGATCGACTATACCGATGAAGGGAGACTGGTCGGGCACGTCGTGCTGAGCGTGGCCATGGTCGATGAGAAGTTGAGGGGATTAAAGGATTTCCCCGAAGAACTGGCAATTCGATTGAAACACCTGATACTGAGTCACCATGGCCAGTACGATTTCGGTTCCCCCAAGGTGCCAAAGTTCTTAGAGGCGTTTGCCCTCAATCTCATTGACGATCTGGATGCAAAGATAAATGGTCTAAGCCGCTTTATGGAGAGGGATCGCCAGGCAGGTGCATGGACCGAATTCAACAGGATGTTCGGCCGGTACCTCCTGAAGGGAGAGATTCAACCGATCCAAAAGGCCGCAGAGGAGCGGATAAGAAGCGACATCAGGCAGGGGACCCTCTTTTCATCAGACCCCGAAACATAACGAGACCTTCCAAAAACGCCCCCTTTTCTCCTATTTTAAAAAAATAAATATTTAGCTTGCTATTACGTATAAAGGTGTTTAAAATATATTATCAATTAAGTCTCGCCGTAAATTGGCGGGAGGGTTTCTTTCTGTAGGAATTATCCGTTTGTTAAACGCTATCATCCTTCAGTTTGTAACGTTGAAATTTTTCGAAAGGAGGATGATATTATGACAAATGGAACTGTTAAGTGGTTTAATGACCACAA
>JACNIU010000208.1 GCA_014382905.1 Desulfobacterales bacterium
ACGCGTAGTTGTAGGTCTTGTCGTAGCCCAGACCGCGGTAATATTCATGGGTTTTTTCGATATACCGAATATAGTCCATCACGCACCTCCTCATTTATATATTGGCGAATGTCAACCATAATCCCGGAAGAGAGGCTCTCTTCTGCAGTTTTTAGTAATCTTGAAGTAATTTCCTCATCCACATAATCTTCCCCGAAACTGGAACAAACCTGAGCAGGCACCTCCCTGAAGACGAGCGTCATGCCGTCCCGTTGCCCCCGGCCCACCGTGCAAGCACAGTAATGGCAGCTTGCCGGGCGCTTCACCCTGACCGACGATACGATACCAGACTTTATAGTCCCGAAACGAAATAAAGTCTTCTTTTATTGGCAACGTCCTATCCATTCTGTCTCTTCTTTTCTTGCAGTCGGGTCGAACCGAAAGGCCTAAGCAAAGATATTTGAAATTTCATCATTTCAAGAATCTCAGAATTCAGGAGTCAGAATCCAGAATGGCGTGAGGCGCCGCTCCGGGTTTCGGGTATTTTATCCGCCGCTTCAACTTTCGCCACTGAACGAACTTTATCTCTTCGAACCGTTTCCCTTACTCATAAAGCACCAGCGGCCAGTTCGTCGGAAAAGTGTTTGAAAGATAAGATATCGATTCTGTCTCTCGTTCTCATTGCCGGTCCGCGTGGGTAGACGACAATCCGACGTTGCAGGCCCTTAAGCGCTTCAATGGCACGCAGCCCCTTACACCAGGCATCCGTAAAAGTGTTACCGGATTTTACCTCCACCGCGACCAGCTCCGAACCCCGAGTCAGGACAAAATCGACTTCCATCCCGGATCGGGCCGAGGGCGCCCAGTAATACATATCGTCAAACATGCCTCGATAGTCTTTATATGCGCGTAACAGCTGAGCCACCATTCCTTCGAACAAGGCGCCTTTCTCTTCTGGTACCAATGTCCCTGTCGCCCGCTTCATGGTCCTTACAATGCCCGGATCGCACCAATACCATTTCGGTAGTTTCCGTTCCCGGACACGCAATTTGGCCTCGTAGGCAGGTAGCCGAAAACACAGAAGTGTTTCTTCAAGGATATCGAGATATCCTGCTACCGTTGTTCTGGCTACCCCTGCTTCCCTGGCAATATTGGTCACGTTGATATTCTGGCCGTGAAAAAGGGCTGCAATAGGTAGGAAGCGCGCAAACCCCGGCAAATTACGAACGAGTGCCTCTGCCTGGATCTCCTCTTTCAGATAGAGCTGTGCGTGGGCGGAAAGTGTTTCCTGTTTGGCTGTAGAGTCCCAGACGATGGGCAGAGAACCATACCGCATAACCTCTTCCAAATCGAATTGTTCGCCAAGCTCCTCAGGCACAAAAGGGTGCATCGATCGGCGTAGGGCACGTCCTGCAAGGAGATTGACTCCGGATCGCTTGAGCTTGCGGGCACTCGAACCGCAGAGGACGAAATTCAGCCGCTTTTCTTCCATCAAGCGGTGCACCTCGTTCAGCAAATCCGGCAGTCGTTGCACTTCGTCCACGATCACCCAGCGGCCGCTTGAAATGGAACGCAGTTCGTCTGCAAATTGACCGGGACTCGACAACAGCCTCTGGTACGTCTCTTCGGACAGCAGGTCGATAACATGGGCATCGGAAAACATGGATCTAAGCCATGTACTCTTGCCTGATCCCCGTGGGCCTAAAAGAAAAAAACTCTGTTCTGGGACTTTTAGAATTCTTTTCAGCATGTTTTGATAACCTTGTCGTCTTTATTCATTGAAATTTGACGACAAGGTAAACAAATTTTCCCGGCGTGTCAAGTATTCATTTGTTTACGTTAAACCAACGCATCGAAATATGTCGAATGCCAGAGGGCAGACCCCTCTCCATATGAGGAAATACGAACAACCCTACCTGAAAGACCAAGCCTAACCTCTTGCCTCAGCCCATGGAACTCAAACTTCGAAACCGTGTCTGATGTCCCTTTATGCCACGGATATTGTGATCCCAGGGCCTATATTGTGATATCACCATCCCACTCACTAAGATGAGTCAAGAGTAGATCCCTTCACACTATCGCCGCCGGTTTTTCTTTCTACTGGATTTAGCCTGCTTTCTCCTGGCCTTCTTCTTTTTGGTGCCTCTTTTCTTTTGCTCAATTGTCGAACTTTCGGCTCCAAGCCCATCTCCTCCGATTTCATAAGCATCATTGTCGTTCTCATCAAAGGCGGCCCACCATGACATATACTCATGAAAATCATCAAGAAAATCCATCTCCAGGTGACTTTTTCTCTCCTGAAGGAAGACCTCTTTATCCTGCGCGAGGGCCTCCTCAAATGATTCTTTCCCAATATATCTGGGCCATATCAACCCCCGGTCGTAGGCATCTGTGATGATTTCCATCAACTCTTCCGGGTACAGGTCGTGGACACAGGAGGCCGCCTCATCCCAGAAATGCGAGGAATCCTCAGCTTCTGAACCGCCGAATAACCCCGCGAAGAAATCCATTACTTCCAGGCGGGGCAAATCTCCGAATAGCATGCCCAAAACAAGGGCCTTCATGGCCGAGCCACGTGCATAATCATCTGCAGCCTTGCTTAATACCAGTTCCTTGATCTTGTCGTAACGCCCTCCGCACGTCTGGTACAGGACCCGCGGAAAATCCTCTGTAATCATGTCTCCGTAAATCGGATCAAGGCTTTCCTTGGGTAACGACATCACCTTGACAATGGCTTCGTGGGCGTCGTGGTTTTCAAAATGAGCCAGAAGCTGCATGGCAAAAATGGGGCCGTATGACCACTGGCGATCCGCATGGAGACTGGGATCTGCAAGGAGATCTTCCAGGATCCCCAAAAGATGGGGAGTCAGTTCCTCCTCGCGTGCAAGGGCCAGATCAAGAACATCCCTCGGGTACTCACTGAGACGTTCCTGACTAAAAACCTCAAGAATATTTTTGATAGACTCGTCCATTTATTTCACCATATTTACAGATTATGCATTTCATTGTTTTTTCTTAGAAGGTCAACTCTGACCTCAAAACAGGGGGCCTAAAGGTCAAAATACCCCCTGATTATGCATATTATATCAGTGTCATCAAGCCTTTGGCTTGGTCCGATTCAAATGGTTCCATCCTGTCAAATCTATAATTTAGAGCAATAGTCGCTGACGAGCGCCCGTACAAGGCTTCGTGATTATTCCTTCCAGATTTCATGGCTAAAAAAATGCGAAACCCTTTCAGATATTGAGCTCTTATCACAACATGTTGAAATGTTGTGATATATGGCAGATGGACTAAACCGCTCCGCGGCAGCTAAGTTCCCCACTAAGTTTTAACCACCCAACTCCAATCTTTAAACTCCTTCCACTTCGATTCTAGTCATATAAGATACCTCCGTATTGTTAACCCAATTTAACGGAGGTGTATCATGACGGAATTGCGAAGCAAAATGATCAAATCGATGGAACTGAGGAATCTTTCAAAAAACACCCAGCGCGCTTATTTAAGAGCCGTATCCGGACTGGCCATGCATTACAAAAAGTCACCGGATAAGGTCTCCAAGGATATGGTGGAAGATTATCTGCTGTACCTGAAAAAGGACAAAAGACACGCTTCCAACAGTGTGGGGACTGCCGTCAGCGGTTTGAGATTCTTTTACAACCATGTTCTTTCCATTGAGAAAAACGCGCCCGATTATGTACATAGAAAGACCAGGAAACTTCCCATTGTTCTGGCTCAAGAAGAAGTATGGCAAATCATTAATGCGCCTGATAATTTGAAGCACCGCCTCATTTTAATGACAACTTACTCAGCTGAACTCCGGGCAAGTGAAGTCATTGCTCTCAAGCCCGAGCATATCGACAGCAAACGGATGCTGATAAGGGTCGAAAACGGAAAAGGAGGTAAGGATCGTTATACGCTGCTCTCTGAAAGACTCCTAAAGGAGCTCCGACATTACTACAAAACCTTTCAGCCAAAAACATATCTCTTTCCCTCATCCTATAAGGACAAGGGAGAGCTGTGCTATGAAACTGTGCGAAGCATCTACGAAAACGCCAGGAAGAAAGCCGGCATTAAGAAAGGCCCAGGGCTTCATACATTACGTCATAGCTTCGCGACCCATCTCCTTGAGGCTGGCTATGATATTCGAAAAATCCAGATATTGATGGGCCACAAATCCCTATCCACGACCATGATCTATCTTCATGTCAGCCGAGAGACACTGTCAAAAATCAAAAGTCCCCTCGATCTGTTTGACCCCGCCATTACAGCCGATAACGGTGAGGAGGTGTGCAATGCATCAAACAGCTAAAGTAAAAAACAGAAACATCGTGTGCATTGGAAGGCCTTCTTTCGAGGTCGCCGATATTTTACGAGAATATATTGGGTCTTATCAAGAGACCTTTCCGCTTTTATCTGACCATTACAAGATTGTCCACAACCTCTTAAGTTGCAGAACAGCCGATCTTGGCGGTCATATTGAAAGGTGCGATCATTGCGGCACCGAGCGGATTTCGTATAATTCGTGCAGGAATCGCCACTGCCCAAAGTGTCAGAATATGCCACGGGAGAGATGGCTTGATGCGAGAAAAGCCGAGCTGCTGCCAGTTCCATACTACCATAACGTTTTTACACTACCCCATGATCTCAATCCCATAATTTTATTCAATAAGAAAATCATGTTGAACATTTTGTTCAAAGCAGTGTCCCAGACGTTGTTGGCCTTTGGTGAAAACCCGAAAAACAAACTGGCAGGCAAACTCGGCTTTATCGCTATCTTACACACCTGGGATCAACATCTCAATGCACATTTTCATCTTCACTGCCTGATCCCCGGCGGAGTATTGAAAACGGATGGCTCCTGGCAGCCGACCAAGCATGCGTATCTGTTTAATGTGGAAGCACTTTCTCAAGCTTTCCGGGGAAAGTTTCTTGATTATATGACCAAAGCCTACCAGGACGGAAAATTGAAATTCCCAGGCATCAGTTCCCCCTTTGAAAGACCGGAGCGATTTAAACAGCTTAAAGAATCCCTTTATTCCAAAAAGTGGGTGGTCTATATCCAAAAGCCAATTAAACGCCCTGAATACGTGCTTGAGTATCTTGGCCGTTATACCCACCGGGTGGCCATATCAAATCACCGAATCGTCTCGGTAAGAGATGGGATGGTTACCTTTAAATACAAAAACCGCGATACCAAGAAGACTATGTTCTCCACTATAACGGCGGTTGAATTTATCAGGCGGTTTTTGCTGCATACCCTTTCAAAAGGATTTGTGAGAATCCGTCATTTTGGATTTCTGTCAAATCGCCATAAAACGGACAATATTAAAAAAATCCGAAAGTTTTTAGGTCGATCAGCAGAGGGTGACAAGATTATCAAACAATCGATTGAAGAAATGATGTTCAAGTTAACCGGCATTGATATTACGCTATGTCCTTGCTGTAAAAAAGGCAAGATGCGTGTTGTATTTGAAATACCGAAGAACACGCATCCGTCTATAGCTGAAATCATCCGGCCGCCCAATTTACGGAAAGCGGCCTGATTTCCACCCCACTGCGCTATCTCGATCAGGGAGAACTCTCTCCTATGATTTGAGACATGGTCCGTTATATGGCCCAAACTCTTTTTAGCCCTATTCAAAGGGATAGGAGAGGTTCGCCCTAAAATGGTAAATTATGTCTAATAGCGGCAGAAACATTCTCATTTTGAAGGCAAACTTATTTCTAAAGGATAGATGTTTGAAAGGCTACTTTTCAAATTACAAAAAATGGGCAAGTCACCCCGCCTCAAATGACACCTCTTCTATATACAAACCCCATAGATATGAGCCATCTAATAACCCGCGGCTTAGTCCATCTGCGTTTTATCCATAATCCCTCAATCTGAAATTTTGAAGTAGGCCAAAGCGTATCATTTACGTTTCGGCTTCTTTTTCGCCGGGACTATGGATAAAACTCTAAAAAGATAGCACAGGTTCGGAGAACATGAAAGGTCATGTAATCCGTTAGTTTCTTAGTTTTTTATGGACGACCCCCCGATAACCGCCATGGTTTAAGAACTGAGCTCATTTGATGACCCTGAGTTATTAAACGGAAATATATCTAAACCATTTCTTGACTTTAGTTTAAAAATATGGTTGTTTAATGAGTATGCGTAATGAAACAAAATCAAAAATAAACCGCCTCATCAGTCAGTGGCCAAGAGGGACGCCCGCTACCGCGTCCTATTTGAACACTGAGGGCTTCAGCCATGACCTCCTTACGAAATACAAAAAGAGCGGCTGGGTTCAGTCCTTCGGAAGAGGCGCCTATATCCTCAATGGCGATAAGGTGGAGTGGCCCGGTGCCCTCTACACGCTTCAAACGCAACTCGGCCTGGATCTCCATGCGGGGGGGAAAACTTCCCTTGAGCTAAAAGGATATGCTCATTATCTGCCAGTCGGACAGCGGTCTCTGTTCCTTTATGGCAGACCGGGTCTGGTCTTGCCCACCTGGTTCAAAGGGGATCGGTTAGGGGT
>JACNIU010000335.1 GCA_014382905.1 Desulfobacterales bacterium
ACCTCACGAGGATCAAAATTCCAAAGTTCGACCTCTCTGAAGTGCGGAATGTAGGTTACAATTTGTAGATATTTGATTATTAAGGACGTCCCCCCTTTTCAGTCAACAACAGACCCCTATTCCACCTGCATTTTGTAGCGTAGCGGAAAAATGGCAGGTGGAACGATTTGTTATGTATTTTTCTAGTAATGCCAGTCCACATGACTAACTGGTAATCGGTTCAATTCATCTTTATAAAATCGCCACTTTGGCATAAAATCGGTCATTAACGCAATGAATCTGTCGTTGTGGTTTCTTTCCAATAGGTGAACCATTTCATGCACAACGATATATTCCAAACATTCGGGCGGTTTCTTGGCCAATTCTAAATTCAACCAAATTCGTTTAGCCTTGATATTGCAAGTCCCCCATTTCGTTTTCATTTTTTTTATTCCAAATTCATTGACCTGAACATTTATCTTCTTTTCCCACTTTTCTATAAGTAACGGCAATGTTTCTTTCAGTTTCCGTCTGTACCACTCATCGAGAATGGATTTCCTTTTTACTGCGTCTGTTTCAGGTCTTACAAAAAGTTCAATAGCACTATGTTTTAAAATCACTTTTGGAGCAGCATCTCGCTCAGTCACCTTCAGCAAATAGCGCTTGCCGTTGAAGTAGTGACTTTCCCTATTTATAAACTCCCTTTGTGCTTCCCTTTCCTGATTTCTCAGTCTGGTTTGTTGTTTTTTTATCCAGCTTAATTTTGAAATGACAAATACACGAATAGTGGCCAAATCCATTCTGTTGGGTGCTGAAATTCTAACCCTGCCTGTTGGGGGATAAACGCTCAGGTGAATGTTCTTGATGTTTTTTTGCACCACATCAACGGTAATATTTCCTAATTTCAATTGTTCCATATCAGTATTCACCCTGCTGTTTCACGATGGGAAATATTCTCTCGACCTCTTTTTCATCACCCAGAACCTCATACAATTTACCCTTAATAATCAGTTCCTTGGTTTCGTTCCCTTTCCAGTTGTCCGGCCTGTATTGGCAGATGCTTTCATGGACAGACAATGCCAGAGACTCATTTAGAGAAAGATTATTATAGAGCGCTCTTTTAGCTGGCGTATTTAATGCGTCAGGGGTGCTGTCACTCTTTCCTTCGTTTACCTTTTTAGCCAAGGTCCGCAATCTTCTTCAGATATTCCTCATAGCTGATGGCATTGGCTTTGCGTTCTTTGATGATTCCATCCAACAATTTAGACATTTCTTCAAAGAATGCCGGGTCAATCAAATGTTCTTTGATGATTTTCTGACGAACATTATTCTCGATGGTCTCAGCGACGGCTTCCCTGCTGCCTTTAATCCCTTGGGGCAGGCTGTTGATGGCATCGGCAATGCCCGTGTTAACAATAATTTCTAAAAGAGTCATCTCTCCGAAAGGCGAAATCTTTTGAGGCTCTTCTGCCTGAATGTAGTTGTCAATCAAATGGCGCATGTCGGCTTCATAGGTTTTAAGATCAAGGGTCTCGCCACTTGCTTTTCTGATTTCTTCACGCAGTTTCAGGTAAAAATCGAGCTGCTTTTTAATGTCTTCAATCTCTTTTTCGGTATAGCCGGCCGCTTCTATTTCGTCGGCTATGTTGGCATAGGCGCGTATCAATGACACGGTTGCTTTATACAGGGCTGTTCGCTGTACTTCACGGCTTTTCAGTTCTTCGGGGATCTCCGTATTCCCGCAGAAATAGCGTATGTACTCCATGCTTCCCTTGGGTGGTGCAACAGGTTCGCAGAGCAGAGCTATTTCTTCAAGGGCGTTGTCCAGGCGTTCACGGCCCTTTTTCAGACGGTCTTGCAACAGAATATCGCAGTCTATTTTTTCAAAATCGTCATAATCCAGCTCGGAGGTATATACGGCAACGGCATTTTCTACTTTGCGGAACAGGTCCTTGTAATCCACGATGTACCCAAACTGTTTATCGTCGGTATCCAGCCTGTTTACCCGACAGATAGCCTGAAACAAGCCGTGGTCCTCCATGTTTCTATCTATGTAAAGGTATGTGCAAGGGGGCGCATCAAAACCAACCAGAAGCTTAGCCACAACAATAAGCAGTTTCATGTTCGCAGGTTCGTCTATAAACTTTTCCTTAGCCTCATCCTCATAGGTTTCGGTTTTTGTTTTGTTCAGTTTTGCAGATATTTCTTTCAATAAATCCGTATAAATTTTGTAGACAAATTCCCTTTCAGTTTCGGTATTGGCACCGGTGTCTTCGGTAGTGATATCGCGGGTGCTTGGATTATAGGATGTAACTACAGCGCATCTGCCTTTTAATTCAGTACTTTGAAAAAGTTCAAAATAGCGGCATGCCTCGTAAATACTGGAAGCCACCAGAATAGCATTGCCCTTGTCCGAGCTGAGCCGTGGCTTTACATTGAAGTCAAAAATGATGTCGCTTACCACTTTCTCCATACGGGAACGGGAACTGCGCACCTTCTGCATCGTGCCCCATCTCTTTTTCAGTTCCGATTTTTGAAAGTCGTTCAACCCCTTTGTTTTGGATTCAAACCAGGCATCAATTTTTTCGGAGGAGGATATTTTCTGATCAATGTCACGCGCTTCATAGATCAGATCCAATATGACTTCATCCTCAACCCCTTCGTTGAACTTGTAGGTGTGGATATACTTGCCGAATACTTCCAGGCTGGTCTGTTTGTCTTTTTTAAGGAGCGGTGTTCCGGTGAAACCAATAAAAATGGCGCCGGGCAGCATGGCCTTCATGGTACGGTGCAGCTTGCCGCTCTGGGTACGGTGACATTCATCCACAAGTAAAAAGAGTTCCCCAACAGCTTGAGTGGGCTGACTCTCCAGCTCTTTGATGAACTCCTCAAAGTTATCAACATTCTTTTTGCCGAACTTATGCACCAAAGAACAGAGCAACCTCGGTTTTGCCTCTCCCAGTTGCGCCATTAAATCCCTGCCGCTGGTGGTGCGCTTGATCGGTTCCCCTACATCGTTAAAAACCCCCTCGATCTGCTTATCCAGTTCGTCACGGTCGGTAATGATGGCAACGCGGGCATTGGGATTGTTCTCCAATATCCACTTGGCAAGAAGAACCATTATAATACTCTTGCCACTCCCCTGAGTGTGCCAGATAATACCGCCTTCACGCCTGCGGACATGTCTCTGTGCGGCCTTGATACCAAAGTATTGGTGTGCGCGCGGCAGTTTTTTAATGCCACCGTCAAAGAGTACAAAGTCGTAGATGATTTCGATAATCCTCTGCTTATTGCAGATCTTCAATAGGTATTTGTCCAACTGCAACAGGCTGTCGTCCTCTTCATCTTCTTTCCATTTAAGAAAGAACTTTTCGGGCGTTCTGATAGTCCCGTAACGTAAGCCTTCGGTATTGTTTCCTGCAAAGACAAATTGAACCGTAGAGAAGAAGGATTGAATGAACTCTTTTTGCTGGTTGACAATGTTCTGTCTGATACCATCACCAATAGAGATGGTGCTGCGTTTGAGTTCCAGTACGCCCAAAGCAATGCCGTTTACATAAAGCACGATATCAGGCCGTTTTTCACGGTTGCCCAGTATGGTTACTTCTTCGGCAATGGCAAAATCGTTTTCGGTGGGGTTCTGCCAGTTGATTAACTGGACAGGCTCAAAGTTCTCGCCCGCTTCCGCTTTTATCTGTACGCCATAGCGGAGCAGTTTGTAGACATTTTTGTTGTTGCTATAGAGGCTTTCGTTGTAGTTGCTGGCAGTAACACGGAGTTCATGCAGGGCTTTATTGATGAGTGTGGTATTGTATCCTTTCTTGCTGAGGTAGCTGGTTAAAAGCGCTTCCTCGATGTTGCTGTTGTTTGGGCGGTCTTCCCAATTGCCCAGATAGGTGTAACCCAATTTTTCTTTGAACAATCTTACCACGCGGTTCTGTGTAATTCGCTCAATATCACCAACATTTCCCATGGGCTACTCCTTTATTATTTTCCAGTAACCGCCTTTAGCCGGACCTATGCGTTGAATCACACCTTCTTTTTGCAGGTTTTGAATGTTTCTCTCTATAGAACGCTCTGTTACACCAATTTCTAAGGCCAATTCAGGTATGGTTATCCCTCTATTGGATTTCATCAGTTCCAATATTTTCCCCGACGTTTTCCCCGACGTTTTCCCCGACACCTCTTCGCCCTTTGCCCCGAACTCGACCATGAGGCCTGAGAAATCACAGTTGAATTTCGGCGGAGCAACGCCAAACGTCTCACATTCACTGGTAATTTTGTATATACCACGGCCCCAGGCTTCAATCAGTCCGGCACGGAAGAAAGCATTCGCGATGAGGGGGTTATACGGCATTGATGCATGCTTCTCGAACAGTCGCCCGACAGTCCAGTTCTCGGGCAATTGTCCACTATTCCAGAAAATGATTTTGTTTTCATACACACTGATCTGAATCGGCACGCCGCTGCTGTAGTCTTTGTGAACGATGGTATTTAACAGGGCTTCACGCAGGGCCTCTTTCGGGAAAGGATATTTTTCAACGCGGTTTATTCCCTCGTAGCTGATATAGGCCCTGAGATATTTGGTCAAAAGCAGATCAAGCGTTTTATCAGCCTGCTCAAAAAGGCTGCCATGGACTTCATCCTGATAAAGAAAGGGAGGACTTGGGGTCAAATCTACGATTGACCTTTGTTGTAAATTCCGGTATATTTCCATCATGTCGCGGCCCTTGAGAATAGACTACCCGGATGCCTGGCATCATGTGATGAACCGTGCCCGAAGAGGTGAGAATCTTTTTGCGGATGACACGGATTACCAGCAATTTCTCGAGTTGCTTCAAGAGACAGTAAAGCTTTTCCATGTCAACGTGGTCGCCTTTTGTCTGATGTCAACCCACGCCTTATGTTGAGCTCAACATAATGCATGATTGGACATAAAAGCCCACGCATAACAGTCTGTCTGGGTCTCGGGACAGAGAATCTCAAGTCTTTCAATAAAGTCCTCACAGTCTTTCTTGTTGCGGAATATTTTCCTACGTTCTATCCCTCGAATCATTACGTGGTGCAGTGTGAAATGGGGTCAAGTCTACTGTTGACTGTTAGTTGACACCCCCTAAATCCCTTAGACGCATTTCTTAGACTTCAGTCCTCGAACATTACTCTTCTCATTTTTCTGTGGCCCTGCTAACCGAATATTTTCCAGTGCCAAATGGCATGGCAATTTCTTCCAGTCTCTCTTCTCTGAGGGTCTGACAAGATAAAGGCCACATCTCTCTGTTCAACCAGTACAGCCTTCTTAATAGGAAACCCCCCGTTCTGTTTCCGCATTCATTTATAATGGGAATGGAGACGCTGATAAAAAAGTAAAGATGAAAATTTTCGCTCCCAACAGGACAGAAAAGATCCTGTCAGGAGATGGGTAGGCCGAGTTTGAGATGATACTCCATAGGGAAACTCTAAAGGTTAGGCTTAAGGCTCAAGGCGTAAGGTTTATGGTACTGGGTGCTGGGCACTGGGTTATAGGTTATGGGAGTAACTACGCACTGAGATGATAGTAAAAATTGTAAAAAAGTCAAGGGAAATCGGTTGAAGAATAGTATTCACCGCCCGCTTCGCTCAAGACCCCAGTACCATCTGCCGGAGCTACGGGGCGGGCGCTAAGACCGCAAAGGGGGAATATTTTTTCTTTTCTGCTGACCCCGGTTAAATAGTCTGCCGAATTTAACGGGGCAAGGACGCCAGAAAAGATCTATACCATAATGATAGATAAGACAATAGCCGGGCATATAATAACGTAAATTTGGATAAGATGGTTGTGTGGCCAAAAGGGGGCGTTTTTCAAAGGTCTCTTTAATTAACCCCTTAAACCTTCAGCTATGCTGATGGTCCCATCTTTACTATCCGGGTAAGAGCGTGCATTTTTATGCCTCTCACCCGCTTCGATAGAGCACACAGAGATAGGCAAAGCAATCAACCTTCGGTGCAGTGATCAAAAATGGTGGATAACAGTTATTGGACGTATCCCGGCTTAAGTTAACCTGTTGCATTTCACCTGAATGTTCCACTTAAAGATGTTGCCCAAAAACCTCTGTGTCCCCCGTGAGCTCTGTGAGAGAAAAAAGACCCTTTGAGGGTCACCATTCAAGCTACCCTTTTTAGGGGTGGTGATTGACTAATTATTGACATCGCTTCCATTCGCTTCCATTTTACCGTACATTTTTGGAGCTATGTTTCAAAGAGAGCTCAATCCTGTCAAAACTAAGAGCTTCTTTCTTTTTGGGCCTCGCCAAACCGGGAAAAGCACGTTGAACTGGCATGATTTTATTCTGGAGGTATTGGAATAGCTGCTCTCTACTTATTCATGGCGTAAGTTCACAAGGTCATTTTCCCTGAAGCGGTAATAACCCTTTTCAGTTATGCGGATGAATGGGATCGCGGCAGTGGAGAGGACATTCAGCGTGAGGTGGGTAAACGTGAGTGTTGAGCCAAGGGAGGCCACCGCTTTCTGGAAGG
>JACNIU010000215.1 GCA_014382905.1 Desulfobacterales bacterium
GGGTGAGCTCGCGGAGCCTCCCCAACTCTATAACTTGGGCCGCCATTACATATTTTGCTGGTGACCAAGCCCCCTTGGGCAGTCTTTTTTTGACATAATGTAGGTGAAGCTCCATTGTTTAGTTAGCCATCCGGTTTAACCGGTGGCACATTTAACAGCAGTCTGCAATTAAGCAGCTGCAAAACAAAGGAGGAGCTTCACCATGAAAAAGAAAAACATTTATGTAAACCAAAGTCAAGAACTGCTTACCCTTTTTGAGGAAGCCGGAAACGGTGCAAAAGTTATGTGCGTGCCAATAGATTACGCCAAAAAGGACCATGTTGTAATGTTCTGTAACGGCCATGGCCATATCTTCAGAAAACCGTTTTCCATCAAAAACTCCCCCGAAGGTATCGAATACCTTACCGAACAGGTCATACGATCTTGCAGCCATCGTCGAATAGACCCTAAACATGTCTTCTTTGGCGGTGAAGATGTGGGCTCCTACGCGGAGAACTTTGTAAACACTTTACGATCTGGAGGATGGATCGTGGCCGGTGTCAACGCCCATGATGCCAAAGAACAACGAGCAAATTTGCAAGCCAGTACCGATCGTCTCGATTTAATGGGCATCGCTTCAATGTTGCTGAACCGCAGGGGCAACTGTTCTCCTGCCCAATCCGGTATTTATCGTAACCTCCGCACACTGGTCCGCCACAGAAGAAAGCTTGTTGTCATGTCAACGGAAGTGAAAAATCGAATTCATACGGTTGTTGATCGGCTCCTTCCTGGCTTTCTGAATGAGAAAAACAGTGGAATCTTGCCATTTTCAAAAAGCTCGTTGTTCTTAATGCAAGATCGATTCAGTCCATCCCAGATCCGACGTCGGAAACGACATAAGCTTATTGAAATCTTGCATCGATACGGCACAGCAACGCCTGAAAGTACTGCGGCTAAGCTTCAGGAATATGCTGCACGTGTGCTCAATACTCCAGATGAATACATCACCACCCTCCAAGTTTCATTGGCTCAGCATGTCAAGCATTTCAGATGCTTACAAGACAGTATTAACCATCTGAAAAATGAAATCGCTGTATGGCTTGCGCAAACACAGGGTGCATTTCTGACAACTCTTCGTGGTATCGGCATCGTTTTGGCTGCAGGAGTATCCGCGGAAACTGGGAACCCACATGAGCAAAAGCCATTGAACAATTTGGTGTCATACTCAGGCATTATCCCCAGGGTAAAACAAACCGGAGGTCCTGAGGGTAAAACCTATACCGGTAAAGTAGCAAAACGCTGCAATCGTATTCTTAAAGACTATGTAGTCCAGTCGGCCAATCACTTGGGTTTACATGGCCCGGAAGACTTGATGGCCGACTACAAACGTCGTGAGGCAGCCGAGCAACACGCTGACTTTGGCATTGGCCGTCGATATCTCCGTATGGGTATGTGTCTGATGCGGACCTCCCAAATATATATGCCGCAGCGACTCCGTAATACAGAAGTCAAACCGGAAGAACGGGCAGGTTATTATCTCATGATCTGGCCGTCCCTCCGGGAAAAATGGAATAAAGCAGACGCACTCGAAGCTGCTTTTGAGAAGGATCGCCCCTTAGGCCGATGGCGAAGCATGGTACAGGAGTTATATGAAATAAAGCTTAAACTGTAAGCCCAGATCCCACTGGACTTAATCTTTGCGCTTACGGTTTTCGCGGTTTCGGCGGACAGGATGGCTATTGTAAACTGTCGCAATGTGCTCATGATAGGAGAGCACGATTGACGGCTCAAATAAGAATGCCACCCTGTCCGTCCGAACTCCCTCATTATGGCTCCAAGGTGCTTTGATCCTTGCAAATGCAAGAGATCTAGTCATACCAGTTTGCCAAACTCGGACATCATGGGCAGGGTATTCCATCTGTAACGCCGGAATGGTGAACAACTAAAAGTGCATTGGTTATGCTCAGTCAATATCATTTTTAAAAACCGGATCTGATCGGAATGAAGGAGTTTTGCCTAAAATCTGTCAAACTTTTTGTCTTGATTTTTTCCTGGTGCTCTTATTGATTATCACAACCACATCTTCGGGGATCTCGCATGACAACCCATTTTCATTGAGCCACCCCCGGGCAAACTGGTGATTCTTAAATAAATGGTAAATCATCAAAAGCATATGGGATTTGCCGCTACCCTTCAGCCCCTCAAAAAGAAACAGACCTGAAGAATTCTTTGCGGATGAAAACCGAACATTGATTTCATCCAGGACCTTAATAACATCTGTAGTGGGATAGGTTAGCTGGAAAAAATCATCCGGCCGAGCCTCGATTTTGGTTTTGGACTCATCTTTCAAGTTCGCCAGATCGATAATTCCTTCGATCCCCTCTTCAGAAATCGCATCTTGCCTTGGTTTCAGGTATGCTGAGTAGCTCATTAAAAACCTCTTATTAGAACAAGTAGTTATACCAGATTATTTGGATGTCCACGGTTATTGTCTGTTGAGAGGACGTCCCTGTAAGCCATGCTTATCTACCAAAGATCCCAAGAGAAAAACCCTTATCTATCCTAAAAAAATGAGGCTCGTCTAAATCCACAATTCATAGCTTCTCCCACTTAGAGTTAAAGCAAAATAATAAAAACTATGTGTGGGAAGCGCTGGTAATAAAGTAAAAAATCAACGCATCAAGTCGTATCTATTCTACCGTGCGATGACCCTCCTTTTTCCACAGAAAACCCCACACCGTGGGAATGCCTTTCTAACGTCATGACCACTTCTCTAAGGGGCCTACCATCTTGGCATTGCTGACCTATTCCCACTTTGAATACCATGCATTTTTCCACGTGTATTCCCCAGGGACAAAAAATACAAAACCCCGCTCTCCATCTGTCCAGAGTAACGGGGTTTTTGGACGACCGTCTACCATTTCAAGTCCTCATTCCTTAGCAGGTTGAAAGAAGAAGCTTGGTTCGTACATAATGCTGCCTGTTTTTTATTCCTAACTCTTCCAAAAGTCAATGGAAATTGGTCATGTTAGCCACTGACTGAACCGTGACACACAGAGATGATAACAGAGGGGTTTGTCAAATACGGCCATCCCATTTCGGATCGCGGATTTCATGTTTTCGATGACCATTATAACAGACGACTTTGTCAAATACGGTCACAATCCAAGCATTTTTTAAAATTTGCAAATTTTTTGATTGAATCCAGGTTGATCCTCATTTTCTGGCCAACATCAGCGATTGGCGGGAGTCGTGACAGGGCCGGTGAAGCTTCGTGTGCCACAGGAGCTATCATGAGGATATGTGAAACATTGAGCACCACCTAAAAGTGGTGATATCTGCCATCTCGTTCAGTGTTTTCGATGCTAAAATATATCTGAATATCGGTTGGATACGTAATCATCTGGTAATGGTTGATGCCGGTGGGATTAGCGGGAATCGCACTTCCGATAGGAAAGGTGAGGCTGGTTTTGAAGTCACCGAAAAAGGCAACACTGCCAGAACAATAGCTGACCTATCAGGGCGTCAATACAATATTTTCAGACTGACAACAAGATTCCATGCATTGTTGCGTCATTCAAACCGCCGCTATGCTCTCCGTCCTCTCTGATTTCCATGCGCTGATCCTGCCCTCTTCATTTGAGACCCTCTGGCATGGCATGTTTACGAAAGGCCTGGAAATAGGAACCTACTTCCAGGGGTAGGGAGGTAAATCTGATTATGTAATGATTATCGCCTCGATCTGACCGTTCGATTATCTTTCCATAGAAATCTTTCGACTTCAAATCGTCTTCAACATCCGCCAGACTCATCTTAAGATTGGTCATCATGTCTGCCGAAACATTCATGGCCACCTCCGCACCCTTTCGCGAGAGACGCATAACCATACCTCTTGATCTCTCTTTTCGCACATGTTTACCGCCAAGGAATGAGTACAAAATCGGTATGTTACGCCTCAAAGACACCAGGTCGGTATCCTCCGTTTCAAGTACCAGGTTATATTGAGAGGCAATGCCGCCCACATCATATATCTTCAGGGGCGTTTCAGAGCCCTTGGGATAGACTTCTTGCTCGCCGTCAATACGCAGTCCATCTCCGACTTCTCTGAACACTGCATCAGAAATAAGAATCTGACCGCCTACGGTGTAGGATTCAATTCTGCTGGTCACATTCACCCCACTTCCGACCACCGTGTATTTACTCCGCTTGCTTGATCCGATATTTCCGACAATGACTTCGGCCTTGTTAATACCGATGCCCATCTCAAGATCGGGCAGGCCTCTTAAGCGATTTTCCCTGTTTACCCCCGCCATAGCGTTCTGCATCTCAATAGCGCATGCAATAGCCCTTTGGGTTTGATCAGGCATCTCTTGTGGCGCGCCGAATATAACAAGTAGCGCATCACCGATAATTTCATTGATGGTGCCGTTGTATTTCAAAACGGTCTCGACCATCACCTCAAAATAAGCATTGAGCATTTGAACGACTTCTTTTGGATCGAGTCGTTCCGATAGAGCGGTAAACCCGCGTAAGTCGGTCATCATGATTGTCAAGTCCCTTTGCTCGCCTCCCAGTTCGAGCAGGGAAGGGTTTTCTATAAGTGAGGACATGACTTCCGTAGAGAGGTAACGACCGAACATCTTTTTCAGTAAGTCAGCCAGCTCGGTTACCTCAGTTTCACGTTTACGCCACCTGCTAATAACGTATCCAAAAATGGAGAACATGAACGCCGCCACGAAAAAGCCGCTTCCAAGATTCCATGCCAACCAAACGATACCGATTTCCCCGCCTTTAAATGGCGGTTCGCTCAGCACCCATGCATAAGGGATCAGATGCATCTGTTCCGCAAAGAGATGAAACCCGTTGACCAATATCCATGAAATGGCCACACATAGCGAATAATATGGATCAAATAAGAGAAGGCCCACAAACGCAAGCAGGAAGAGGATCAAGAGGGTCTGAGGATTTGTTGCATGCCCTATCCCACAAAGAAAAATGGCATCATGTGCTGAAAGGAAAAGGGCGGTAACATATGCAACCCAACGATTGTTTGGATCAGATTTTCGAATCCACAAGCAAAAGGCAAACAGCACAACAAAAATCAGGATGAACCATTGATTAATCCTGAGGAAAATCATCATTCCTGTCCTGCTGAAATACTTTGGGTAGAGAGATGGATATCTGAAAGCAAGATAAATATAGATGATTAATGACAGGTACACCAGGATCTGGAGGGCCAATAAGACCAAAGTCTTGTTGACATAACGCCATTCAAGGGGATTCCCGATTCGATCCATAACGTGTTGTATTCCGGATATCTTTTTGACGTTGTTGTTTTTCATTGTCCACCTTGCCCTAAGCTCGATAGTCGAATCGCTTGCCACCGCCCCTATACCCTTCCTTTCAGAAGGGATATAAAAAGGCCTGCCATTAAGCCAACCAACCCTATAACATGTCTCTTTTAGGATCCATGGGTCAGGAGCGACCTTTTTCATCCTGCCGTCTTTTCGTTCAGGTAGTGGGCTATGCTCTCAGGGAGTGTCCCGTTTACATCTATGAGCTCAGTGCGAGGGAACCCTCCCCAGAGTGCGGCTGCCCTTGAAATGACCGGATCCGTTTGGACTGAACCGATGCGAACCCGGCTGTATGTCTCGGCACTCAAGAAGGCGCCGACGCCCCAGATGAGACCAACAAAGATTCGGTTCATCATGCCTGGATAGGTGACATGGGGGTCACGAAACCAAGTCAACTGCGCTGGTGGCGTGTTGTGCTCTCGGTTCCAAAATAGCCAGCCCAGACAGAACATATCGTGGGCGAGGAGGGACTCTGATCCGAATACGACACCGGGGTCAGGCTCGGCCGTAAAGCCTCGGTCCGGCCCGAAGGTCGTCTGCACCTTGGTTGCCACACTGAGCACCAGCCTTAATTTCTTTCTCAACACCTTTACGTCGTTGATCTCCGCTGTCTTTTCAAAGAAACTGCCGGCGTCTCTGTGGAGCTCGAGTCGACTGTCATCCCGAAGCCATCCTACTGCAGCTTTCAACCCGAGGGTGACTCCCGCCAGTGCATGTCGGCTAACACGGGGAAGGAGAATAATGTGATCGACCCGGTTCAAAATGTTCGGAAAAAGCAATTCCCCCTTCCAATGACTCGCATGCTCTGGAATGGCAGCAAAAAAGGCATCAAAACCTGCCTCTTCAAAGTAATGGACCTCGGCGCCTGATTCGATGGCGGCCTGCTGAAGACCGTTTCGGACCAGGACATCGCGGCTAGCCCCTCTTTGAACCGCTTTGTCGTGATAAACTGACTGCACACCCGGCTTATCTCCCACGATCACCCGCCCGGCACCTTTCTCAATGAGCAGGCGCACCATACCCCTTACGGCGAGGGGAGAGGTCGTGGCCGGGTATAGGTTTGCGGTGTTGGAGACGGGTTTGACGAAGACCGTATCACCTCGGGACAGCCAGGAAAAGTCTGTTGCTGCTTCCGCTACCCGTCTCACGGCAGCGACAACGGATTCTTCATTCGAGCCCCAGGGGACTGCACCAATAGCAACTTGCTCGCTTGATCCAGAAAATCCAGATAGAGGTCCTATCATCTCTTCCTTCCTTTTGTTGCAGTCGGATGCAAATATGCCTCTGTGAACCAAGCCAGCGATCTGAAGGAAACCCCGGCGATACGGATCCATATGGACTGGATCCAAGCGACGCTGATCGTCCACCCCCTGACTTCCATATACCCCAAATAATCCCAACATTGAAATCTGAAATGCCTAACTTTGAGAAATGGACGACTCAAGTGTAAACGGGTTTGTGACCAATTTACCACAGGGTCTGGGCAACTGCAAACCGTTTGATTGGAACTATGTCGATGGTTTTTTTGATTAATATGAGCGATTGGGTGGAGACGTGATAAGGTCTGATAAGCTTCGTGTGCACCCCAGGAGTACCATCTGGATATCTCATAGATTCAGCACCACCGGAAATTTGACATATCTGCCATAAAGCGCAACCAGAGCGGATAGTGTGATATGCCTTACTTATCCAATTAACTGGTAAGGCCTCTGAAGTCACAGCTGAAATTCTTACGACACAACATATAGTGCCGATCAATTTGCCTCTTATTCGGTTGCAGGAAAGGACTTACATCAATCTTGACTGCCAACAGCCTGATTTGCATTGAAGTTTTGGTTTTGCAGTCATAATTTTACATAATCTTACACGTGGAGGTCAATTCATCCCTTATTAACCCATGAAAATGAGGTATGGTGGGGTAGGGGGCGTGGGGTAGGGGATGTCCATAAAGTATTAAATTTCGTCAGAGAACAGGCAGATACGTCATAGCATTTTCAAGAAATCTTCCAATGAGATGTCATCAAGTTCTCGCCTCAACTGCTCATTGCCAACCGTTTCATCTTTTAAATCATTTAATGAGCGTGAATGAATCATTTTTAGAAGGCTTTCGTCATCCATATTCTCAAGCCATTCCCTGACGGACTGCACAGGGTTTCTGATCTCTTCCAATTCCTCCCACAAAGCATCCGCCACCTGCTTTGGATCGCCGGCGGCAAGGTGGGGGGCGGTAAAATACCTGTCAAGGATAACTGACAGGGGGGTATATACTTCCTTTTCGATGAGTCGCATCAGCTTCTGTTTGTAAGCCGTTTCGTATAGCGCGGCGGACATCTCTCCTTTTGCCATGTCTTTGTTAATGAGGACGCCATATTTACAGCGAAGGAACCTGTCGGACCGTAGAGACATCAGTCTCCCCCCATCATTCTGATGGACGGTCCTGGATTTCCAGCAAACGGCTGAATTCCTGGGGAAGGTCTCTTACCGCCTCCCGGATGGTCTGGACGGTGTTCAACAGCCGGGCGAACATCATGGCCAACCCGATATTTTCACCCGGGATCAGCAAAGAGTCCACATCACGTTCAGAAATATCCCATGGCTCATGGTGATACAACCGCAATACCCCGATCACTTCCTGGAGGAAGAAGATGGGCATGGATACAATGGCGGCCACGCCCTCCTGGACCGCTGCTTCCGGATACTGAAGTCGGTCCGACCGGGAGATGTCACTGATGAGGCGCTCGTGAATTTGTCGGTTCGGAAAACGCAGTTACCCGAGCGGGTTGAGAATGAAAAGGGTATTATTGGTCAGATCAATTTTTGTAACAACAATTATGGAGAAATTCCACTGGCGCGTCAAGTAAAAAGGACCCGCACGCCGCCACCCCGGTCTGATCCACCGAAAAATTTTTCTCTTGACAGGGCCTGGGAGAACGCCTATATTTGAACATATGTTCATATATTGATGGAGATTCATATGGGTTTTCGCAGGGCCACGCTTCTGGAAAAGGATGGTTGCAGGGTCAGGGTGGTTCATCTCGAGAGGGTCGCAAAGGCGAACAGAGATGCAGTCAGGGAGTCCGAACTTGATCGGCTGGCCCAAGCCTTTAAGGCGTTGGGTGATCCCACCCGCCTCAAGATTGTAATGGCGCTCTTGGGCGGTGAGATGTGCGTCTGTGACCTGTCTGCCTTTCTCCGATTGAGCGAGTCTGCGGTGTCTCACCAGCTCAGGCGTTTGAAGGATTTAGGATTAGTCAGGAACCGGCGTGACGGTCAAATACTCTACTATGCTCTCGATGATGAACACGTGACAGGTCTTCTAAGTTTAGGCCTGGATCATGCACGAGAATAGGGCCTCGGGGGAGTCTGACGAAAATGATTTATTTCCTTAACAGTGTGTTCGGCCAGGCCTGGTTGCTTCTCCTGGAATCCTCTGTCTACATCCTATTCGGCCTGCTGATAAGCGGTCTGCTCCGGGTGTTTCTCAGTCCCTCTTCGGTTGCCCGTCATTTTTCAAAGGGCCGTTTCAGATCGGTCATTAAGGCCGCCCTGTTAGGCATCCCCATGCCCCTCTGTTCATGCGGGGTCCTGCCGGCGGCTGTGGCTCTGAAAAAACAGGGCGCCAACAAAGGGGCCACTACCGCATTTCTTATCTCCACCCCGGAGTCAGGGGTAGATTCGATCGCAATAACCTACGCCCTGTTAGATCCTGTCATGACAGTGGCCAGGCCTGTTGCGGCGTTTGCAACGGCTACCGCAGCCGGCATCGCAGAAAATCTCATCAGCTACCGCAAGGGGGCAGACTCAGTTGCCCCCGACCTGTCCTGTCCTGTTGACGCCTGTTGCGATGGCCAGGACTGCTCACCAGACGAACATCAGCGTCACCACACCTTTGCACAGAAGATCATGGCCGGATTCCGGTTTGCGTTTACGGAAGTATGGGCCGATATGGCCGGGTGGTTTCTGCTCGGGCTAATCTTAGCAGGCCTCATCACCGCCATGATCCCAGATCATCTGATGACCCGTTACCTCGGGGGAGGGCTGTCCTCGATGCTTCTCATGTTAGCGGTTGGGATTCCCCTTTATATCTGCGCGACCGCCTCCACGCCCATTGCCGCGGCCTTGATACTCAAGGGGGTGAGCCCTGGTGCGGCCCTGGTCTTCCTCATGGCAGGCCCTGCCACGAATATCACATCCCTGACCGTGCTCCTGGGCACTATCGGGAAAAGGTCCACCGCTGTCTATCTGGCGACTATCGCTTTTTCATCGGTGCTCTTCGGGTTGGCCCTTGATCAGGCCTATGGGTATTTCGGAATTTCGGCCCGTGCCGTGGTCGGCCAGGCCGCTGAGTTTATCCCTTCATGGGCTCAATGGGGAGGGGGACTGATCATCCTTGCTCTTTCTGTGGAGCCGATTTGGCGGGTTTTGAGATCGTGGTTTGGGCTGAGGAAAAGCGTTGTCGGGACCATCCCTGTTAAGGGAGATCTTTCCGCTCCGGTGGGTGATGAGATCTCTTGCACCGGGCACACCTGAGACTGTTCCACCGGACCGGTCAGGTCCTGAAGGTTTTGGCGAAAGGGTTGTTGAAGGGGCCCGGCTCGATTTTCCCGGATTCCTGATGGGTTCCCGGTTTCATGGAAAGAGCGATTCGTTTTCTTTCCAGATCCACGTTCAGTACCCTGACCGTCACATGTTGATGGACCTTGACCACTTCATTGGGATCCTTGATAAACCGGTCCGCTAACTCGCTGATGTGAACCAACCCGTCCTGGTGCACCCCGATGTCAACAAACGCGCCAAAGGCGGTGACATTCGTGATCACCCCGGGGAGCCGCATGCCGGGCTGTACATCCTGGATCTTTTCAACCCCTTCCCTGAACTTGAAACTCTCGAACTGTTTGCGGGGATCGCGACCGGGTTTGGCTAATTCGGCAAGGATATCCGTCAGGGTGGGGAGGCCCACTTTATCCGTCACATACCGGTTCGGGTCGATTTTTTCCCTGAGGGCTTCCATTACAAGGAGATCCGTTACCCCAAAACCGAGATCGACCGCCATCGCCTCCACAATGCCATACGATTCGGGATGGACCGCACTCGCATCCAGAGGGCTCTCACCATCCCTTATCCGGAGAAAACCGGCTGCCTGCTCAAAGGCCTTCGGCCCAAGACGCGATACCTTCTTGAGGGTTTCCCTGGAGGAGAAGGCACCGCACGCATCGCGGTAAGCTACGATATTTTTAGCCAGGTGCGGGCCCAGACCTGACACATAGGTCAGAAGCTGTCGGCTTGCCGTATTAACATCCACTCCCACCGCATTGACGCAACTCATGACGACGTCATCGAGGCTACTCTTTAGGGCCAATTGGTTCACGTCGTGTTGGTATTGGCCGACGCCAATCGATTTGGGATCTATTTTCACCAGTTCGGCCAGAGGGTCCATGAGGCGCCTCCCGATGGACACCGCCCCCCGGTACGTCACATCGAGATCCGGGAATTCCTCCCTTGCCACCTCAGAGGCTGAATAGATAGAGGCGCCGCTCTCATTGACGAGTACCACCGTAATTTCAGAGGCAAAGGGAAGAGAACGAATAAATGCCTCGGTTTCCCTTCCGGCAGTACCGTTCCCGATTGCAATCGCCTCTACGTCATATGTATCCACCAGATCCTTCACCGTCTTGGCAGCGGACAATTTGGCCCCTTCCGACTTGAAAAGAAAGATGGTTTCTGTTTTGAGCAGCTTGCCCTGGGGGTCGAGACAGGCAACCTTGCAGCCCGTACGGATCCCCGGGTCTATGGCCATGACACGTTTCTGGCCGAGGGGCGGGGTAAGAAGGAGCTCCCTCAGATTCTGTGCAAATATCTTGATTGCCTCATCGTCAGCCCGCTTCTTGGTCTCAAGCCGCACGTCAGTTTCCATGGAAACAGACAAAAGCCTCCTGTAGCAATCGTGCACCGCGTCCTTTACCTGTTGAGACGCTGCACCCTCCCCCTTAACAAACATGGCCTCCAGCAGTACCAGCGCTTCATCCTGAAGGGGGCGAATTCGCAGATCGATGAACCCTTCCTTCTCTCCGCGGCGCATGGCAAGAATCCGGTGAGATGGCGCTTCAGATATCCGTTCTTCCCATGAGAAGTAATCTCTGAACTTGACGCCCTCTGCCTCTTTCCCTGGAATTATCTTTGAGTGTAAGACCCCTTTTTGTGTATAGAGTCCCCGCATCATCTGGCGGGCCGTCTGGTCTTCGTTTACCCATTCGGCGATGATATCCCGGCTGCCGGCAAGCGCGTCCTCTGCTGTTTCAACGCCCTTTTCAATGTCAATGTAGGTGGCTGCCTCTATTACCGGGTCGGTCCCATCCTTTTGGTCGAAGATGAGTTTTGCCAAGGGTTCAAGCCCTTTTTCCCTGGCTACCGTGGCCCGCGTCCGGCGTTTTGGCCTGTACGGGAGGTAGATGTCCTCCAAGATGGTGAGGGTCGCAGCGGAAACGATCTCTTTCTCCAGATCATCCGTGAGCAACTCCCGTTCCCTGAGCGATTTCAATATGCTCTCCCTTCGGTTGTCCAGGGCCTCCATCTGGGCCATTTTATCGCGGATCGCCGTGATGGCGACCTCGTCCAAAGAACCGGTAACCTCTTTTCGGTAACGGGCGATGAAGGGGACCGTGTCTCCCCCTTCAAGTAACCGGCCCGTGGCCGCTACTTGTCCAAGCGCGAGACTCAGTTCATCTGCTATCTTACTTAGATGTTTATCGTTCATATCTGCTCCTCATAACAAAACCTCCGCTTGTTACTATGGTTGCGCCATGACCGCCCGGATACCGGAAAATGACCGTTAAAGCAGGCCGGGCGTGAGTGAGATGCTGCGAAAGATAAGGGATATGCGGATTTGTGTCAACATCCAACCTTGATGCACTCGTAAAAACACTTTTGTCTCGCGCAAAGGCGCACAAGGACGCCAAGATAAAATGAATCATGTCAATATATTACCTCTGCGTTCTCTGAGGGCTCTGTGAGAAATCTGACTTTTTGTGAGACCATCATCTCTTAAGAACCGTCAAAAAACATTGCTTTTTTGATCCAGTCAGAACTATATAGACGGTGTCAGAAAAATGAATTCTCATAGGATCATGAAAACTCAACTTATATACACCCGGCGTATGTTTCAAAAGCATAGCCGGAGGGGGCAATGAGGATAAAAATGGCTTTTGACAATGAAAAATATATCAACGAGCAAACATCAGAAATCTTTAAAAGGGTTAGAAAATTTAAAAATAAGCTGTACCTTGAATTTGGTGGCAAGCTTTTGTACGACTACCATGCTTCCAGGGTTTTGCCGGGCTATGATCCCAACATAAAAATGAGGCTCCTTCAGGTGTTAAAGGATAAGGCAGATATTTTACTCTGCATTTATGCAGGAGATATTGAAAGGAAAAAGATAAGAGCGGATTTTGGTATCACCTATGATTCAGATGCCCTTAAACTCATCGACGATTTAAGGGGGTGGGGGATCAATGTCCTGGGCGTCGTCATTACCCGTTTTGAAAACCAGCCATCGGCTAATCAATTCAAAAACAAATTGGAAAGAAGAAAAATCAGGGTTTATATCCATCAGTATACAAAAGGATATCCTACGGATGTAGACCTGATCGTCAGCGATGAAGGTTATGGTGCAAATGAATATATCGAAACGGAAAAACCCCTTGTCGTGGTTACAGGTCCGGGCCCTGGGAGCGGGAAATTGGCAACCTGCCTTTCCCAGATATACCATGACTATAAAAGGGGGATTTATTCGGGATATGCCAAATTTGAAACCTTCCCTATTTGGAATTTGCCCCTGAGGCATCCGGTGAATGTGGCGTATGAAGCCGCGACTGCAGATATAAGGGATTTTAATATGATAGATCCGTTTCATCTGGAAGCTTATAACCAAAAGACGGTCAACTACAATCGTGATGTAGAGGTATTCCCGATTCTTAAAAGAATATTAAAAAAAATAATGGGTGGGGAATCATTTTACGAATCCCCCACGGATATGGGTGTTAATCGGGCCGGGTTTGCCATAACAGACGACGAAATAACCAAGGAAGCAGCCAAACAGGAACTGATCAGGCGGTATTTCCGATATAGATGTGAATATGTGATGGGATTAACGGATAAGGAAACGGTCCAGAGGGTGGAACTTCTTATCAAGGATTTTAACCTTGAGCTGGAATACCGGAGTGTCGTTGAGCCGGCGCGATGGGCCGCCTTGGAGGCGCAAAAGAGAGATAAAGGGAATGAAGGTATTTATTGCGGCGCGGCTATCGCCCTCAAGGACGGCACAATCGTGACCGGAAATAATTCGCCTCACCTTCATGCAGCCTCAAGCCTTATTTTACACGCAATTAAGCATTTAGCTGGAATCCCGGATAAGATTAAATTGCTCCCGCCGAATATCATCGAATCGGTCAGAAATCTTAAAACAAAGATCCTGAACGAAAAATCCCTCAGCCTGGATTTGGTTGAAGCGCTTATAGCCCTCAGCATTAGTTCGACAGCGAATCCCGCGGCCCAATTGGCCATGGAAAAATTAAACGAGCTCCAGGGTTGTGAAGTCCATATGACCCATATCCCTACGCCAGGAGACGAGGCAGGGTTAAGGCGGCTTGGGGTTAACCTCACAAGTGACCCCAATTTTTCTACGAAGGATCTTTTTGTTTCCTGAAGATTCTCCCCGTTTTGTCTATGAGCCTACCCTTCGAGCCTTTTGAGTGTGGGACCGGTTTGCACGAGTCTCGGATCAGTCTCTCCGGGGGCTGGATAGCTGTGCTGACTGATTTACGGTTTTCTGCGAAATCATCAGGAGTTGAATGATCAATAATTAGGTGACACAACCAAGCCCGGAAAAATGACAAATAATACGGCAATCATAATCGAACCCGATGCAATGAACCTGGCGCGCAAGGGAGCGGAGCTGTTTGCTCAGAACGCCCGGGGAAGCGCTCATCTGAGGGGACGCTTTGTCGTCGCCATATCAGGAGGGTCTACCCCACGGCTGATGCACCGATTGCTATGCAGGGAACCCCACCTTTCAAAAATCCCATGGAGCAAGACGCACATATTCTGGGTGGATGAGCGTTGCGTCCCACAGGATCATGAGGTCAGCAATTATGGTGCGGCCAGGGATGATTTTCTTTCGGGAGTATCCATACCTGAGGAACAGGTTCATCCGATGCCCGTGCATGTTTCCCCTGAGAAAGGGGCCCTGGCGTACCAGGGAGAACTGGTCCGTTTTTTTCAGCCGGGAAATATGAAAATCCCGGTACTCGATCTTATATTCCTTGGTTTGGGAACCGACGGGCACACGGCGTCCCTGTTCCCCGGGCAAAGCGCTTTGGCTGATGAGGAAAAACTAATCGTTTCCGTCAGAGGGGGTAAACCGGATGTCAGTCGCATGACCATGACCTTTCCCCTCTTGAACAGCGGCAGAGAGATTGTCTTCATGGTTTCGGGAAAAAATAAGGCAAGGGTTCTCAAGACTGTTTTTGATGAACCTGAAGCGCGGTTGCCTGTGCAGAAAATCCAGCTGCTGAACGGAAAACTGACATGGCTTCTGGATCGGGACGCTGCGTTATTACTTACATTGTAAGCCTCAAAAAGCGCCTCCAGATTTTTTCCTTGACCCCAAAAAGACTCCTCCATTTTGACATTCTGGTATGGGCCGCGCAAGTTGAAAATTCACGGCGAGCGCATTCCCCGTTGCTTGCAGCGGGGTTCTTCAATCAGGCTCCCATGGAAACGACTTGACCATTTCCATGGGAGCTTTTTATTTGTTGAAAAATGTTCCGGAGCGGTTCATCCTTGACCCCGGTTGATAGCTTTTCTATACTCTTTTAGCGCAGTTCTCATGCCTATAATCGAGCTTAACCACCGACACCCGGCTTTACCGAACCAAAGATAAGGGAGGGTATCATGTCCGACAATCTGTATATCACCTCAACTGAAGCAAGGAGCGGCAAATCCGCTGTTGCTCTGGGGATAATGGAGATGCTGCTGAGAAAAATTAATAAGGTCGCCTTTTTCCGTCCGATTATTCAAGACGTCAGCGAACCGGATGATCACATTCATCTGATTTCCTCATACTTCGGCCTTAGGATCCCGTATGATCAGATGTTCGGATTCACCTTGAACCAGGCAAGCAATCTGGTTTCAGTTGGTAAGGAGTCGGAACTGCTCGAAGAGATCATCAAGAAATACAACCGGCTAAAGGAAGACTATGATTTTGTCTTGTGCGAGGGTACCGATTTCGTAAGCTCCACTGCCGCTCTCGAGTTTGATATCAATGCGGAGATTAGCAAGAACCTCGGGTCACCGATCCTGCTGGTGGCCAACGCATACGGCGAGAGCATTGAAGATACGGTGCGGTCCGTGGAACTGACGCTTGAATCCCTGGATGAAAAAGGATGCCATACCATTGCCACCATCATTAACCGTATAAATCCCGGAGATGAGGAGACCGTTAAAACGCTTCTGAAGGGAAGCGATTTGACCAAACAGCAGTTGATTTATGCGATACCTGATGAAGAATCCCTCGGGAAACCCACGGTAGGTGAAATTGCGAAAATCTTAGAGGCGGAGGTGTTATACGGGGAAAAACAGTTAAACCGGCATGTGTACAGTTTTACCGTTGCGGCCATGCAACTCCAGAATTTCTTGACGAGAATCGGGTACGGATCACTCATTATCGTACCTGGAGACAGGGCGGATGTGATTGTGGGGTGCCTGGCCGCATTCTCCGCTGCCTCTAAAGAAAAGATATCCGGGATCCTGCTGACCGGGGGGTTGAAGCCGGAGAAGGCGATATGGGAATTGATTAAAGGATTTCCCCATATGGTACCCATTCTCAGTGTCGGGGAGAACACCTTCCCCACAGCCACAAATATCAACAATATCCACGCCACAATCTCTCCGGATGATGACCGGAAGGTAACAAGGGCCCTTGCGGTCTTTGAAAAGAACGTTGATGTCGCGCAATTGGGGGAAAAAGTTATTACAACAAGGAGTACAATTGTCACACCGAAGATGTTCGAATACGGGCTACTGCAGAAGGCGAAAGAAGACAAACAGCACATCGTGTTACCAGAGGGTGAGGAAGAAAGGATATTGAGGGCCACGGAAACACTGCTTCGGAGGGAGGCGGTGGATATCACCCTGATTGGAAAGGAAACAATCATCCGGGAAAAGATCGCTCAATTGGGACTGGGAAAGATCCATGCAGATATCATCGATCCTGTTGAATCCGAGTTCTTTGCCGAGTATGCCCAGACCTATTATGACCTGAGAAAACACAGAGGGGTCACAGAGGAAAACGCCCGTGATATCATGGGGGATCGAACCTATTTCGCCACCATGATGGTGTATAAAGGGCATGCCGACGGAATGGTTTCCGGCGCGGTCCACAGCACGGCATCGACCATTCGTCCGGCCCTTGAGATCATCAAGACAAAGCCTGGCTTTTCTATTGTTTCCAGCGTATTTTTTATGTGTTTGGGGGAGAAGGTGCTCGTCTACGGGGATTGTGCGGTGAATCCGGATCCGGACGCGAATCAGTTGGCTGAAATTGCCCTCAGCTCGGCACAAACTGCCAGGACCTTTGGTATTGACCCTGTTGTGGCGATGCTGTCCTATTCCACAGGGGAATCAGGAAAAGGCGCGGACGTGGACAAGGTTCGTGAGGCGACCAGGATTGCAAGAGAAAAGGCAGGGGAGTCTTTCCCCGGTTTAAAGATCGAAGGGCCGATCCAGTATGATGCGGCGATCGATCCTTCGGTAGCTAAGACCAAGATGCCTGACAGTGAGGTTGCAGGAAAGGCCACCACGTTTATATTTCCTGATCTGAATACAGGGAATAACACTTACAAGGCGGTGCAGAGGGCCTCAGGGGCAGTTGCCATCGGTCCTGTGCTTCAGGGACTCAAACACCCTGTAAATGATTTGAGCCGTGGATGCACGGTAACGGACATTGTCAATACCGTTGCCATTACCGCGATTCAGGCGCAATTTGGGAAAGGGTTGTTATGAAGATACTGGTTATCAACACAGGGAGTTCATCCATTAAGTATGAACTGTTTGACATGGAGCAGCATCAGGTCATGGCCTCGGGCATGGCTGAAAAGATCGGGGAAGACACAAGCCTCCTCACATACCGGAAAACCCTGCCCGACGGTGAGCCCCTTGAAAAAGTGGAGGAGGCGGTTATCCTGGACCATCGGAAAGGGATGAACCGTATCGTTGAATTCCTGATCGATCCGGAACATGGGGCCATCAGAGACAGGGACGAGATATCGGCGGTGGGCCACCGTGTTGTTCACGGCGGAGAGACGTTCCGGACCACCACCGTTATTGATGAAGCGGTCATAGCAGCAATCAGGGAAAACATCCCTTTGGCCCCGTTGCACAATCCCGCCAATCTGATAGGTATTGAGATCGCCGGGTCCGTCTTCCCGAATGCGCTGCAGGTTGCCGTATTTGATACTGCGTTTCACCAGACTCTCCCGATGAAGGCCTTTCTTTATGCGATCCCTTTTGAGATGTACGAAAAGGAAAAAGTCCGGCGGTATGGATTTCATGGGACCTCTCACGCCTATGTGGCGGAGAGGGCAGCAGATTACATGGGTTGTCCCCTGGCGGAATTGAATCTCATCACCATCCATTTAGGAAACGGGGCCAGCATGGCGGCCATAAGAAAAGGGAAGAGCGTGGATACGACCATGGGCATGACGCCCTTGGCAGGATTGGTCATGGGAACCCGTTCAGGCGATGTGGACCCCGCGCTTCCCTTTTTCCTGGCGGATCACTTGGGGATGTCTCTCAAGGACATCGAGGCGCTCTTGAATAAAGAGAGCGGGTTGAAGGGGATTTGCGGAACAAATGACATGAGAGACGTCATAAAGGAAATGGAGGCCGGAGATGATCGTGCAAAGATCGCCCTGGATATCTACGCGTACAGGATAAAAAAATATATCGGCGCCTATTTTGCGGTTCTGGGGAGGGTTGATGTCGTGGTGTTCACGGCGGGCATCGGGGAAAACGCACCCTATATCCGCAAACTCTGCTGCCGGGGCCTGGGCGGGTTCGGTATGGAGATTGATCCGGAAAGAAATACCAAGGCAGGGAACGGCATAAGGGAAATCAGTTTTCTAAACAGTAAAGTCAAAATCTTAGTCATACCCACCAATGAGGAGTTAAGGATCGCGCAGGAGACGAAAGCGGCGGTTGAACCACCATTCCCCGGGGCCTGAATAGAATTTAAAGAGGAGCCCCAGCGGCGTGACAAAAAGTAGGGGGATGAGGGTGTATCTGAAAGAAAGGGATTCTGCCACAGATGGGTCAGCACTCCCTAAATACAGGTTCAGGAAATGGGGTGGAAGTCAAATGTCTGAGGGTCTTGTTTTTCTGATAAGGGCTTACGGATTCGGAGATGGCCAAGCCATCGGTTGTCATCCTGCTCAGGGAAATCCTCACGGAAGTGGGCACCCCGGCTCTCCTCTCTTTTAAGCGCAGACTCTAAAATCAGAGTGGCAACACGGGCAGCATAACGAAGCTCCAGCCCGCGCTGCAACACCAGCGGATCATCCGCGGCAGGTAGCCCCATGGCCTCAGCGTGGATTTCCCTGACCGCGCTCAGGGCATGGGTGAGGCCTTCCCGGTCTCTGATAATCCCTCCTTTTTCCCACATGATGTGGCGGAGCCTCTTCTTGAATTCGGATATGCTTGAGGCTGTCCTTCCGGTTTTGGGCCCAAACAGAGGCAGGGTCAGTTCTTGTGTCAATTCCTTTCCCCTGCGGGCAGTGCTGTGCTGGACCCAGGCCGCGGCTGCTGCGCCGGCCCGCGCCCCAAAAACCTGGGTCTCGGTAAGGGCGTTTCCTCCCAGTCGGTTGGCCCCGTGGAGCCCGCCGGTCACCTCGCCGGCGGCAAAGAGCCCGGGCACGGAGGTGGCCCCATCCGTGTCAATGCAAACGCCTCCCATAACGTGGTGGGCCATGGGACTGATCCGGATCGGCCGATACCGGGCCCCGTAGCGTTTCCCCAAGACGTCCCATGTGGAGGCTGAAAAGGGGTCGCCGCACCACTCTTTTTTAGATATGCCCTGCAGGTCCAGCCACACGTCACGCTTATCCAGGATGATCTCCCTGAAAAGCGCCTGGGAAAGCCGGTCGCGGGCCCGCTCGGCGGCCGGCCGTTCCTTGATGTCGTATTTTTCTAAAATGTCTTCTTTATCACGGTTGAAAAGACGTCCCCGATCAGCCAGACGGGGCGGGATTACGAGGGGCGGGAATTTTGGCTCGGCTGACCCCAGGGGATAAAACTGGACAAACTCCATGTCCTGGAGCTGCGCGCCGGCATCCAATGCAATGGCATAGCCTTCGCCTATCATCCGCTGGGGATTGTCATGGCGAAGGTAAAGTGCCCCGGCGCCCCCTGTGGCAAGTATCACTGCCTTTGCGGTGAGTATCAGCCATTTGTCACGGACGGCCGAATTGGCCACAACGCCTGCCGCACCCTGCAGAAGTCTGAGGCTGGCTACCGCCATTCCGCCGATGAAACGGACACCCATCGCTTTTGCCCGGGTCAACAGACAAAGGACGATTGCCTCGCCCCAAACGGGCGGACGGCCTTTTGCGAAAAGATAGCCCCGGTGAAATTCGCCTTTTATTCCCCAGGCCATGAGCTCTTTAAGTCTTTTGGGGCCTTCCCTTGCTAAGATCTCCACAAGTTCTTTTTGATTGATTCCCCGGCCTGCCTGAAGGGTCCTTGCTATATGATCCTCCGGCCCATTCGCCTCTGGAACTCCGGCAAAAACCCCGCCGCTCAAGATGGTGCATGTTGCCTTCCCCGGGGTTCCTTTTGAGATCACACATACGTCCAGACCCGCTTCCCGTGCAGAAATTGCCGCCCTGAGACCTGCGGCACCGCTACCGACAATGAGGACATCGCATGATAGGTGTTCCATAAGATTAACACTCCCTGCAGTTCGTTAAGGACAACACGCTGTCGGGTGCATCCTGCTAAAGGTCTTCACATGCGGAACAAAGAAAATGAGAGCAAAAGCCGGTGGACCTGGATAAACAACCAAATCAAGACGTTCACCCACTGCCATACCGTCAGAGTATGTTGCCTCTATTACTACAGGAAATCTCAATTAAAAACAACAGCCTAAGCGAAAAATGGCGTTCGAGGCCCTTTCCCATAGCTTTCAGGGGAAGGCTGCCGCATGTAAGCTTCTGTTTTTTCGAATGGACTCCGTAAGAACTAATATAGCAGGTAGTCTTCCGTCATGCGGCGATGGCCTATCGGAGGGACGACCACAAGATGTAGTACCCATTTATTATAACATGTAATGTGTCTTGAATCATGCAGGGCGTTGAGTTTGAGCTCTTATCACAACATCTTCTTTGGTTGGGATTGATAGCAGATAGCACAGGTTTCGTATTATCGGAATTTGGTCCATAACCGTAACATGTTAGTATAGGAGTCGCATTCTTTATGGCCCCGGCGAATCCATCCGTTTCCGTTTTTTCATTCAAACTCAGATATCGGAGATCCCAAAGACCCCGGTCCTTCAAATCCGTTCCATTCGATTACCGGTGAATCTCCCAAGGTCGGGGCCAAGATTGAACCTTGACTTCTCGGTGTCAATGCACTTAACTCATTTCCATTCAAAAATCGCCCTGGGGGAAACGCTATATGATGCCTGGGACAAGAAACGGAAACATGGTTTTTCAGGAGACAGAGATAGTTGGAAGTGGGTTTGGAAAAAAGCAGGCAGAGGTCAACATCAAGGGCCGATGTGAAAGCCATTTTTTCGTTGACCCTTGTCCATTTCATAGGAGACTTCTACGCCTCCTTTGTCAACCCGCTCCTTCCCCTCTTTATGGAGAGGTTCTCCCTCACCCTCACCGAGGTGGGACTCATTACGGGAATCAGTCGAATCCTGGCCTTCATTGTCCAGCCGTCCGTGGGCTACATGGCCGATCGCTACCAAGGGCGCCTGTTTATTTTCGGCGGTCTTTTACTGGCCATTCTTTTCATTCCGCTGGTGGGCCTTGCCCCCTCTTTCCCGCTGCTTCTCCTCTTTATATCGTTGGGGTCCATCGGGGCATCCATGTACCATCCGCCCTGCGCCGGCATGGTTTCCACTTATGCAGGCAGACACCCTGGTCTGTCCATGTCCGTATTCATCTTGGGCGGCACCCTGGCCTTTGGCGTAGGGCCCCTATTCATCACCTACTATGTGCAGTTCCACGGCCTGGACGCGACCCCGCATACCATGATCTTGGGCCTTGGGGTCATGGTCTTTCTGCTCATAACTGTACCCAACCCCGGAAAGAAGGGGTTCATGAACCTCGGGTTCATTGGATCCATCCGAGATGTCTTGGGTGCGACATGGAAACCCATTGCGCTCCTCTGGGTCATCATGGTGCTGCGGGCCTTTGTGGGCCAGTCCTTCATGACCTTCATACCGGTGCTCTACGCCAGGGAACACTACTCCCTGGTTTCCATCGGGACCATTATCTCCCTCTTTACGGTGGGAGGGGCCATCAGTGGGCTTCTGGCCGGTCATTTGTCGGACAGGTTGGGTTACAAACCGATCTTTTTTCTCACCCACGGCCTGGCCACCTTTAGCCTCTATCTCCTGCTGGTTCTTCCGGGAAACTGGGTCTATTTCAATGCCTTTGTGGCTGGATTTCTGGTCTTGGCCACCCTGCCCCTCGGGGTAGCCATGGGCCAGGAGTTGGCTCCCAAAGGCAAATCCATGGTATCCAGCCTGATGATGGGTCTGGCCTTCGGGACGGGGGGATTGATGACTCCTCTGACAGGGAAGCTGGGGGATATGTTTTCCATCCGACCGGTCCTCATGGTCGTGGCCATGGTACCCCTGCTCACAACCGCCCTCATCGGACTACTTCCCGGAAAGGGCCTGAAAAAGGTCCCATGATTTACTTTCCATGGCCTCTCCGGTTTTTTGCCTTGTTGATTCCAATGTCCCTGTGATAATGAGGGGTAGGAATCCGGTCTGTGCGGACCGTGAAATCCACACCCGGCACAGATTAACGTGTCGCAGCTCAGCGGTACACTGCTTGTGGTCGGTGCACCCGATGTGGGAAAGAGTACATTCGCCCGATATCTCTATGGGAGGCTACGAGCTTCGTTGCCCTGCGTGGCTTACCTGGACGGCGATCCGGGCCAGTCCAGCCTTGGGCCGCCCACTACGATGACGCTGACCCTGATCAAGTCGAGCTGTTCAAGGCCTCTCAGGCACATTCGGCAAGTGGATGTCGGAGGTATGCACCTCTCTCCGGCGGCACAGCAACGAGATCCGCCGACACGTAAAGCTTACAGGGCCAGGCAGTTTGCTCAATACTTTGACAACGCGCAAACCATCACAGTGAACTGGTCATCTGTATCAGTCTTTCCGGAGCCCGTCTTCACTCTCAACCGCCTGGTGGCGATGGAAGATGCAGATGGGTTTACTCTTGGTCTCGGCATTGTGGGGCAGGCGGCAACGTTTGGCATGCATAAGGGGTTTTGATAACAATAAAAGGAGAGAAAAATGGGAAAAATCATTGTTATTTACCACAGCCAACAGTTCGGAGATACAAAGGCCCTCGCAGGATCGCTTGCGGAGGGAGCGCGCGAGGCCGGTGCAGAAGTTGAGCTTATTGGAACAAACGAGCGGCGCGTAAGGCTTGATGAGTTCTTGGCTGCCGACGCGGTTGCGCTCGGCACACCTGACTATTTCTCTTACCTCGCCGGCACGATGAAAAGCTTCTTCGATGATATATATCTGTGGGACAAATCGGGCGAGCCTGTCAAAGGAAAACCGGCAGTGTTGTTCTTTTCGCATGGTGGCGGTGGGAGGGTGAAAGAGCCTTTCGAATACCTTGCACGCAAATTCTTCGAGCAGTTGGGAGAGACAATTGAGAGCAAAAGACCAACTGGAGACGAGGCGAAAGAGAGGTGCCAAGCCCTCGGCGCCAAACTTGCAAAGAAAGTGGAGAAAAAAGAGATAGGGATCTAGGGATAGTAGTGAGATTTAATTGAAACGGGAAAAGGAAAGATGCTTTGCCAGGTCACAGCTCTGGCAAGGACTTGCCCATGGGCTACATCTTGGGGAGTTCGATCCCCCCTACACTTCCATTCCATAGCTACACCGCTCGGCATGGCAATTCACCAATGTCTCTATGCCTGATTTCACCTGACTCAAAATTCAATTGTCTAACAGAATCCTTTCAGTTTTTCAAAAGACAGGCGACGTTCCCAAAAAAGTGACAAACCCATGAAGATGGCGATAATGGTTAATCGGTAGGCCGTGGAAGAACACGGTGGGTCAGGGGAAGTTGAATGCCGATGAATCTTCCAAAAACGCGTGGAAAGGGGCATGACATGAAATCGAAGCTTATTAGATTCCTGATAACCCTAACAATCGCACTGAGCACTGCCACGGGTTCGTTTGGCGGGGTGGAATGGAATCTCCAAAAAACCTTGAAGATGGATCAGCCGCCGCTCGATGTGGCGGTATCCCTGGATGGGAGATACGTTTTTGTGCTTACGAGCGGTGGGGTCATTTTTATCTATACACAAGACGGCAAGCTTGAAGACAAGTTTGAAGTCGAAAACGACATCGATAAGATCCATATCGGCCCGAGAGGAGAGAGGCTTTTTCTAACCAGCCGGAAGGACAAGACCCTTCGCATCATCTCGCTCGATTTTATCGTAGACATTAACGTCTCGGGCTCCCCATACAAGGGTCCCAAAGATGCCCCGGTGGTCCCATGAGCGGGAAGCGGGTGAAGGGGAATGTTTTTTAGCTTCTACCGACCGTGTTGCTATAGATGCCGTGGGGGTGGCCGTCCTGAAAGTATTAAAGTATTAGGGAGCAACGATAGTGTCATGGGGCCAAAGATATTTGAACAGGAACAGATTGCCCGGGCAGTGGAACTCGGTCTGGGTTCATCCTCTCCTTCGGAAATCGATCTGATTGCTTCTGATAAAGAGAGCCGGGCGTATTGTGATCAGGTCCGGGAGGTGCTGATGCTGGGCGTCTCCAACCTGGTGCCGAATGAAGTTCCAAAAAGTCAAGTTCCAGATAACACTAGAAAAATAAGGATTTCAACTCAGTTTCAAGGCTGCTTTATAGACGGCTGATTCTGCAACACTTTTGCTGTTTCTTTCTTATGGAGAAGCTCGTTAAGGATTCTGTCTTGCCCATCCAATTTATAGAGAATATTGTCTGTTTTTTTCAAACAGCTTCAAAGCTGAAGCCAAGAGCCCATCTGACAACATCGGACATTGAGATACGGAATCAATATCTCAGGTTCACTCGATATAACTGAATTGAGGACATCACAGCTTTTTAACTTGCGGATATGTGTGACTTCTGGCAAGATAAAAGCATTAAAATGAGGCTGGGATTGTTTCGCATGCAAAGCAATCTCTTCTATCGAGGCACTTGTGCTTGATGCAAGAAGTCCTTTTCTGCAACCGAATAAGAGGCAAATTGATCGGCCCTATATGTTGTGGTCGTAAGAATTTCAGCTGTGACTTCAGAGGCCTTACCAGTCAATTGAATTGCGTAGTCATATCACAGCTTTTTGAGAACACGGATTCTATAGGATATGAAGAAACATATAACAGATTTTAGGTGGTTACGAGAATTTCAAAGATTGCATTTATCAACGTTGTACGATAGAATTGACTATGTTTTGTTGCCCCCAGGAGGCCTATGCAAGAATAGAGTACACACATATTCTGAACCGTCTTTATGAAACAAGTACGCATGAATTCTAACCGCACAAAGGATATCTCAAGTTTAGGTCTTAAGCCGCATGGAAGACCCAGGGATAAAAATTATTACAACCTATTGCCGGTCTCTATGGCACCGAACGCCCTCTTCGAACGGATCAAGGAACTGAACTGCCTGTATGGCATTTCCAACCTTCTTGAAAATCAAGATGTATCTTTATCATGGATCATGAAGCGCGCCGTTGAACTGATCCCGGCAGCCTGGCAGTATCCTGAAAACGCCTGTGCGCGTATCAGACTGGACGGCCAGGTGTATACCTCCAAAAATTACAAAACGACACGCTGGCGTCAGAATTCCAAAATCATACTGAATGACAAACATGTCGGCGACGTGGATGTCTGTTATATTCAGGCGCCTCCGGAGAGTGACGGTGGACCGTTTCTGGAAGAGGAAGACCGCCTTTTGAGGGCAATTGGCGAGCGTTTAGGCAAGGTCTTATGGCTAAAAAGTTCAGAAGAAGCGCTTAAAGAAAATGAAGAGCGGTATCGGGTGCTCACCGAACAGGTAGCCGAAGGCGTTGCCCTGGTGCAAAATGCCCGCTTCTGTTATGTAAATCCAGCATTTTGCAAAATGTTCAATGTCCATTCGGCACAAGCATTGTGCAATGGCCAGGTGCACCGCCCCCCTGCAGGTGATGCCGATGAGATCGCGCGGCTTTATGAATCAAGAGCCGATGGTATCATTGAGGCCAAGGTTGAAGATGTTCATCGCCTCACCCGGTCAGAAAAGACATTCTGGATACAGGTTTGCCACAGCCCGATTACTTTCAAGGGCGCACCCGCACTGCTGTCAACATTCAAGGACATCACCGAAATCAAAGAGCAGCAGATGGCCGCACAACGCATGGCGGATTTGTTAGACAATGAGAACAGGGTGTTGCGATCTTCATTGAAAGAACGGTATCGGCTTGGAGATATACTCGGCCGATCCCAAGCCATGCAGGAGGTGTACGAGCTCATTCTCAAGGCTGCTTCTACGGATGCCAGTGTTGCCGTATTTGGCGAATCGGGTTCCGGCAAGGAACTGGTTGCTCACGCCATCCATAACCATAGTGCCAGAAAAAACGAACGGTTTGTCGCGGTGAACTGTGGCGCCATCCAAGAGTCCCTTTTCGAGCGTGAATTTTTCGGGCATCGCAAAGGCTCGTTTTCCAGCGCCCATGCAGATGCTCCGGGCTATCTGGATATGGCCGATGGCGGGACCCTGTTTCTGGATGAAATTAGCGATTTAACCGTCAACATGCAGGCCAAACTGCTGAGGGCCATCGAAGGGGGCGGATACCGGCCGGTCGGCGGCACAGAGACCATCTCCGCCGATTTCCGTATTATATCGGCATCCAATGCCGCCCTAAGCGACAAAGTCGCCAGCGGACACATGCGCAAGGATTTCTTCTATCGCATCCAGGTGATCCAGATTCAATTGCCACCATTACGCCGGCGCAAGCAGGATATTCCGCTGATAGCAGAACACTTCCTGCGAAAGATGAAAGCCCCTGCAGGCACGGCAAGGATTCCAGGCCGTATGATGGATATTCTCATAGAGTACGAATGGCCCGGCAATGTCCGCGAACTGCGCAATGTATTGCAGCGGTACGTAACCCTTGGCCATCTCGAATTCCTTTCGCCCGGCTCAGATCACAGAACGACGCCAATTGCATCCGAACTAAACCTTCGCGAAGCGGTTCAGGACCTGGAAAAATCCCTCATCTCAAAGGCCCTGCGACAGACAGACGGGAACCGAACCCGGGCCGCCGCCCTTTTGGGTGTCTCCCGGCGAGCCCTTTTCCGGAAGATGCCCACGTCCCTAGTGCCAATATCGCCCACATAGGGCATTATCGCCCGACTTAAATTTACCTCCAATTTCATATCGTTATATCATTTCTGTATAATTCGTACGGGCGATTTTTTCCCGTTCCTAAGTTGTGCCCATCCCTCGTTTAATTAAATTACGTAGTCATATCAGATTGTTATATCCACACATTGGTTTTGGCACACATTTTGCTATGATGTTTTATTAGCCAACAGCGCATGGTGGAAACAGGAAAGGAGCAACTCGATGAAACATGACCCCTTCGGAAACCTCAGTGATTGGGGACCGGTTTTAGAGCTCATTGACGAACTGGCAGACAACGGACAGTTGGGGCCATGTCAGCCGGGTCTGATTCGGATACTGAGGCACAAAGGGAACTGGCGGCTCCGGGAGGCGGTACTGATGCGAGTTGGAGAAATTGAAACCCCATCCTCTGAACTGGTTCTCGAAGTGCTCAGTATACTGGCCGACGATAACATCTACTACGATGTCCGGATTCTCGCCGGCGACGTATTAACTCAATTGTTGAAAAACGTCCGAGATGGTTTCAATGGCAACATACGCATGTCAGCACAAAAGGTAGCCGAACGACTCAGGACGACACCACAACCCATCATTTTCGACAATGCATTAAAGAAGCTCTATTCAGAGATTGGTCTTGTAACCACGTTAGAAAATTGAACAGGTCGTTATTTATTTCAGAAAGGATACTATCAATGATTCAAGAACTGAATGCTCGAGGACTATGCGGTACATGTATTTACTGGGCAAATTGTCTTTCACTGAAAAATAGTCTGAAACAAGGAAAACCGGTTTTTCACTGTGAGGAATTCGATGATTCTGCATCCAAAAAAGAGGGAGAACGCCGGTTTTTTCCCAACACTTTTGTTCCCGTCCAGTGCTTCAGCATGAAAAATCTGATTCCAGGATGCGAGGCGTGAAAATCTGCACTTAAAACGGATGGGGGATACCAGGGACGGTAACGTCTCTGTCGCGGAGTGATGCGTCTCCGCCAAAGGGGTGGAGGGTCGCTTACGCGTTTGAACAGGTAAGAGCGATGGCAAAAAGCCATATATTCTATGACAAATACGCAAAGACAAAGAGAAGGCTTTTCCTATTATTTCTGGTTATGACATTTGTGTCGTTAGGCGCCGGGTTGGGGATTTTGAAGCTGAGCAACCTGAAAACGATCGGTTTGGGGCTTGAAAGTGTTTATGAAGATCGCGTTAAACCGTTACCACAGCTAAAAAGGCTCTCGGATATATACGGAATAGACATGGTTGATACGGCCAACAAGGTTCTGAACAATAATATATCGTGGGAGGAAGGAAGAAAACATCTCAGAGAAACAACAAAAGAAATCCCGGTTTTGTGGAACAGATACATGCAGACGCACCTTGTCGAGGAAGAAAAAAGGGGGGCGGACGAACTTCAATTGCTGTTTGAAGCTGCTGACAGGGCATCAGTGAAACTTGCGAAAATCCTCCTGAATGAAGATCAGAAGGCGCTCACGCGCTTTATCAAAGAGGACCTGTATCCAAGCATCGAGCCTGTTACAACCAAACTTGATGAATTGTTTCAAATTCAGGTCCGCATTGTGAAAGACATCAATGATAAAGAAAGGATTCGGTACAGATTCGGGCTAAGTGTCGGAACCGCAAGTATTTTGATGAGCGTGATTCTATTCATTCTTGTTGTGCTCCAATGGAAAAGGTGCCGGTCTCTGCTTGATTCATTATAGAAAAGCATCGCGGTCCAAAGCGCGCATATGAAGGCCGGATTGTTTAAATGGGCCATTTTTGGTTACAAGCAAAAAACTGACCCGGAGGAGATAAGAATGCCGGCAAAATGCGGCCTGATTGCATAGGACGAACAGCCAGTCCGAGATCTGATAGCAAAAGCACTAAAAAATGGTAACATTTTAGTCTACAATGGTTTGACTGCAAGAATAATCAAGAAACCGGATATTAGGGGTAGCAGTATTGTCAAAACTAAATCAGTTTTTTCACTTTTATCAGAACTTAGAAATTTTTGTAAAAAAGCATCAAGAGGCATTCTATCCCTCATGCGAAAACAAGTCTTTCTGTTTCAGATCACTTTCTTTGACCTTTCTTTACGCTGCAATGTAGAAATAAAATCGTCTGGCTTCATATCCTTTCGCCTAAGATTATAGATTCGGAAGATTCCCCTTTAGAAGAGGCTTGACTGAAGTCCAACAGAAATGACAGCTATCTATTAGAACCGGCTTTACGGTTCATTTTTTCTTTAAGATCCGACGAATATCTAAAGGTAACAACCCTCCTACCATCAAGAATCATATTATCGCCCGTTTGAGGATTCCTACCCCTCCTTGTCTTTTTATCTTTTACACAAAATTTTCCAAACCCGCTGATAAGAATATCCTCACCAGAAGCGAGCGTCTTTTTTATGTTTTCCAAAAGCGATTCCACAAGACGTGAGGCTTGGCTCTTAGGAAGGTCAAGCCTGTTGTGGATTGAGGATGTAAGATCGGTCTTAGTAACGGTCACGGAAACATCCCTCCTAAGGCAGAAAGGTTCAGTTTTCCAGAAACATAAGGTCAGAGCCAATAATTTTGTGAGGAAGCAGCAGTGAAAAGAGGTTTAGCTTGATCCATGAATTCATAATATGGTAGGCCAAATATTGTCAAGAAAGAAATATCCTTTAATTTCAAACCGATCAGGCACCCAAGACGCTAAGAAGCTTGAAAAAATGGACATCAGACGTTCGCTATTTACATGGGCATGTTAGGGGTTAGGCAGGGGGTAAGCGAAGAAACCTGGACCACCTCAGACGTCGAGGGTCCTATATGTGGGGCAGGTTATGAGTGTAATATTTTCCCACCAATTTGCATTCCTCATAAAATAGTAATATAATAAAATCAAGATGTTAAGCCGATTCTGGCAGATATCCTGTTCAAGGAATTTGATATTATCCTTTTTATAGGGAGGGCCTATCATGTATTATGACGACGATTTTGATAATGATTATGACAGCGATCCTGATAATTCAGGTTCTGGTTTCGATTTGTCTAATGACCAGGGTGAGGCTGAAAGGAATCTTGATCCGTTGAATTTGCGCGACCCAGAGAGCTCCTATCTGTTTCTTAGTGATGATGCTCAAGATGAATTGACGAATCCCCAAAATCGGAAGCTAAAATGCCTGTTATGCCAACACGAATTCCTGGGGCGGGATCTGGATGATCTTGAGAGGCTCAAGGCCGATTACGGACTGTAAGCGCGAGAGACAGCTTTTCCCATATCTTGTGGTTTCTATCGATCAAGAAAAAGTGAGGTTTATATTACCCAGCTGTTTGATTTTACAGGCAAAAAGTGAAAGATTGATCTGGTAGCCTTGCGCGGATTTGGCGGATGTGCTATGAGGACTTATGCACGTTATGTTGTCCCGAGGTCGGTGCCAATATCAAGAAATCTTGACCTTTCTCAGGCCGTCCTTTTTGAGCCGTCATCAATAAGCATTCGCCACTGACAACTATGGCATAAATACCTTAATTGGGGTGGCAATGCCATACCATTCTCTCCTGAACTTGCGGCCGCAGCAAGGGTTCCAGGGGAAAGCTCTACAATGAATCGATGTCCTAAATCTTCGTCCGTGAGAAAGGGAGGTGTTTAACCGGCTGAAATTGAATGAAGTTACAAAAAAGTCATTTAGCTTTTCTGTAAACCACGTCTGGGGCCTCGCTTTAGGTCTCCGGGTATACAAGACAGCCACTTCTTTGGCATAAAAAGTGCAGCAATGGCAGGAGAGCAAAAAAGAGCGGAAAAAAGCAAAAACAAGGAGGACACTGATGATTTTCAAAGGGATATGGGTGATTCTCGCATTCGCCCTCGCTGTCTGGTGTACCGGCTGCTCTGGAAGTGATAATTCCTCGGAAGAAGTCGTCGAAGGTAAAAATGTTAAATTCATCGAATCTGTGTTCCCCACGGATGAATCCTGGGCGGAGGCTTTTCCGATCGCTGCGACCAATCCGAGCTGCACCGGGGCGGCCACGTTGAGCCGAGCCCATTTCCTCAGCGCAGCTGCTGGCTTTCCCGCTTTCTGCGGCAGCGAGTCAGCCGAGAAGAACGAGCAGGAACTGGCGGCTTTTCTTGCCAATGTGTCCCTTGAAACCAACGGCGCGGCAAAGGGCGGAACAGATGGCGGCTTGTGTTTCGACAGCGAAGTGGGTTGTGTCTATCCCGGGTGTACGCCCGGCACGAACTGCTGCGACTACTGTTCGGATTTGGCGCCGCCTTACGATAACTATCACGCCTGTCCCTACGGGTATTTCGGTCGTGGAGCCCTGCAGATTACTAACCCGGTGAACTATGAAGAAGCGGGCCAGGCTCTGCATGATTTTGATCCTATCACGTTCCCGGACCCCAATTTCCTCGTCATGGAGCCTGTGAAAATTCTCGAGGGAGATACGGCGTGGAGAGCGTCCCTGAACTTCTGGATGAATCACGCGGGCGGTTTCGAGACGTCGGGGACATCCGTTGGCGGGAAAATGACCTGTCACGAGGCCATGGTTGACCACAACGATTTCGGCAAGACCGTGGAGATTATCAACGGTAATCTGGAATGCAGGAACCCTTCGGAACCTTTCCAGAAGAAGACCCAATGGAGAATTGACTATTACGAACACTACGTCAGATACCTCTTTGACCCTCCGGTCCAACCCACGAAGCATGTCAAATGTGCGGGGTCGTCAGGACCCTCCGATCCGACATCGCGCTGTGGAAAGGGCTGGGCCGATGCCAACAGTAATTGCCGGACCTGTTGTAGCGTGGACGCGGACTGTCCGGATGAGTATCCGAAGTGCTATGCACAGCTCGCCAACCCCACACCCGCTGAAGCGGAATGTTCCTGCGGGACCGGGAGCAATTTAAACGGAAGTATGAATTGAAAGCCAGGGGGGTCCGAAACTTCAGGGAAGGAGAACACCATGGTGAGCGGAGAATACACGATCGTCGACCTGAACGAGCACCACATGCCCGATGTTTTGAGGATCTGCCGACAGGGACTCGGACCCGATTATCATTCCGAGGCCGACTTCAGGAAATGTCTGGGAAGCAGTAGGGAACACTTCTGCAAGGTGATATTGGATGATGAGGGGGCGGTATGCGGTTTCT
>JACNIU010000338.1 GCA_014382905.1 Desulfobacterales bacterium
TTATTGCAGGATCAATTCCCAGGGCGTCATGTTTGTATTCGTAAGGGGCGGTAACAAAGTGAGGTCTGCGGTATGACACGAGATGAGATACAATCCAGGATTTTAGAGATCTTCAGAGAGGAGTTCGAGATAGAGAATCCCGGGCTGGATGACGATTTAAGGGAGAAACACGAGTTTGACAGTATAGATGCCCTTGAACTCTTAGGCAAGATTGAGGAGTTTTTGGGTTCAGGGCTTACGCAAGATGAAAAAAAACAGGCCATGGATATTCGTACCATCAACCAAATCTGCGATTATGTTGAGCTTATGGCCAAAAAGAGGACCTGAGTTCTGCAAAATAGTCCTTTTGTCACATCTGAAAAAGTGGGGGCACCATGGAAAGAAGGGTGGTTATTACGGGGGCGGCTGCAATAACGCCTATCGGCCATCGGAAGGATGAGATCATTGATAGCCTCGTAAACGGGAAGTCAGGGGTGGCTACCCTCCGCGAGGATGACCTGCTGTCCGGGTATATCCATTCAAAGGTTTTCGGGACTGTGGACTACGCGATTGAGTATGATTTTGAGCGCAAATATCGTAAGACCATGGGACCGGTTTCATTTTATGCCTGCCAGGTGGCAAAGGAAGCAATTGAAACAGCCGGACTGGACGCAAGTATTCTCTCTTCTGGTCGCGTGGGGGTAGCCTTTGGCTCAACCCACGGGAGCCCGACCGTCCAGAGGGAGATATATAAGAATTTTTTCAGCAATTCCCAATCGCAGTTCTTATCTATAGGCGCAGTCGATTATCTCAAATCAATGGTTCATACCACTGCAGTGAACATCACAAAGATGTTTGGAATAACTGGAAGGGTGATCTCCTCTTCCACTGCCTGTGCCACCAGCAGTCAGGCCATCGGCTTTGGCTACGAGTCTATCAAATTCGGAATGCAGGATGCTATGATTTGTGGGGGCGCAGATGAGTATGATACTACCGCGGTTGCTGTCTTTGATAACCTGCTTGCGTGTTCCACCGATTTCAATGCAACCCCACATCTCACGCCTCGTCCATTTGACGCAAGAAGGGATGGCCTTGTGGTGGGCGAAGGAGCAGGGGCCATCATATTGGAGGAATATGAACTCGCCAAGAGACGGGGCGCTGACATACTTGCAGAGGTGATTGGGTTTTCATGTAACAACAACGGGGGGGACCTGATTTTGCCAAATCTGAATGGAGTGGCGCAGGTCATCAGGCTTGGGCTGCAAAACGCGAGGATCAGCCCCGACCAGGTAGATTTTGTAAGCGCGCACGCCACTGCCACAAAAATGGGTGATATCGTGGAGGCACAAGCCATTCACAGCGTATATGGCGATCTCCCTTATGTCACGGGGCTAAAAGGTTATATGGGGCATACAATGGCCTCGTGTGGAGTTATTGAGGCGATTATTACCCTCCATATGATGGAACATGGAATAATCGCACCTACATTGAACCTGGAGGAGGTAGACGAGAGGTGTTCCATGATTCGGCACGCCACAAAACTCTACGAATCTACCATCAGGGTTGCCGCTGTGCAGAATTTTGCCTTTGGCGGAGTGAACACCAGCATAATAATTAAGAAGTTCGAGTAAGGCTGGATGCCGGTCTGTTTCAGATATATTAAGCCCGTTGCAGATGTTGCAATCACCTCGATTGTATGGGTATATTATATATTTAGTTATCTGGTGTTTTTTTCGCTATGCTATTTTGGAGCGTTTCTGTTTTCGAGAAACCGCGAGATCTCTTTTCAGCGTGTTAACCATTTTTATTACAGGAGCTTTTTTTTCTTTGTCCGAACCATAGTACCTGGCCTTGAGTTTAGAATCCAGGACGAGATTTTTTCCATCCGCTCTTCGGTCATCGTGTGTAACCACCTCTCTTATCTTGACCCGATTCTCTTGATCTCTTTGTTTAAAAAACATAAGACCATAGTGAAGAACACCTTTTTCAAGTTACCAATATTCGGTTGGGTGTTAAAGACAGCCGGCTATCTCCCTGCAACTGCCTCTGGGGCGCTCACCCCTTTGATGATCGAACACATGGACAACCTGCAAGGCTATCTGTCGTCGGGAGGCAATCTTTTTGTTTTTCCCGAGGGGACCAGGAGCCGTAATGGTAAGCTCGGGCAGTTTAATGAAGGGGCATTCAAGATAGCCAAACGATGCAATGCCCCCATTAAGGTATTGTCAATCAGGAATACAAATATATTTTTCCCGCCTGGCAAGTTCCTTTTTAATACATGCATAGAGAATACCATTGAGCTTAGACTAATAGGGAGCATTGAGCCGAACTATCAGAGCAGGGGATTTTCCATTTCAGATTTGAAGGGGGAAGTATGGTCTTTGTTGAATAACAGCCTGAACAGTTAAAAATGTCAAATCACTTTCTGCCCGGTTTCTCTGCCAAAGGCATGTGAGGCGAGGTCTCTCCTTCTGGGCCTGTATGTCTGGTCAGCCTTTTCTCTCATTGAGACCTCTCGGAGCAGTGTAAACATCTTTAGCTCCTGGGGCTCATCCCTGTAAAACGCATCCCAGCCGTAATGGAACAGCTCCTGCAACCTCTCAGGAGTCATATGCTTTGGGTAAAATACGACCCTGTCCGCGGTGTAATCATCCCAGTCGTGAGAAAAAATCCTGTTTTGTCTGCTGAGATCCTCAAAGGCCTTTGTATGGGGAAAGGGCACAAGCACTGTAAATTCCGCCATATCCAGATTGATCTCTATCAGGAAATCAATAAGCTCCTTAATATGGTCCTCAGTATGGTTGTCTAACCCGAGAAGGATACTCCCTTCGACCCCAATCCCATGGTCTTTGTATCGCTTGACTCTTTCCCTTATATACTTGGATGTATCAAAAATGGCCTGGTAGACATACCATGCACCTGCCTGGGCTGCCAGATCCAACACCTTCGGATCATCCTCTATGGGGTGGCTGCACCACTTTTTCTTAAGCGGGATCATTTCCCGAAACAGGTCCATTTCCCACTGCTTATCCTGAGCCAGGGAATTGTCCACGATAAACAATCGATTATTGTCTATGGACGCCATTTCTTCTACGGCCTTGTCTATGGGGCGTGGCCTGAACTGTCTTCCTCCGAGATAGCTTACAGCGCAGGGGTAACAATTAAAGCGGCATCCCCTCGAGGCATGCACAAGATCCACCATCTGTATGCCCCGATAATTATAGAGATCTCTCTTCAGTATATCCCGGCGTGCTGTATCAATCATCTCGGTAGGGGGTCTGTCATCAATATAGTCATAAACCTTCTGTAACCTGTTGTGAGAAAAATCAGAAAAAACCTTTTCCATTTTCCCTTCTGCTTCGCCCAAGAAAATAGAGTCGGTGTAATTCATGGTTTCTTCAGCATGGAGCATCGTCGAAATACCGCCGAAAATTACCTTCGTGCCTCTTTTCCTGTATGTATCCGCAATCTCCCATCCCCTCTTCACCTGTGCAGTCAGCATCATGGAAATCCCTACGAAATCGACCGGATCATCAAAATCGATAGTCTCCAGGTTTTCATCGACAAAATCCACATCCACATCATCCGGCAGAGAGGCGGCAAACACAACAGGACCATGAGGCGGCAGGTGAAACTCTGTCTGCCGCTCCAGTTTTGGCCACCTTGGATAAATCAGCCTGAACTTCATATTGACATGCGCCTTTCAATCACACAGGTTATTTCGTCAACTCCCTCGCTTCAATGAGTTCCAGGGTTAAAGAATATTCAGAAGGCCCATAGGCAGTAAGTTCCAATCTGGCTGGTATGGCGTTTTGCCTTTCGGTAGTTCTCTCGCTACCCATGTGTGTCTTCAGAGAACGGATCAACCTGAAATCATGATCATACTGGCGTATCTCCCAGGGACGGTCCTTATGGGTGATTATATCGACAATCATACCGCTGTCTGTCCTGTACCGGCAAACAAAGGAGCCGTCATCAGATATGCCCGACGCGATGAGCAACCCATCCGGAGGAAAGAATATCAGCTTGATATCGTTTATGAGGCCTCTGGCAAAGTCTATTGAGTCAAACGGCGGGATCGCTCGATTGATCACGATCTGACGATCATATCGGGCATCAAAGAGGACAAGCCCTTCAAGGGTCATGATCACGCACTGTATCATGCCTGTCTTGGGGGAGATGGCCGTTACTCCAAGCATAACCGCCTTTTCCCCTTTTGGCATTGTAGCCTGTATGGAATGAACAAGCTTCAATTCCCTGTCAGGAAAGGGGGTCATGCAGCGCCTGTCAATATCAAACATCAGCGGGCGTTTAATAGGGACAAGTTGAGGAGAGCCGGTGCAGGAAATCATCTGAAACAGGATAATCAGCAGTAGATAGATATTTCTCATGAAATCCCTAAGAAAAGGGCCTCTTTTATCTCTTTGTTTATTACGGTGTTTAAGAATTCAAGTCTTGTATAGGAGTCCTGTCCCTCGTATATTGTAACCGATTCTATTATTCCGGGCGTGTCTGAAAGCTTCAAATCAATATGCTCAATCATCTTGGAGAAGGCCTTTTCCTTGGGAGTCAAAACAACCTTACGTCCGTCCTCTAAGGTGGCGTCAAAGGCTGGGTCATCAGAAAAACGGCCGCCAAGCCACAAAGCGATCTCTTGCAGGACAATCTGCGTCCCTTTCGGATTCATTCGGGAATCTTCGACAAAATCGTTACCGGTTTTTATATAACGCCTGATTTTACCTTTATGCATAAGCAGGATGCTCCCGACAGGAGACGTGTATTCCCACCTGAGTGAATTTGGCGCCTGATAGTAAAAGACCCCCCTGGAGATGAGTGGTCTGGAAAGAATATTCAGGTGCTTCTCCTGTATAAAATCAGCCCTGATCGTCTTAATAGTTCCGGTCGCCCCCCTGATCTGTTCCCAGGTATCAGCCCATCCAATGGATATCCAGCCTGCAAGGAGCAACAGGGCTACTGCAAACGTCCTGGATCTCCATGTTATGGCCATCTTGTCGTTTTTCAACTAATACATCCCTCCGTTTACGGAAATGACCTGCCCGGTTATATACGAGGCGTCTTCTGAGCAGAGGAACCCCACAACCTTTGCAACTTCCTCCGGCCGGCCGACACGTGCCATGGGAATCATGCCTTTGATAATATTTCTGGGGACATCCTTTATCATGTCTGTTTCAATTAGTCCCGGAGCAACCACATTTACGCGAACACCCAGCCGGGCGACCTCGGTTGCAACGCTCCGGCTTGCTCCGATGAGGCCGGCCTTGGCAGCAGAATAATTTGCCTGGCCTCGGTGCCCGATCAAACCAGAAATGGATGCGATCGAGACGATAGAGCCCCGCTTATTGGAGATCATTTTCTCCAGGACCGGTCTTGTAACATTATAAAATCCCTTAAGGCTCGTATTGATTACCGAGTCCCACTCATCTTCGGACATGAAGACAAACAATCCGTCGGAGGTGATACCCGCGTTATTCACTAAGACTTCAATTCTATCAAACCTTGAGACAGCTTCATCAATCGCCCTTTTTGTTTCTATAGGATCGGAGACATCAAATTTCATTGCCTCTCCATCTGAGCCGGCATCTCTTATCATCCGGAGGGTTTCGGCGGCTCCCTTTTCATCCGATCTGTAGTTTAACAGGATCAAATATCCATTATCGGCCAGTTCAACAGATATTGCGCGTCCAATACCCTTGCTTCCTCCGGTAACGATCGCGACTTTTTCGTCGGATTTCTTACCCATGTCCATGTACCCCCTCACGTACGTCTTCTGAGCCCTGATGTCAGCCCTTAGTCTGAATCAGGATGGACAATCTGTAGCTTGACTTCTCCGATAACCTGTAAGCCTATCTTTGCTACACCAGTAACTTCATGGTAGTTTTCAAAGCAAAAAGATTTTTTGGAACTGACTCTTATCCGGCTGTTGATGGGGATTCTGTCCAGATAAAAGCGGGCCTGTTTTATGCCGACCAACCATCCTAAACGGCCCTCAATATCTTTCCCTTTTATTATTGATTCTTCCCATCCAACGCATACCCCGGCGGTTTGAGCGGCGAGTTCGATCAGGATAAACGGACTTACAGAATCTTCTTCGAAGAGAGGCCAGTCTCGTTTCACGATGGATTCGGTGACGGCGGTTTCTTTATCCACCCGGACGATTTCATCAATAAGTTTCATTCGGCCCCGGTGGGGTATGAGTTCCTCAATGCTGACTTCCGCCAGAGTCCTTTCATTCGTCATAATACCTGCTTCCACCCCGTCTCGGGGCAGTGAGATGGGTCCAGGGAATTGGATTGACCTGAAAACGAAAAAAATGATATTATAAATATTCTTTTACGTCACTTTGGCCATTCTGTAAAGAAACAATCTATGGAAGCGTTCACACCTGGATATAGAATAATTTAAAGATGATATGGCCGCAAAAAGGCGCAAAAGACACAAAAAGTAGAAT
>JACNIU010000342.1 GCA_014382905.1 Desulfobacterales bacterium
CGCTGCTCCATATTTTCTGGCCATTAATGATATAATCGTCCCCGTCTTCCACAGCGGTGGTTTTCAGGGCAGCCAGGTCGGACCCGGCGTTGGGTTCGCTGTAGGCCAGCCAGAACCCGGCCCGACCATCGGCGATTTTCGGCAGGAATTCCTTTTTAAGTTCTTCGCTGCCGACCAGAATAATCGTGGGTGCGATTATGGAAGAGGCGACGCCTCCCGCCGGCGCTCTGTGATAAGAAAGCACGTTTCCGGCAATGGCTGCTTTCATCACAGAGGCTTCTCCCCCATATTTTTCGGGCCATGCCAGACGGGTCCAGCCCTTCTCACTCAGCTTAAGAGTGAACGCCTTTGCGACCTCCTGGAATCCCGTTTCAAAGATCGGAATGGTCCCGTAGCCACCCGGCCAGAACACAATCTGGTTATCCCAGTTCGGCGGCAGCTCACGCCGGACAAATCCCTCAACTTCTTGGCGGAAATCCAATTGTTCCCGGGTAAAACCGAAGTCCACTTTGAATTCCTCGTTTTGGTAAGGGTTAGGGCTCGCTCAAAAATAACTTCGCAGAATTAGCGCTCAGATTTGGGCCAGATTTGGTTGCTGCGATTGAGCGAAGCCACAGGAATAGCGAGCTATTTCGAGGACTTCGCGATTGAGCAGCCGCCAAAGATGGCCTGGAGCTGAGATGGGAAAATGTGAAATTATTTTTGAGCGAGCCCTTACTTCTATCGCCCTGGAATAAATCCAGAGGCGCGTGAGTTAGGCGGTTCAAAGATTAACTTTTCCGTAAAAATCACAACGACCTCGTTTCTTTGATTCCTAAGGACATGTTTCAGATCGACCAGCGTCTGCCTGTTTTTTGTTTTTCGATCAACAGCGGCTTCAAGGTCCACGTTCAAGGTATCACCGGGATATGCCGGATTTTTTATAACCGCTTCAAGGCCAACCATTCCATGAAAGGGCCCCAGATTCTCCTTTTTATTGATCGCATCAACAATCTCCATAACTGAGGTGGCCACCAGTCCCATTCCCAGGGAGATCAAAAAGGGGGCCGGCGCAAATCTCTTATTGTGTGTTGCGGGCAGCTCATTTTTGACCCACTCCATATCAATAAAGGCCGGCTCATGAAGGCCGGTGAGATTTACAAAATTTACAATGTCGGTTTCCGTAATGGTTCTTCGGTGAGAAGTTAAACGATAAACCGTTTTACCTTTCTCATTTACTTCTATCTGAACATGGCCTGACATGTTATTCTCCTGAGACCTTTTCAATATCATCCATAGTGAGGCATTATTTTACGATGACGTTCTCTGGTAGTTTCCTGGACAGGATATCGGCTGCTTCCTCTACCATATCCTCGACGATTTGCGCAGCCGGCCTGATCTCCGTGATAAGTCCCGAGACTTGACCTGCAAATGGACCAATGTATTCCTTTTTTCCCGCCTTGCTGAACATCTCGACAATGGCTGATGCCAGTAACACTTGAGTAGGAAAAGGAAGAGGCTCGAGACCTGACGACTCCCAAATAGTATGGAACTTGTTGAATGTGGCGCGGGATGTCTTCCCCGTATACAGCAATGTTCGCCTGGTATCTTCATCCCTTGCCTTAAGGATCGCCTCCTTCTGAATATCCATGGCCCCACCTTCAACTGAAGCCAAAAAGCGTGTACCGACCCAGACCCCTACACATCCCACCGCCAGGGCGGCAACCAAACCTCGGCCGTCCCCAATCCCGCCTGCGGCCAGTACAGGTGTGGGGGCGGCCTTATCAACTGCCTGGGGCCAGAGGGCCATGGATCCGATCCTTCCTGTATGCCCTCCGCCTTCATGTCCCTGGGCTACTACAAGGTCGGCCCCTGCCCGGGCGATGCGTCCGGCATTTCGGGTATTTCCGGAAATACCCAGGACCTTCATACCGGCCCCATGTGCCTCTTCTACCATGAAACCGGGGTTTCCAAGCCCGGAGCAGAACAGAGGGACCTTTTCCTCTATACAGACTTTAACAGATGCGTGTGGACGCATTACGGTGGATCCCATAGTGTACTTGATATCAATATCCGGCAAGTCCATCTCCTCCTTGATCTTCATCATCCAGTCATAGTGTTCCCTGGGAAGAGTCTTTATGATTTCGGTTAGAGGGATCTCCTGTTGCCCCTCGATTTGCTGGTCCCCTGCCCTGACGATCTGGCCGGGCAAGAGCAGGTCTACACCAAAGGGTTTATCTATGAGCTTTTTGATCTCCCGGATCTTCTCTCGCAACTCCTCCACGGTATATCCCGCTGCCCCAAGGACACCGAGTCCCCCGGCCTCTGAGACCGCTACAACAAGCTCTACCGGTGCTCCTGTCCTTTCTCCAATCAGACTGGGACCCATTCCGGCGCTCAATATCGGATATTCGATTCCCAGGATATCACAGAGTCTTGTCCTCAAAATTCGCTTACTCATTGTTTAACCTCCTCTTAACAAAAAAACAGTCAAAAAAGGCCGCAACCACCATCACCGGATTCCGGTAGAGCCGATAAAGCCGGCCCCGGCAAAAAAGAATGGTTCTGAGGGAAACTCCGAGCGTTGTTCGGAGACCTTCACTTAATGGTGATCCTCTCCCCGGGCTTGGGTCCGTCTACAGGAGGGCCGGCAAAGGCCTGGGCGACCAGCATCCAGTTCCGGGCCACATCGCCCTTCACTTCAAGCCGGGTGTCGTCCATATGTCGACGCTGAACCACAACCAGGCAGAAGTCTTCGGCCTGACCTTTAATGCTATCTGAGGCGTCTTCCGGGCCCCAGGTCCACAGATCGCCTGACGGGCTGATCAGTTCCAGACGCACGGCCACATCGGGCACTTCCAGACCGCGGTTGACGTAGCTCCAGCCGAAGGTCGTCACACCGATGTGGACCACGTGCCTGAGCCGGTCGGTGGGCCCCCGTTCAATGCCCAGGGTGTCCACCACGTCCTGGGCATGGGCCCAGGTTTCCATAATGCGGGCCGTGGCCTTTGATCGAGCGCTCATAGTGGGACCGACCCAGGGGATGCGGTCCTTTGCGCCTTTTGCGGCCAGGGTATCGACCAAGCCCTTCCGTTCCCGACGCCAGTATTCCATGACATAAGCCGGTGTAGCTTCTCGAAGCTCCCGCTGGGATTCGATATAGGCCTCTTTCGAGACAAACATGCTCTCGATGAGTTTCCTGAAAGCCGTTTCATCCGAGGCCGCCAGTCTGGCCGCCATATCCCAGTAGGCTACATGAGCGATTTCATACTTGATGGACCAGCCGATAAATGGCGTAATGAGGTCCCATTGTTCGTCACTGAGCTTGGAGACGATAGCGTCCAGGGCTTCTTGCTCGTCATGCAAATCGCGACAGATCTCTTTCAATTTTCTCCCCCTCCAAAAAATCTCTGCACAGATTGACGCCCTCTTTTGGATCAAGGGTCCATGCATCGGCCCCCACATAGTCGCGCACCGCGGCCGTGGTGGGACCCCCTCCGATGATCACATATCGGCCGTCCCTCAGGCCCCTTTCCTTCAGTAGTTCCACCACCCGCTTCATCGACTCGAAGGTAGGGGTGATCAGAGCCGACATGCCAACCACCCTGCTGTCTGTTTCGGCGACGGCATCCGCGATCGCCTCCGGCGCCACATCAACACCCAGATCAAGGACACTGAACCCGGCCACCCTGAAAAGGGTCGCCACAATATCCTTCCCGATATCATGGATATCCCCCTTGGGTGTGGAGATCACAACCGAACCTATGGATGCCTCCTGTCTCCCCCCCATTAACAGCGGTTCCATTGTAGCCGCCACTTTCTTGAATATATTTGCCGACATGATGAGTTCGGACAGAAAATATTCCCCGGAGCTGTAAAGCTCCCCCACCTGATCCATCCCTTCGCGACATTCATTCAGGATCGACAAGGGGTCCACGCCGTCTTCGACGGCCTGTGTCACCATCTTCATCACGTCATTATAACGGAGTTTTGCTATGGCCTGTGCGATATTCCCCACAAGATCGACCTTGCCTGCCGGCTTCTTCTTGACGGCAACTGTCTCTTGAACCTTGCGCCGGCCTTTCTGCCCCCGGTACTCCTTTCCTGTCTCCACCATCGCCCTTATGTTTTCGGGCCTTGCATCGATAGGGCATTCACATCCCGTGGTGAGCATGAACCCTCCTCCTTCTCCCACCTCATCGATCAGCCTCCTGCAATATTCAGCAACCTCTTCCGGTTTTCCTATTGTCAACAGACTCGCCGGGACATCGCCGCTGATGCACATATGGCCTCTCAGTATCTCCTTGGCCCTGAAGATATCGGTGGTGCTGTCAAGGTCGCAGACGCACTTCCCTCTGGGGAGCTTTGTAAAATAGGGAAGGTTCATCCCCCAGTCCGTATCCAGATGAAGCCACGGAGTAATCCCTTCGGACACAAAGGCGTCCACATACCGCTGCAAAAACGGCCATTCAAAACGCTCAAATACAGGGAGACGGTAGTAAAAACCCGAACCTCTTTCAAGGACGATAAAGGCAACTTTCTTCCCATTGTTCCTGCAGACCGAAACGGCATTTGAAATCAGATCGTCGCATGATGCCTGCATCGCCGCCTCCACCCGGTCCGGGACTTCATAAAGATCTCTGGTGAATTCGGTCAAGGTACGGCTGAGGGAGAAGGCCATCAGCACTGAATCCACGGCGACCCCTAAGAATATAGGCATCCCTCTTTCTTCACAGATTTTCATGTCATCCACGTATAGCTGGTTTGACATGCCCTGCATCAGCATGAACTGCTCTTTCGTCTTCCGGCTGATTTTTTCATAGTGTTCGTCCCAGAAACCGTTCCATCCCAGGGCAGCGATCTTATCGTAATCCTCCCGCTCAAACAGGACCTTCTCATCCACCTGATACAGGTCGTCTACAGCCAGATCCTTCCCCGGTATCAGGTTGCGGACAGGGGCCGCGCACAGTTTCCCCGGGAGCATCGGATAGTAATAGTTCGGCTTGCTCCCGTAGTCATATCCGAATTCCTCGAAGCACCTGATTAAGGCCTCCCGGGCCACATTGTGATCCTGCCACGCCTCTGCCTGGGTAATTCCGTACAGCCTGGGCGCGGTCGTTACGAGGATTGGGAAAACCGGATGCCGGTCAACCGTATCGAGGGAGATGGCGGCCTCCAACCGCTCCTGCTTTGTCATCCATTCATCGGTCATTTCAAACACCTCCTGAAACAATTGAACCAAAATCAGCAACAGGTCTATGGCAAAGGAAAGAATATGTCCGGCCGATGGACCTGGCGAAACCATCTTAACCTGCCAATTGTGGCTGTCAACAATATTCTATCGGTAATCCAAAGAGCAAGGCCAAGTCGGTTCCTTTGACAGAAGAAGGCGCCCGGTTATCCGAAGCGCTTTTCAAGAAATATTTTGGCCTGCCTTCTTAAATCGAACGTGAGTCTGATCGCCCATACGCCGGAAAACTGTTAAAATAACGGTGTCTTTCATCAGTCCAGTGCACAACAGTTAAGAGCAGCCTCCGTGTCATGACCCCGTGTCACAGAGCTATTACCATACAAATTGAACTACCTGACGTATTGTATGGTAATCTTTTTTATTGACTTGAGTTACCATACACACTACCATTGTCTTCACTTTGTATGATAACGGAGCTTGGGATGGCCATAAAAGGTGTATTAAAAGAAGAATTAGAAAATTCAATAATAATGCAAAAAAAATATGAGGAAGAATTGCAAAAGCTTCCTGTGGGCAGTTTAATAAAAAAGAAAATTAAAGGCCATGAATATTATTATAAGTGGGTATGCACTTTGCTCAACCAGATACCACATGTTGTGATTTTCCGCCTATGAGCATTTTGCGAGGCACGGGCGGACAATCTACGGCCTGCTCCATCAAACGGTAGAATAGTAGACCGCGGGCTTTGGATGTACGCCTGTTAAATCTGAACGTGAATTCGTCGAGGTAGTAATCAAGATGCGACGGTCTGATCGCACCTTTCTCCCACCGTGACCATAGGACCGTGCATCACATCCGACTGCCAGATATCGTTGGGCAGTTCGGCTTCAAACTTGCGCCGGTCCTGATTCTGGCCCTCTGAGGGCTTCATCAGGTTTTGATTATGTAAAAAACGATACACCGTGGTTGGCTTCAGGTCTTTGCCGGGTGCTGACAGGTCTCTTTCATTCATGATGCGAATCAGAACCGGCACGGTCGCATCGGGCATCTCCCGGCGAATGTGGATCAGATTCAGACTGGTCTCTTTGTCTATTGCCCGGCTTTTTCCATTATCGGACCGATCCTTCGGATACAGTGATTCCAGGAGACCTCCGCTCTCGTTGTACATCTTTATCCATCGAAGAATGGCGCTGCGGCTGATGCGGGTCCTGTCTGAAGATGGAAT
>JACNIU010000227.1 GCA_014382905.1 Desulfobacterales bacterium
CCTTAATTCAGATCAATACTTCATGAGGGAATTCCAGAAGTCGGGGTCATCGTCTTTCCAGTTTGGCCCAAATCTCCTGTCGCAAAAGCCACTCAGCCTTTCATACCATTTGACAAATACATTTTTCTTTTTGTCTATGGCGTCGAGGATGTCCGCCAGGAATACGTCCACTTTGCCCATTTCGTCCTTTGGCACATAATAGGAGGCCCCTTTTTCAAAAGATTTTTTCATGTTGTCTTGTGACAGCGCGTGGGCGGTAAGCATAAGGGCCGGAATTTCCCTCTTGATTGCGATTTCTAACAACTCATATCCCTGGACACCCATAATATCGAGGACGGCTGCGTGGTAATAATTGGATTCGAGCAGATTTTTCCCTTCCTCAAAGGTTGATGCCCTGTCGACCTTACATATCTCCAGCAGTTCGGTCAGAAAATCGAGGACGTCTTCCTCATCGTCGACGATCAAAATCCTTTTTCCTTTGAGTATTTTTTCGGGATCCATCTTTTCTCCTCCTTCGATTCCAGATGATTCAGCGAGACAGGTTTGTTCAGATTGCGCGTTCTCTATATTCGAGCCTGTATATCTCAGCCAATGTCAGAAATGTAGTAATAATTAAAGGACCGTAAATGATCCCCAATATACCGAATAGCTTTATCCCCCCTAAAATACCGATGAATACAAGGAGGGCGTTCATCTGCATGCCTTGACCGATCAACCTGGGCTTGACGAGGTACTCGACGATAGAGCTGTACGTCAGATTGTAAATCAGATAGCCCAAGGCGAGTCCTGTATTCCCTTGTATCATCAGGATGACAGTGGCCGGGACAAACACTGCGGTGGCGCCGACAATGGGCAGAAAGGCCATGAACGTGACAACCGTACCCCATAAGAATGGAGAGCCCAACCCGAAAAAGAAAAATCCAAAGCCCCCAAAGATTCCTTGGATGATCCCTGACATCCCATTCCCGACAATAAGGGCTTTTCCCATCTCCTGGAATTTGTTGGCCACTTTTTCAAGTTGTTCTTTGGGGACCGGCATCAATTCGATGAGATACTTTTTGAGGCGGGCGCCGTCCTGAAAAAGGTAGAAGATGGTCATCATCATCAGGAAGAAGTGGATCAGGAAACTGAGCATATTAGAGGCCATCGATGTGAGTTGGCTGTACAGAAACAGGCCCACTTTCTTCCCGATTGAAGCGGCTAATTCCTCTATTGCCTCAGGGGTAATGTTCAGACCTGTCATTTTGCCGAGCTTTTTGAAGCGTTCAGCCCAGACAGGGTCATGCTCTATAAGATCCTGGATCTGTTTCACGGAGACCTCACTGCTGCTCCGTTTGTAGAATTCGTAGGCCTCATTGGAGAGTGTTCCGATAAACCATCCTACCGGAATGACCAATACCAGAAACAGGAAAAAGGTCATGCAAAGGGATGCCAATATCTCCCGCTCCCGAAACACTCTTTTGACCCAGGAATATAGGGGATAAAAAACGCTCGCAATGAGAAGCGCCAGCACAATAGCCGACACATAGGTCCAGAAGAGCTTTAAGACCAAGAACAGAGAGCAGATCAAAAAAATGAGGAATAGTGTAGCGCCATACTTTTTTTCCATGATAAGGACCCCTTGGGGGCATACTATAGTGACAGATCAGTGGATAGTCAAAAAAAAAGTAAAGAAAAGTCGCCGTTGGCAGGTGGCCTCTTTTTGGCTTCTTTCTTGCGGAACCAGGAGGGACCCGTTCCAGGCGATCTATTTTTAGACCTCGATCTTAGCCCCGTTACTGAGTATTTTTTCATCCATGCCGAACAAGGCGTCGAGCAGGGCTATCTGGAAGCTTCCCGGGCCTTTTGAAACGGCCGCCCCTATTTCACCTGCCAGGCCAAAGTATGCCAGTGCAGTGGCCGTGGCGCTGACAGGGTCCCGGTCCACGGACAGGAACGCTCCGATCAAGGCGGTAGCTGTGCAGCCGGTCCCGGTCACGAAACCCATAAGCTCGTGCCCGTTCAAAACCCTGAAGATACGCTCTCCATCCGTGATCAGATCTATTGGTCCGGTGATGGCGAGTGTGGTGTTCAGCTCTTTGGCGAGTACGAGGGCTGCGTTCTCGGCTTCTTCGACACTATGTATCGAATCCACGCCTTTGGTTCGGGATCCCTCCCGGGCTAAAGAAAGAACCTCAGAGGCGTTTCCCCGGATCACACTGACGGAAAGCTCATTAATGAGTTGTTTCGCAGATTCGGTCCGAAGTCTGGTCGCTCCTGATCCCACCGGGTCAAGGACGATGGGCACATTTAATTTATTTGCCTTTTTCCCGGCAATCAGCATGGCATCCACCCAGGCTTTGGTAAGGGTCCCTATATTGAGCACCAAGGCGCCTGCGAATGAAACCATTTCCTCCACTTCTTCTGGTGCGTGGGCCATTACAGGCGAAGCACCGCAAGCCAACAGGGCGTTTGCAGTGTAGTTCATGACCACATAATTCGTGATGTTATGGATCAACGGTTTTTTGGCCCGGATGGCCTTGAGGTTTTCGGCTGCCCTTTGTCCAAGTTTTTGATCTGTCACGCTCTTCTCCTTATTAGGTATGCTATCCTAATGTTGAAAAGTGATCCCATCCGGAAGCGGTTAAATTATGGTAAACGCCGTCGGCTGATTTCAGTTTGATGTCGCCTGCCATTTCGGTGATTCTCCCGATTTCAGTAACGGGAATGTCGTTCAATCCGGTGATCGCGGAGCGGATTCCGTCCACGTGTTCAGGAGGGCAGGTAATGATCAGCTCATAATCATCGCTATCTTTGAGGACAAGGTCTATGGGATCCCGTTTCATCTGTCTGGCGGCGTCCTGTAATGCACTGCTGACCGGCAGGTTTTCCTGGATGAGCAGGGCGCCGACGCCGCTCTCTTTGCAGATATGGCCCAGATCCCCCAAGAGCCCGTCACTGGTGTCGATCATGGCTGTTGCGAGACCGGAGTGTGCAACTGCCCATCCCTCGCGTGCCCGGTGAGACGGTGTATTGTAGGCCCGCACCAAGGGATGGTCCTCTAAATCATGGACAGACGGGGCCTTCAGCAGGATCTGTAATCCGGCGGCTGCCTGGCCCGGATATCCGGTTATCAGAAGTGCGTCGCCAGGGTTTGCCCCGGAACGACGTACCGATTTCCCCGCCTCTATTTCCCCGATCAGGGTGATGTCGATAAAATTAGCGCCCTCAGACTTGGTGAGGTTACCGCCAATAATCGTGGCATCAAACGGATTGAGTTCCTCAACAAAACCAAGGTACATGGCCTCCACGTCCTTGACCGCTGTGTCCGCCCTCAATCCCAGGGAAACCAATGCATACAACGGGCGGCCTCCCATAGCTCCGATATCGCTGATGTTGAGAGACATGGCGCGTCGCCCCAGGTTTACGGGAGAGATAAAACGTGTCAGATAGTGCCGGCCTTCCACTATGCAGTCACACGTGACCAGGATGTCGTACCCGGGCCGGGGTTGAAAAAAGGCGCAGTCATCGCCGATACCCAGGGTCTTCTCGGGAACCGGAGCACCTGAAACTCGAAGGAGCTCGTGAATCCGATCTATCAGACCGAATTCCCCGATTTCAGTTAAGGTTTCAGACATGTCGCCCTCCGGTGATTCCGGAACTTATGGCTTCGTAAAGTCCTCTGGTGGCCTGCCGGGGGTCTTCCCTGCAACAGACGGCCGAGATCACAGCGATTCCGTGAGCGCCCGCCCGCATCACATCATAGGCGTTTTTTTCATCTACCCCGCCTATGGCAATGATCGGGATGGGCATGGCCTCAACTATCTTCCTCAGGGTCTCAATCCCGCTCACAGGCCCTGCGTCGTCTTTGGAACCGGTCGGGTAGACAGGCCCGAATCCCACATAGTCGGCCCCGTCAGCGAGGCACTTCCTGGCTTCCTCCATGGTCGCTGCCGAGCCGCCGATAATCCGGTTTTTTCCTAACAGTTCTCGGGCTACGGGGATCGGGAAATCATCTTGTCCTAAGTGCACGCCGTCTGCCTGCGTAGCCATGGCAATATCGACCCGGTCGTTCACGATGAACATGACATCTTTGTCGGCACACAGCCTCTTCATCTGTGCGGCAATTTCAATCATCTCACGGGTAGAATCCTCCTTGTGACGGAACTGGATGGTATCCGCTCCTCCGGCTATCGCCATCTCTGCAAGCTCAACATGGGAGAAACGGGACTGTAACCGCGTATCCGTCAGTATGTGCAGCCTTCCGATCAACGCAGGGCTATGCCTCTTTATCTAAAAATTGCTTAACACTTTAGCGGTTTGAAACACAGCTTTGGACCATGAGGGTCTCTTTCCCAAAGGACGTAAATACGTGGATCATTTCATAGAAACGGCAGCGAGGCCTTCAAATTCGTCACTGGACAGCCCCAGAAAATGGTATTCATTTAAACGGGCATCGCCTCTGCCTGCCCGGAATCTGTATTGAACGTCAAGGGGGCGTTCTATACGCTCAGGAGAATTTTTGTTACGTCCTTTGGGAAAGAGACCCTCATGGTCCAGCAATCTCATTATGACCGTTTTCAAACTAAACTGTTATAAAATTGCCTTGATGAGACGACCCGGGCGTAAATAGGGCTGAGGGCGGCCATAAAGGCAGAATGGACATCTGACGACTGTATTTCCCTGTCTTTAAACTTCAGGTTTCTTGTGGCACAGGCATCCTCAACCACAGTACACCTGAAACCGTGGTCGAACGCTGCCCGTACGGTTGCATCAATACACATATGGGACATGGCGCCACATATCACAAGTTCCTTAATATTGTCTTTTCTGAGCTGGGAAAGGAGGTCTGTTTCCCGGAAAGCGTTCGGAAAATGCTTTCTTATGACAGGTTCTCCTCCCAGAGGCAGAACCAACCTGTGGATTTTTGCCCCTTCAGTATCAAGCAGAAAGAAGGTGGACCCCGCTCCCATGGAAATATGTTGAACATGATAGATTGGCAGGGTGTTTCTGCGGAAAAGACTGAGGACCTTCTCCGCATTACCTGCGGCAAGTTCCATGTTTATCAGCTCCATCGCCCCGCCCTTGAAATAGTCATTTTGTATGTCCACAAGAAGTAATGCCTTTGACATATGAAAGCCCTTTCGTAGAGTGGATTAAATTATTATTGCGAACCGGTGTTACTGGAAGATAAGGATAACGAAATTACTTCTCAGGGGCAAGGAAAAAGGACAGGATAGGGAAATCAGAGTTTTTCTCTCATTTATTTTTTCAAGCACGCCGTAGCGCTCAATCCAGAATGGCTTAGGGCTCGCGCAAAAATAAGTTCCCAGAATTGGCGTCCAGATTTAGGTCAGATTTGGCTGCACCGATTGAGCAAAACCACAGGAATAGTAGTACTATTTCGAGGATTTTGCGATTGAGGCGCGGCCAAAGATGACTTGAAGATGGGATGCGAAAATGTGAAGTTATTTTTGCGCGAGCCCTGAGGTTGTGGTCTCAATTCTGGTTGGGAACCCCTTTTGAGCAACAGCCCGTCAAGGCCCCGTTTCTTCACAAACCATCTATTCGTCAAGCCTGCTTGTGATATGAATGCCGTATTTTTTCATGCGGTTCCAAACCGTCATGCGGTGAACCCCAAGCAGCCTGGCAGCCTCTGTCCTGTTGCCCTGACTCAATCGCAAGGCCTTCAAGAGGGCCGTCTTTTCCTCCAATTCAGCCAGGTCCCCTTTCACGGGGGGCGGAGTCATTTCAAATGTGCGGTTCTCATCACCCCCGAAAAATGAAGAAGGCAGGTCCTCCTTTTGAATCAGCCCGGATTCGGTCACCACAAAGGCGTATTGCAGAGCGCTTTTCAATTCCCGAATGTTGCCGGGCCATCCATAGGTCAGAAAGGCCTTCATGACATCCGGACTGACCCCCTTCAAGGCCTTTCCGGTCTTTCTGTTCAGTTTGCGTACAAAGGCATCCACCAGAAGGGGGATGTCCTCGACCTTTTCCCTCAGAGGGGGAAGATGGATGGGAAGCACATTGATTCGAAAAAACAGGTCCTGGCGAAAAGCCCCCTGGGATACCATGTGGGAAAGATCCCGGTTGGTTGCCGTGATGACACGAACATCCACACGGATGGATCGATGATCGCCCACCCTTTCGAACTGTTTGGTTTCCAGCACCCTCAGGAGCTTGACCTGGCTGCCCAAAGGCATTTCACCGATCTCATCCAGAAAGATGTCCCCCTCCTGTGCAGCCTCGAATCGGCCCATTCGGTGCCGATAAGCGCCGGTGAAGGCCCCTTTGGTATGCCCGAACAGTTCGCTCTCCAGGAGCGACTCATTCAGTGCCGCACAGTTGAACTGGACAAAAGGCCCGTTTTGTCTTCTCCCCAGTTCATGAAGGGCATGGGCCACGAGTTCCTTTCCGGTGCCGCTCTCTCCATAGATGACCACCGGGGCATCGCTTTCCGCCACCTTTTCAACGAGTTGATAGATCCGCTCCATGGAACGACTCTTGCCCACCATGCCGTAAAATCCGCTGGGTACATCCCTAACGCTTGAAAGTTCTTGGATTTTTTGATCTTTCTTGTCTATTTCGGAGGCGTCCTTGAATACACCCAACGCGCCGACCAATTCTCCGAACTCATCTTTCAAGAGAGAGGCATCCTGTATAACGGAGGCGTAGGAACCGTCCTTTTTCGTCATTAGGCAGCGTTTGCCTTTCACGAGTCCGGTTTCAAAGAGCACACACCATTTTTCTTTTGTTTCGGACAAAATCAATTCGCAGGCATCGCAATCCAAAATGGTGCAAGAAGCGCCCATCAGTTCTTCCCTGGCATAACCGGAGAGACGCTCCATGGCGCCATTGACCACCAAAATGGTGCCGTCCGGGCCAACGACCATCAGGGCATCGGCAATGGTTTCAAAGATTTCTTTGTAATAACCGATAGGGACAGGAGCTTCCATGGGAACCCTTTATCACATGATTAATCAAAAGACACATTTAAGGGTACTCTAGTGTAAAACAGTGATAAACAAAATTGCAAGAGTTTTCTATGGGCTACAAAAAAGTATGATATTTTAATGTGTTACTGGAAGACAAAAAGATGGCATGATCTTTGCTCAGTTTTAGCAATATTTCTGATGATGATACAAAAAGGAGATTCTAAACCAAAGCGAATCCATTCATTAGGGGCGCAGAGGCGGAAAACGTCTTCCTCTGGCTTCATTCATATAGATGGGCAAAGCCGCCGAAAGACGGTGACGCAAAACCACGGGTCTAAAGCCGCAAGGGCATGACAGCCGGGTTGCTGAAAGCGACTTTGAGCAGGGCCTTTTGGCATCCATACAAAACAAAAGGCCTTTTTTTAGACCCATGCCCGCTGGGTCTGGGTTTTCAAGGGATTCCACAGTTGGGTGATCGATGACAAACTTGGAGGCTTCGAAGAAGATGCCGAACCAAAGCCGTTCAATTTAGCAGGACGACACCAGGAGGATAACATGAAGGAGGTAAGTAGGCGTGATTTTCTGAAGTATTGCATCGGCTCTGCAGCTGCCCTGGGCTTGAACCTGACGGTTCTGGGGAAATTGGAACAGGCGTTGGCGGCTGGCGGAAATGCCCCCCCCGTCATTTGGCTCAACGGAGCCAACTGCACCGGGTGCACGGTTTCCCTGGCCAATCTGTTCAGCACCCAGGGACCCACAGACGTGGCCGACCTTCTCGTAAACACCATTGACCTGGCCTTTCACCCCAACCTGATGGGGGCCGCCGGGGATTTGGCGGTGGCGCAGTTGAAGAACGCGACAGAAGGTCCGTTTATCCTGGCTGTGGACGGAGGCATTCCCACCGCCTTCGGCGGCAGGACCTGCATGCTCTGGACGGAAGGAGGTCGGGAAATCACGGCGCTGGAAGCAGTGAAAGAATTGGCACCCAAGGCGGCCGTGGTCCTGTCCATCGGCACATGTGCCAGTTTTGGAGGGGTACCTGCGGGAGCCCCCAACCCTACAGGGGTACAAAGCATCGGGCGGATTACCGGGGTGCCCACCATCAACATTCCGGGATGCCCCACCCATCCGGACTGGGTGGTGGGGACCATTGCCCAGCTCCTGGCCGGGGAGTTCCCCAGTTTGGATTCCGATGGAAGACCGAAAGTCTATTTTAAAAGGAAAATCCATGATCGATGCCCCAGAAAAGAGGAAGACAAAGCGAAGACTTTCGGCGTTGATGTCAGATGCTTGAAAGAACTGGGGTGTAAAGGGCCGGAGACAAAAGCGGACTGTTACAGCCGACTTTGGAACAGCGGCACCAACTGGTGCATCGGGGCCAACGCCATCTGTATCGGGTGTACGGAAAAGGGCTTTCCCGATGAATTTTCCCGTTTCTATAAAGGGCAAGGTCGCGATGATGAACACGAAGATGACGACGGGAAAAAGAAAAAACGTGATAAATAAGAACATGATGATGACGAACGTGACGATAATTAGGCCCCTGCTTTTCCCCATGGGCCCGTTGAACATATATTGCTTACACGTTTAAGAATGCATGGAGGAGGTTTGAATGGCAACCATCACCATTATGGATCCGGTGACACGGATTGAAGGACATATGAGGGTAGACGTGACCATCGACGAAGTGGATGGTCAATCGAGAGTTGTTGACGCCCGCTGCACAGGCACCCTGTTTCGGGGGTTTGAAACCCTGCTGAAAGGCCGCGACCCTTGGGATGCACCGATCATTACGGAACGGATTTGCGGGGTCTGCCCGGTTTCCCACGGGATGGCCTCAGTGAAGGCCCTGGATGCGGCTGCGGGTGTTGTTCCCCCTACCGATGCAAGAGTCCTTCGCAATCTGGTCCTGGGCGCAAATTTTTTGCAGTCGCATATTCTGCATTTCTATCTGCTGGCTTCGCTGGATTACGTTCAGGGACCCGCGAGCGCCCCATGGACGCCCGCATGGGATGTGGACATGAGACCAGGGTTGGAAGGGGTTGGCGGTCATCTGGCTCAGGCCATTGAGGCGCGCCGGCGTGCACACGAAATGGGTGCCATATTCGGTGGAAGGATGCCCTCATCCCACACCTACATCCCCGGGGGATTTACCTCCGTGCCCAAAGGAAATCTTATCAACGATTTTCAAAGGCACCTGGACTGGCTTGCAGATTTTATTCGCAACATCTATATCCCGGATGTGGAGGCCCTCTCCACCGTATATTCCGACTATTTCTCCATCGGACAGGGGTGCAGGGAACTCATGGCCTATGGGGTCTTTGACCTGGATGATGCGGCAGACAGCAACCAACTCCTGCGTGGAGGGATTGCGAAAGTTTTTGGAACGCAAACAGGCGTGGAGGCATTCAATCCGGATAGCATAACGGAATCGGTGAAATACTCATGGTATGACGATGCCACAGACCACCTGAGCCCTTCCAACGGGGCAACAGATCCCGTTGACCCCCACACCAAGGACATTGCCTATTCATGGCTCAAGGCCCCCCGCTATGAAAACCGGCCATTTGAGGTGGGCCCGCTGGCGAGGATGTGGGTGAATGGGGACTACCAAGACGGGGTATCCGTGATGGATCGCCATCTGGCACGGGCCTATGAAACCCTGAAGATTGCCGAGGCCATGAATGCTTGGCTCTATGAACTGACACCGGGTGCCAGGGTATACAACAACTATGACACACCCACTGAGACCAGCGGGATCGGTCTCACCGAGGCGCCCCGTGGAGCCCTCGGGCATTGGGTGGGAATCCGTGGGAAGAAGATTGATCACTACCAGATCGTAACGCCGACCTGTTGGAATGCCTCTCCGCGAGACAGGGATGGGGTCATGGGGCCGATGGAACAGGCCCTGATGGCGATTCCCGTTGAAAGGCCGGATCAACCCATAGAGGCATTGAGGGTCATCCACTCCTTTGATCCCTGCCTCTCCTGTGCGGTTCATATGATGCGACCTGACGGGGAGCCCATCGTTCTGTGGACAGGACCCTCTTAACAGGGACTGGTTGAAGAATGGAAACAACGCAAAGGAAAAAGCTTGTTCTGGGCATGGGCAATCTGCTTTTGGGCGATGAGGGTGTAGGGGTTCATGCGGCCCAGGCCTTGTTGGAAGAATGCCCCGGAGGAGTCGAAATTCAGAATATCGGCACCGCCATCCTGGACGCCCTCCCCGCCCTTGAAAGGGCGGACCGGGTCATCGTATTGGATGCCATGAAAGGCCATGGGGAGCCTGGGACCATTTATCGCGTCCCAATGGATCAATGCACCGGCAATTCCTGTATCGGCTCCCTGCACGGATTTGACCTCAGGAGCGTATTGGCGCTGGCAGGACGTGAGGCGCCACCCCAAGTTCTGGTTCTGGGCGTTGAACCAGCGATTATAGAATGGTCCATGGAGCTTTCGCCACAGGTAAAAAATGCCCTCCCCAGGCTACTGGAAGCCGTTCGAAAAGAAATCTCACCACAATAAGCCTCTCAAATGAGCTGATGCCTCGGCTTACTGGGCAGCTGGCTTTCCCATCGCAACCCATTAGACATTAGAAAAGCACTTTGTGTTGATCTGGAAGGCCATCTGTGAGATAATTCCCTCACGAGGAAATGTCGTTCTGCTTGGAACAAGAAGGGATAGGGGTAGTCGAAGGGTCTATTTTTTGCCGGAGGGCCGATTCATGAGGCTGTTTTTTTTCTTTGTGATGGTGCTGTTTGTAGGTGCCTTAGGCCCGGTTGTGCCGATGTCAGCGGAGGCAGGGGCGGCCAGCAAAACACCCGAAAAAGCGCTGGCTGCAAGGGAAGACAATGTTGATGGCAAAATGGATCAGGAAGAGGCCACTGAGTTAGGGGCAGAAGAGAGTGCCATAACCAAACAGGGGCGTGAAACGGGTTCGGCCAAGGGAAAGGATGCTCAGCAGGTGTGCCCTAAGGTTGATCTCAATGCAGATGGCGGGAATGGAAAAGCTGAGGATGCGAAAAAGCCTGCAGGGCCCGCTAAGAGCGCCAAGCAGCCAACGGAAGACAGGCCTTGGATTATTAAGAAGCGTGACGGAGGAACACCTCAGATTTTGGAGGAGAAGGCCAAGCCCCTCAAATGGAATAGTGAAGAGCAGCGGGTACAATGCGATACCCATCTGAAAGAGCTCCGAAGGAGTCTGAGCAAGGTGAGATTTTACTCTGTCCAAGGCGATACCTGCGCCACTGCAAAGCAAGCCAAGAATTTTGTGGATCTGGCAATCCGCTGCAAAAATGAATGCCCGGACGGATTTCTGGAAAGAAAGGGCTATTCAGAAAAGATCATGAGAAATGTAAGCGTGCTTTTGGAGTTGGGGAAAAAAGCCTGCCTCAATGACAGGTAGCGCCCTGCCTCTGAAGCCCGATGTCCAATGTCCGATGTCCGGAGTCAGCGCCGCCTTCCCGCTTTTCGGGGGGATCTGATCGAGGCAGAAACTTTGAAGCTTCGTATGAGTGAAAACTTCGACATTGGTTATTCGTTATTCGTTTTTCATCAAGTTTCATACGAGACTACCTTTCCTGAGCATCCCTTGTCCCCCTTTTCAGCTTATATTCCTTTATGGCACAGTATAACACCGGTACCACCAGCATGGTGATCACCTCCAAAGTCATTCCGCCAAAGGAGGGGATTGCCATGGGTATCATAATATCGGACCCTCTCCCTGTTGATGTGAGCACCGGGATGAGGGCCAGGAGGGTGGTGGCCGTGGTCATGAGGCAGGGACGTACCCTTCTGAGACTGGCCTCTATGGTCGTCTTTCGGATTTCAGAGACGGTTGAGCCCCCCCGTTTTCTGAAGGCGTCATCCAGATAGGTGGCCATAACCACTCCGTCATCTGATGCAATGCCGAACAGGGCCAGGAATCCCACCCATATGGCCACGCTTAGATTGAAGGGATGAACCTGAAAGAGTTCCCGCATGTTCGTGCCGAACAGGGAGAAGTCCAGAAACCAGGGCTGGGCGTAGAGCCATATCATGATAAATCCGCCTGACCAGGCCACTGCGATTCCGGAAAAAACCAGGGAGGTTGTGGCGACCGAATTGAACTGAAGGTAAAGGATCACAAAAATGATCAGTAGGGCCAGGGGCAGGATAATGGCAAGGCGTTTTTCAGCCCTCATCTGGTTTTCATAGGTTCCGGTAAAGGCGTAGCTGACGCCGTTTGGAATCAGGAGACCGCCGCTATCCATCTTTTCGTTTAGATATGCTTTCACCTGGTCAATAACCTCTGCTTCTGCGTACCCCTGCTTTTTGTCAAATAGGATGTATCCCACCAGGAATGTATCTTCGGCCTTGATCACGCCGGGTCCTCGAACATAGATGATATCCGCCATCTGCATGAGCGGTATCTGGGTGCCGTCAGGCGCCGGGACGAGGATTTTTCCGAGGGCCTCCAGGTCATCCCTCAGCTCACGAACGTATCGGACCCGCACCGGGTATCGTTCCCTTCCCTCCACTGTGGTGGTAATCCGCCTGCCCCCTATGGCGAACTCGATGACATTCAGGACCTGCTCCACGCTGATGCCGTACTGGGCCAAGGCCTGACGATCAAGGTGGATCTCGAGATATGGTTTGCTGATAACCCGATCTGCGATGACCGTTGCAGGGTCGATGCTCGGAATATCCCGGATGATTCTTTCCATGTTCACGGAAACCTGCTGGATGGTCTCAAGATCCGGTCCTGTCACCTTGATGCCTAAATTGGCCCGGATACCGCTCTGAAGCATCACCATGCGCGCTGAGATGGGCTGAAGCCTCGCTGCTGAAGTGGTGCCGGGTACCTGGGCGGCCTTGACCAGGGCGTCCCAGATATCATCGGGTCTGTTGATGCCACCCCATCCCTTTCGGCCCGGATTGAGTGCCGGATCCAGAGGCGGGCGCCACAACCGGAATGGCTGACCCTCAGGGTCAGGGATCAAGTGGAAGTGCTCGTCCCGCAGAAAACGACCCTTTACCCGGTAAGGCATCCTGTCCGGCGCTAACAGAGGGGTCCCCTTGGGATTGCGGAAAAGACCCGGTTCAGAGGGATCGAATCTGAAACGGAGAGGTTTCCCCTTCTCGTTCAGGAGATATTTCGGCGTATAGGTGACCAGCGTTTCGATCATGGAGACAGGGGCGGGATCCAGGGGGCTCTGGGCCCTTCCAAGTTTGCCCACCACTGTTTTCACCTCGGGAAGGCTTTGAATGGCCACGTCCTGTTTCTGCAGAATATCCAGGACCTCACCGATGGATGCATGGGGCATGGTCGTGGGCATGAAGAGGTACGACCCCTCATCCAGGGGAGGCATGAACTCACTTCCAAGACCCGGGAATCGTTGGGCCACATGGGCCAGAGGAGCGGATTGGCCGATTCCTTTGGGCAGCCATCCAAAGAAGGCGTCATACCCCTGCCAAATCATGCCCCCAAGGAAGAGTATGCCAAGGGGAAGCATGAGAAATATCGCCTTATGGTCCAGACACCATTTTAGGATTCGGCTGTAGGAGCGATAAAACAAGCGCAAGGCACCCAAAATGCCGCCCATCACCAGAAAGACAAAGGCAAGGTTTCGAAGTAGCCCCTTTTCCGGACCCAACGGGAGCCAGTATCGGGCGAGAACAACGGCAACCCCGATGGCAGCGAGAACATTGACGGCCACGCGCGCCTTCCCCTTGGCTTGTTCGGGAATTCGGGGTCTTATGAGGTTGTATCCTCCTACGAGCGCCACAAGCAGACCCACCCTCCAATCCACCAGGATCGCAAGGATGCCACCCAAATAGATCAGTGCTTCGTAAATGATCCACCGGTACCGCCTTCGCTCCAGTCTTGCGGAGAACAGCACCTGGGCCAGAGGAGGAATAAATATCAATGCAACCACGAGAGACGAAAAAATGGCGAAGGTCTTGGAAAAGGCCAGGGGCCTGAAGAGTTTCCCCTCGGCCCCTTCCAGGGTGAACACGGGCAGGAAGCTGACAATGGTGGTGGCTACCGCCGTCAAGACAGCACCACTGACCTCTTTGGTGGCCTTCAGAACCGCCGACAGGCGATCCTCTCCGGGATCTGCGCTGTGAAGGTGTCTCAGGATGTTCTCCACCACAATGATCCCCATATCGACCATGGTGCCGATAGCGATGGCGATGCCGGAGAGGGCCACGATATTGGCATCTACCCCGAAGATCTTCATGCCGATAAAGCACATGAGGACGGAAAGGGGCAGAAGCCCCGCGATCAAAAGGGAACCGCCCAGGTGAAAGATAGCAACGAGGATGACGATGATGGTGATCAGGATTTCGTTTGAAAGGGCGGTTCGAAGCGTATCCAGGGTCTCGTTGATGAGTTGGGTCCGGTCATAAAAGGGGATGACTGAAACCTGGCTTACCGTGCCGTCGGGAAGGGTCCTTCTGGGCATCCCATGTGAGATTTCTCTGATCTTGGCCTTGACGCGCTCAATGACGGCAAGGGGGTTGTCCCCATAGCGGACCGCCACGACCCCACCGACGGTTTCAGCGCCTCCCTTGTCCAGTGCCCCCTGACGAGCTGCCGGTCCCAGCGAGATCCTGGCCACCTGTCGAACAAAAATCGGCACGCCGTTACGTAGCTTAATCACGGCATTTTCAAGATCCTCCAGGCCCGTGATGAAACCGACCCCACGGACCAGATATTCCACCCGGTTGATCTCTATGGTTTGTGCCCCCACATCCCGGTTGGCCCCTCTGACCGCGGCCACGATTTCGTTAAGGCTCACATCGTAGGCCCGCATCCGATCAGGATCCAGATCCACCTGATATTCCTGTACAAACCCCCCGACCGAGGCCACTTCACTCACGCCGTCCACAGACATGAGGGCATAGCGGACATACCAGTCCTGAACCGTGCGCAGTTCGTGCAGGTCCCACCCCCCTGAGGGGTCTCCTTTTTCATCTCTGCCTTCCAGGGTGTACCAGAAGACCTGCCCCATGGCTGTGGCATCAGGGCCGAGGGCAGGTCTGACACCATCCGGTAATTCTCCATCCGGCAGGCTGTTTAGTTTCTCGAGGATACGAGATCGGCTCCAGTAGAAATCGGTGTCATCCTGGAAGATGACGTAGATGGACGAAAAGCCGAACATGGAAAAGCTGCGTACGATCCTGACACCGGGAATCCCCATTAAGGAGACCGTCAAGGGGTAGGTGATCTGGTCCTCCACATCCTGAGGGGACCTTCCGGGCCACTGGGTGAAAACAATCTGCTGGTTTTCCCCGATGTCCGGTATGGCATCCACCGGAACCGGGTCTCGAAACGGCCCCCCTAATTCCCAATCAAACGGCGATACCAGGATGCCCCATCCCACAGTCAGGAGGATCATGAGGAGCACGATGACCTTCTTCTTAAGGAAGAACCGGAGACTTGCCTCGGTCAAAGAGAAACGGTCATCTTTGAATTTTTGAGTGTCGTTCATTCGGTCAGATGTGTGCGCATGCTGCCCAGCGGATCGTGCCGGATGGCTGTTTATGGCGGTGGTCGGGCTGACGCCGTCTCAAAGGGTATGCCCTATTGAATGCGTCTTTGTGACAACGGCCTGGTGGTATCCCCATAGGTCCCTGGTTTTCGTCGGCTGATGGATTCACGCCGACGCCTATCCCTGCGGTCTTCAATGGATTGCGTATCCGTGCGAAAGACGGGCTCTTGCTCCTGTCCCGTCCTGAGGCTCTCCAGGCGGCTCGCACTCCGTTCTGATCTGTAATCCGAGTCCATGACTTCCGATCCCCCTGGTCTGTGATACTCGATGGCAGAATCGCCGTCTTTCATGTCCATCATGCCAGGTCTTGCCAGAATCTGCACAGCGCTGTCTATCTTGAAATTGCCGTTGACCACGACCTGCTCTCCCTCCATGAGTCCCTCCAGCACCACGTAATGGTCTTTGGCCTTCGGCCCGAGGGTGACCTCCCTCCCCTTGAAAACACCTTCCTCCCCCTCGACGGCCACGTAGACGATCGACCGTTTCCCTGTAACGAGAGGCGCCGATGCAGGAATGACCAGGGGCACAGAATCCCCTTTATCGTCCGGTCTGGCCAGCTTTCCGTCGGCCCGCAGCCGCGCATGAATCAAGGCCCGGACCAGCATGCCGGCCTTCAGGCGCCCGCCCCGGTCCGGGTAGATCACACCGATATTGAATGTGCGGGTTTTGGGATCAAAAACCGGGTCAACGTAGACGACTTTTCCACGAAAGGTCTCCCCAGGGTACACTTCTGTCTCGAAAGTCACTTCCTGACCCTTCCTTATCCAGGGGTAATCCGCCTCGTAGGCATCCAGTTTGGCCCAAACGTGCTGTGGGTCTGCCAGCGTAAAGATGGCCGACCCTGTGTTCACATAGGTCCCTTCAAAGGCCTTCTGATCTACCACCTGTCCGTACATGGGGGCGTAAACAGTGGCGATGCCCGTGGGTTCCCCGACCTTCATCATTTCGTCAATATCCCTTTTGGGCATGCCCATGATGCGGAGTTTATGGCGGATGGCATCTATGGTTTGAAGAGCCGCCTCTTCCTCAGGGGATTCCTTCCCCGCTTCCCCAGGCCTTTTCATGGGTTGCACCCTGGCGTCTTTGGCCACGTGTGGTCGCCCTCTTTGAAAGGCATAAAAACTGGGGACGAATTTCATGGCTTCATCCAGCTGCTGCTGGGTTTCCAGCAGGTCAGCCGAGTATATATCAAAGAGGGGATCTCCCCAGCGTACAAACTGACCGGCCCGCTTGACATATACCCGATCGATGACACCGGGCATGAAGGCCGTTATGTAGCTCATGTGGGCCGGGTCGTAGTCGATCTTGCCGAACAACTTCACCTCAGCCATGACAAATTTGCGTTCCACCGGGGCGAGTTGAATAGAAGCGAGTTTGATGGCCTCCGGCGTCAGTTTCAACTTCGCCGGATCACCGTCCTCCGTTTCAGGCCCCAGGTGCGAAGCCACCAGATCCATCCCACAGATGGGACATTTCCCCCCCTTGTCCATGGGAGGGACGCAGTTCATGGGACACACGTAAACAAGGGGTCCGAGGGCCGAAGAGATCTCGATGGCAGAAGATGGCCCATCCGGCTTCACGCCTTTTCCCGACTCGCCCCCTTTCAAGAAAAGCCCCGTCACAAGCCCAAGAAGGAGAGCCGCCAGCAGGAGCGCGAGACCCTTCTTGGACAGATATCTCTGATTCAGCTTTGTCATGCCCTGACATCCGGATAGATGGCCCACTGGAATCTGTCGGGAGCCAACAGGTGTGTCTCTAATACAAAATCCGAGAATACCATAGGATACAAAGATATCATCACAAAAGCAAGATAAGCACTCATGGAGAAGACACAAAGCCGCTTTTGCAGAACCGGGATAATCCTTTTGAGCGATACTTGTGCCGAGAATCGCTGAAGCACGCCAACGCTGGCCCCGAAGATACCTGCCGGCAGGAGAGAGAGATAGAGGGCGTAGCCTATGTAATGATAATCCTTTTGGAGCAGACAGAAAGGGCAATGATGCGTTGGCAGTTCATAGAAATACACGGAAATGAATGCGACAACGGATACTACGGAAAGGATCAAAGACCAGGTGGCAAGACCGGCGAACAAGATCGCACCCCTGCCTGTCACCAGAAAATGGATCCCGACCCGGATGGTTAACGCAAGGCCTAAGAAGAATATCATCTGAGTAGTTCGTGAGGGAAGGGCAGCCATCCGGCCGCCTATACTTTCTGTCTCCTCGCTAAACAGGGTTCCACAGCACGACGTAATGATGTCTGCCCTCAGACCCTCAAAATATCTGAACTGTAAAAAGGCCTCCACAAAAAGGAGCCCGCTGATGAGGATGAGGAATTTGTACTTGAATTTTATCAGAGGATAGTCCTCTGCGCGATTGTCCGTGTAATTCACAAGGAGCCACACCCCGCAAAGGAAAAAGTTCAACCCTTTTAGCACCAGCGTGGGATACCCGTAACTATTGACGTTGAGGGCGCCCGCCGCGCACATGGCCCCTACAAACAGGGTGTGGATATGGTCTGCCGTATAGATAAACATAAACAGGGACAATAGCTGAAAGGCCGAAACATAGGCAAAAATGGTGGAGATGAGATAAGTTTTCCTCTCCAGGCTCAGTTGGGTGGGGCTGCCGCTTTTCATATCCCAGCATCGGATAATCCGGACGCCTGTGAAAGAGGCATAGCCGGAAAAGGCAACCATGAGAAATGAGGCCAATACCAGTGCTATGATACCGGGATTGAGGATCACTGCCCGGCCCTTTCTTCGACGATTTCGCCGTCGCGTAAACCCACGCCACGATCCACTCCGGCGTAGCCTGACACCAGCGGGTCATGGCTGGCGATGAGGATGGTCTTCCCGTCCTTTTTGAGGCCCATCATGATCTCCATGAACTGCCAGGACAAATCCGTGTCCAGATGGGCTGTGGGTTCGTCGGCAATGATAATGGAAGGATCGTTGATAAGCGCCCTTGAAATGGCCACCCTTTGCTGTTCGCCGCCCGAAAGCCGTTCCACCCTTTTATCGGCCTTTGATTCCATGTTGAGACGCCGAAGAAGCTCCTGTGCCCTCCTTTTCACGGCCGCATGTTTTCTTCCCGTGGGATAGGCAGGGATCATGATGTTTTCCAGGGCCGAGATTCCTCTGATCAGGTTGTAATTCTGAAAGATGAATCCGAAGGTGTCCCTGCGGATCCTGGCGGCGAATCGCTCCGGAAGGCTCGTTGTTTCCCGGTTGTCTACCATGATCCTTCCGGATGTGGGTCTCGACATGCACCCGATAATGCTGAGAAGGGTGGTCTTGCCGGAACCGCTGGGGCCCTTGAATACCGTAATCCGGCCCATGTCGATGCGCAAATCGATGCCCCTCAGGGCGGTAAAGGCGTTGGCCTTGCCCATGTTGAAGATCTTGGTAATGCGAGACAGCTCGATCATGATCCCTCGGTCATACCTCAGCCCTACTATCCTTGCCTCATGACCATATCCGGGTCACTGGATGCCCATTTCCAGGCGGGAACAAGGCAGACAAATGAATAGGGAATGACCGTCAATGAAAAGAGGACCGCCAGATGGTAAGCATCAACGGTCGGCTTCACCTGAAAGGCCGGGTACAAGGTCGCCCAGCCTTTCAAGGCGTGTTCGAAAAAAGGGGCTGAGGCCACGAAGGTATGGATATAGGCCGCCAAAACGCCCAGAAAGAACGCCGTCACCGAGATGACACTCCCTTCCCAGAACTTGATCATCAGGATATCCGAGGTATCCCATCCCAGGCCTTTTAAGATACCGATTTCCGACCGCTCCTCCGCGCTCAGCCCTGTGGCCTTGTCCCAGGCGAAAATGAAAAAGGCCAGGAATGCCCCCACCAGCAACACGATCGTATACCCGCCGCGCCAATCGAACAGGGCGGCGTATGTCCTGAGGATCTCTTCTCTCAGTATAGACCTGGTGTCAGGAAGGGACAGGGACACCTTCTCAGCGATGGTCATGGATTCACGGGGATTCCTGATGGTCACTGCCAGGTCTGTGGCAAACCCCTCGGGGATACCGGTCAATCTCCTGAAAGTCCCCTTGGACATGAGGATCAGGTCCGATGTGACCAGTTCGCTGGATGATGGGAAGGTCTTGATGACACGTAACTCGAGGGCCTCCCCGTTGAAGGTCCTGAAATAGAGTTGATCTCCGCGAGCGGTTCCCCAGGTTCGCAGGACGCCCTCTCCTGCCTCCACGGTGCCCTCGCCGTGGGGATAATCATCAGAGGTCAGAAGGGTGTAGTTGGCTTGGGCCGCAGGATGGTAGTAGTAGCCCCATAAGCGCGGTTTGACGTGTCTGACGCCCCGTATCTCTTTTATGGCTTCCATGTAATGGAGGGGAACGAGGGCCTGTCTGCCTGCCATGATTTTCTGGACGATCATCTTCGGTGCATCCTGCAAAATGATCTCTGCTTCATGCCGGAGCCCGTTGGTGAAAAATACAACCGATGAGATGAGAAAGACCATGAGGGTATAGACCAGAAGGAGAGAGATATTTTTCCATCTCCGCCTCAAGATAGCGGAAAGGGTGAAGTCCAGGAAAGATCTTTGACGTTCCACCCAGCTCATGGCCCAGGGTCCTTAAGGCGATGGGGGGGTGAGAGCAAAGACCCTGAGGGGAAATGCTCCAGGGCCAGGGGGTGATCCTGAAAGGCCGAATGGAGATCCGCCTGGGTGGGGTTGCGCGTATATCGGGCCTCGGTAAAGAGGCACAGGTCCGTGATCCCCAGGGCATGAACCAACCTCCTTTCTTCTGAGATCCTGGTGTGGTGTGTCTCTGCAGTGAGGATGGGATGAATGAAAAGGAGGAAGGCAAGGATCAGGCCGGTTACGGTGATGGAGAGCAGGTATAGGGTCGATTTCCGCATGGGCGAATCATACCGTGGTGACCTTAAAAGGACCTACTGAAGTGTTGGCCCCAACGCGCCTGGGAGTCTGTCAATGGAAACACAGGATTCCAATCGTCGTAATACTTTTGGCCAGCCTTTTGACAAAAAGCATTTCAGGTGACCCGCCTTTTGCCACATTTTCAAAGGGCTAAAGTGTTACTAATCGTCCAATTTCCTGATAACCGCATGGGTAATCTCCTGGAAAACAAGGATCCGCGTCCCCTTGTGATCCCTCTTGAATGCCTCAGCGTCTTCTTTGCTCAAGAATGGGATCAACTCCCTTCCCATGGGGCCATATACATCACTCCCCATAACGAAGAAGGCCTTTCGGGCATCCATCAGCTTCAGGTCGTAGTATTCCGTAACATAGATGGCCGCAATATCTTTCTGAGTTTTTCTTGGGTCGTATTTTTTCAGGTTGAAATAATACTTGAAAAGGTCTTTGGCCCCATCAAAAAACGCCATGGAACCATCTTGGAAGATGACCTCTCCGACCCAGTCAGGGTATTTGTAGACAAACATGCCGCAGACAGGGCACTTGACCTTTTTTGACGGTGTAACAGGGGCCGGGTCTAAGGCCAGTGCTGATACGGCCGAGAGGAGGCAGATCAAGATGCCTGCGACCCAAGCGATTCCCGGCATCGTCTTACGGCAACCCCATATCTTCCGATCCTGACATGATTCTATAAGGCACCCCACTACTTCTTCGATTCGGAATCCCTTGTTCGACATCCCGTATTGAAGAACCCCGCAGCAAGCTTCGGGGAATCTCCCAAATTTAAGGAGAGTTCCTTACATTTTAAGTTCGCTCGCTAACCCCGCTGCAAGCAACGGGGAATGCGCTCGCTGTGAATTTTCAAATACCTTGGGTCAGGATTTTTTCATCTTCATCCGCTTCATCTTGCGCTTTTCTCGAATCATCCGGGTGTCCTGGTACATATCCTCATAGGCCGCCTTTGCAGCTCCTTCAAAATTGCTCAACTCGCCTCCGAACTGCTGAACAAATTGCTCAGCCTCTTTTTTTGTCTTGAAGGCCCATTTTGCCCTTTTGGTCATGACACCCATCTTCTTTCCGCCGATGACCCAGAAGGCCTCTTCAGCGTCGATGAGCCCTTTTTTATCGTAGTCTCCTACCCAGATCTTCACGGGTGCCTTGTCGATATTCGCGGCCATATCGATGGCAGCACAATGAAGGGAACAGGCACCGAAGGTAGATCCGTCATCGTATTCAATAAAGACCCTTGAAAAGTCGAATTTCTTTCTGTCCATGCCACATAGGGGGCAGGAAGGCGCCTTACCGATGTCGTTAGGGGGAGAGGGCTCAGCCCCTTGAACCGGGGTGAGGATGAGGGCTAAGGGGAACAGCAGAATCAAGGCAAAAAGAAGTGCTTTTTTCATGGCAGGTCGCCTCCTTTATACAAAAATGAATCCGAAATAGGTTGGAAGAAACAGAAATCACTGCATGAAGGGCAACCTAATACAACTATCTTCAATGTGTCAAGGCTGTTTTCTTATTCCACCGTCAGGTTCTCAGCTTTAAACTCCCCGATGATCACCGAAACCTTGCCCCCTTTTTTGATAGATTTGCCCACGTTGGAGAAGAGGATGGTGTATTGGCGGTCTTTTTTAGGGCTGAGTGTGGTGGCACGCAAAGGACCCACCTTGGTAACCGGGACAGGAAATTTTTTTCCGGTTTTCTGGTCCAGAAGGAACACATCTTTGTTCTGTTTGCCGCGGCTGAGAACGGTCTTTGCCTTCTCAGGATCAACGATCACATACCGGAAATCCACGAAATAGTCGGCGCCGGTGAGCCGGATGGCCACCGGTCTTACCCCCCATCGGGCAACCAGAGTTTGATATTTTTCCTCCGGGACAGCACCCTGATCAACAGAAACGGTTCCAACGCTACAGGATGAAACCGGCCCGAGCAGGAAAAACAGGGCCACCACGAGAAGGAAGGCCCTCGGAAGAAACGACTGTAAAGGTCTCTTGTGGGTCACGGGATTCCTGAGGGGTTTGTTCGTCGAAAAAAGCCTTTGGGCAGCAGCATCCGCCTATCTATGGTCCGGAAGTGATGAACTGATGTAAGAGAACATCCCGCCCGGGCTGACTCCAGCGTTGTTGAGGTTCAGCCTCGCATCGTAGAGAGGATACTGCCAGGGTGGATTCATGGGGGATACCAGTATGGCATCCACTGTCTTTCCTGAATCCAGCTCAAACCCGTACGCCTCCTTGGGATAACGATATCTGTTTCCATCTTCCGCCCACAGGGTCATGTGCAATCCCAGTAGCTGGGGCACATGGGTGTTGAGGCCGGCATTGAGGAATCTTATGAGAATACGGTCGCCCTGAAAAAGGTATACCTTTCCGTTGATAGGAAGAAGTCCCTTAGACGGATAGGACATCCCGTTCATCAGGAAGTATTTGGGCTCGCGATCGATACTGCTGGTAATGGTGGCGCCTGGAACCGCGCCATAGGTCCCTGCCGCAATGGCCTGGTGAATGGCCGGGTCAATCTCGTGGAAGACCACCACCAGCTCTTCGTCGTAGAAAACATCCGCATAGGCAGAACCCTGACTGGCGTCCTTGACCACGGGGAGGTACATACCCATCTGGACCTGCTTTGCCGGATTCGTCCCGCTCTGAAGCAGGAATGTCCCGGATCTAAAGGACTCCCATCGGTATTCTCCTACCTCACCGGGCAGGGTCTCATGGGCAAAGGAACGGACCCTGGCTGTGTAATTTCCTTTAGGCCTGCTCCCTGACCATGTCTGGGTATCATCCGGAAAATTGGTCCAGACCGGCCCGCTGTTATTGGTGAGTCTCTGGCCAAGGATATTCAGCGAGACAGGCTCACTGAGATTATTCTTGAGGTGGATGATTAAGGAATTATCTCCCGGATCGACACGCAGCGTTGGCCCGGGTACCGAGACAGCGTAGTCACCGGTCGTAAGGAAGTCGTTGTCTCGATCCAGACCAAATCCCCATACCGGCACCGTCCTGCCGTCTGCCATGGTCATGTTGGTAGCGTCGACCCACACCCAGTATTCAGCGGCGAATACCTTTCCTACCATGATTGCCAGGAGACACAGGAAAAGGAAAAACCCCTGAAATCTGATCATTTTTTTCGAGAACATGCTGGAATCCTCCTCATGGTTTAGTCTATGGGCACTTCTGGATGCTCGACGATCATAAAACTTACCAGACCTCCTGGCCAGATGTCGTTGCTGGTCAACTCCTTTTCCGTATGGGAATGCCACATGTAGAAGTATCCCCCAGAGACGTTCAGTCCTCCGTGGCCGGGGGGGAGTTCCCCTTCTCCGCCCAGAAAAGGACTCCCGGAGTAATAGGCACCATAGGTCACCGAATCCCTCTGGGGCAAAACCACCGGGAAGGGCTTGCCGTGATTCGGGGCGTATTCCCCGGGTTCCAGGGGATCGTCCGGCGAATGGCCGTAGATGTCCCAGCCCAGCTCTTCGCCGGTCCAGGTCCAGATGAGGTCCGCGGTTTGACCTGGCAGGCTTTTTATGGTGGTGGCCTTCCATGCCAGATCCGGGCCGGTCCCCGGGCCGCTGGCGAGGAGTCTGCCGTCAACGGCAATGGTTTCAAAATCGTTCCCATGAAAATGCATGGGATGGATATCTCTTCCCGCACCGATGAACCGTATGAGGACCTTTTCGCCGGGGTGCATCCTTGGCTGACAGTTATAGGGCTGTGTGGGGAGCCAGGGTACGTTATTGTCTGCAAGAATGTCCGGGAAGTTCCGACCGTTTATGAACCAGTTGGTGGGGAAATACGTGGTGAAATCGATACTTCCCCATCGTTTTTGTTCCACCTGTCTGTGGATGCGGGGATCCATTTCCGAGATCAGATAGAGAAACTCCCTATCGTATTGTGTGTCAACATGGTTATAGGCGTATGTCTTCGCAGGATTACCACCCGATGGGGTGGCTGCCGGTCGAACGATCAAGGCCCCAAACAACCCCATCTCCACCTGAAGGTCGGCCCGGGTTCCACTGCGGTACAGGTAGGTACCGGGCTCGGTGGGGGTGAAGGTATATGTCACCCCTTCCCGGCGAGTTGCGGGGGCCTCGCGGGTCATTAGGCCCTGAACACCTCCAGAAGCCGTTACATGATGCCCTGGAAAAACGATGGACACATTGCCCGCTTCAGCAGGAAGCATGTTTCTTAGGGTAATGGTCACAGGCACGTCCTCGGTTACGATGAGGGTCGGACCGGGATATTGGGCCCGCCCGCCGTCCGTGAAGGCGTAGCCCCACAGGAGAGTACTGTCGCCGTCTGAGGTGACGATCACGTCCTGTTTGGCCACAAGGTTGAAGGTTGAACCGCTCTTACCGACAATGGCCCCTTGAGAGACGGTTCCAAAGAACAGCAAGACCACGCCCAGCAAAACGACCACCCGGATGTGTATCTGTTTTCCGATCCTATCCATTGTTCTCCTCCTCATAATAGGGTCGTTATAGGGGGTTGATAACAATTTCAGTCATAATGCCGCCGCGTTCCTGCTTACCATTTGACAGATTTGCCAGGTCTGTGGTGTAGAGGAAATAGGTTCCCGGCGCCACCCCGGCGGTATCGAGGATCACGTCGTAGGCCTGGCCCCCGCCCACGTTGAGGACATTGACCAGCATGGAGGTGTCCTTCCCGTCCGGGCCCCTCAAAATGGCAGCGCCCCTCCCCACCACCTTCATGGGTACCCCGAGGGTGGTGGCAAATGAGTACTGGTGGGTGGTTGAAATATTGCAGACACGAAGAAGAATTCGCTGTCCCGCAGTGGCGGTCATCAGTGAAGAGACCTTTTGTGCCTCGAATCCATTCTGGTTGGCAATGTTGTTGGGGTTGATGGTATCGGGGTATCCCCTGCCATTGATCATGGGATACTCGTCATACATGGCGGCAAAGGGGAGGGCCTGAACCGTGTCACTGGCAATGTGAAAAAAGGAGTCAAAACCGGTGAGGAGCAGGGGATACGCTACATCATAGCCGGTGGAACCATCGTTGTCGTTGTAGGCAAACTTGGTGAACCCGCCAACAGATGTCCCGTCCTGGGCCGGCGTTACCCAGAGATTGCCGATCATCCCCATCTGCATATGCTCAGCCGCCTCCACATGACAGTGGTAGAAGTAGGTGCCGGGAACCACGGCGTTGTAGTAATAGGTGAAGCTGTTTCCCATGTTGGCCGTAGGAGAGGGCTCCGGAAGGCCGTCAAAGATGGGGGCGGCATTGGGAAAGCCGTGCCAGTGGACGGAATGGGGATCAAAAAGGTCGGGCCGAACCACCATCCCCACATTGGTCATGGTCAGGTAAAGCTCCTGTCCCTGCTTCACCGCAATGGTGGGGGCGGGCATCTGGGCCTTGAGCGTCAGATCGGCGATGACTTCCTGAGCCGGCACGCCGTCGGCGTCCCCGAAGCTGAAGATATACAGGTCAAGGCCGTCGGCCATCTTTGTGTAGCCGTCTCCACCCGTGATGTGTCTGCACACGATATTGGGGTCTTCAGAGATGCCGTCACCGTCCGTATCTCCCGGGCACTGCACAAGGACATCCGCACTGGCCTTCACGGCCCATAGAAAAGAGAAGAGTATCAGCAAAACGATCATGCTTCCGTATCGGATTCGTCTTTTCATCATTTGCCCTCCATTAGGTTTTATCAAAACCTCTACGTCCCATTCTTGCTATGTCTTTTCTGTCCATAACTCTACCTGATCCTACCCGTGGTTACTGCGTTTACATCTCTTTCGCTTGTGCTGAAGACAGAAGCATCGTTGGCCGCGACCTATTGGTACTCATCAGCCCCGATGTCGGGCGCCGATAAATTTCTGGGATCTCCGTCAAAGTCAAACCTCAGGGGATCAAACCCGTAGGAGACCACACTCTGCCCGTTATCCCTGGCCGGGGAGACGGATTGAATATGATAGTTTCCCTGGGCCGGGCTGAGCGGGGTATATCGGACAGATATATTATTACCGCCCTCGTCAACGATGGTGGTTGATTCCAGGACGTTCACATAGGCGTTCACCACCATGGGATCCGTATAGAAATTGTTGGACCCGTAATCATAACCTGTGTTGGGATCCACCTGCTGGGAGAGAAAACACCGCACTGGTGTGAGATGCCGAGTCAGACTCTCCCCCGGCGGTACGTAGAGATCCCAGTAGAGCCCAAGGGGATTCGGGGCGAGTCCGCCGGCGCCATTGTTCAGGGACGCGTTATTATACCCTGACCGGTTGTGCCAGATGAGGTTGTTTACAAGGACCGGATTGGAATAATCCGGTTCCGTGGGACCGGCGGTTTTCAAAAGGGTTTGAAGGGCCTGGCTGTGCACAGCGGATACCACGCCTGCGCCCTGGGGTGTTGAGTTAGCGGCCCCGGCCTCAAAGGAGAGGCTGCTGGTGGCGGTGCTGTCGTTGTTTATAATGGTATTCTGAAGGATATAGCCCTTTACCACGTCCTGCAGGAAGATGCCACCCCCTTTGTGAGCTGCCACGTTGTTGACAATCATGTTGTTGAAGATTTTGATCCTGTACCAGTTGTTAGGCTGTCCGGGGTAATCCCTCAGGTCTTCCCCGTTTGCGGCAAACACATGGATGCCCCCGCCGCTCCCCGAACCGGTCAGATTTCCCTGGATCCAGTTGGCATCCACCGTAACGTTTCCGCTGCCTGTACCGCCGGCCACATTGCCGCCGATGAAGATCCCCCCGCCGTCTCCGGCCTTATTGAGCAGGGCGCCAAAGAAGTTTTCATTGAAAAGGATACTGTTTCCCCGAATCACATTTTCCCCGGGGCATACGCCGCCATGGTTGATGCCGCCGCCGTTGAATCGGGAGAAGTTGCCAGAAATGAGGTTTTCCTCAATGAGGTAAGCGGAGGCATAATCGTTGATGGTGATGCCTCCGCCACCCTGGACCCCGCCGTTACGGTGGATCTTGTTGTGGCGGATGACGATATTGTTATTGTTGACGCCGGTCCACCCGATGCCCTGCATGCCGAGGACGATGCCGCCGGCGAAATTGCCCTGGTTCCCGGTGATCTCGTTGTTGCTGATCTCCAGACCCACAGCCCCGGTGAACGCGTAGATGCCACCTCCGGCCTTGCTTCCAAGGAGTCTGAATCCGTCAATAGCCGCCTGGCCCTGGACCGAAAAGGGGTATCCCTGGTTGAAGTATCTGGGATTGTTGGGATTGGGGTTTAGGACGGTCCCACCGGGATACGCTGTCTGGCCCGTGACGAATATTCCCGGGGCCTCGTTCTGGGTAAAGGGGTTGCCCATGAGAAATGTGGCGAAAGCAGCCCCTCCCAGGCCGTTAGGGGGCGGGAGCTCAATCCGGTCATGCCAGACTTGCAGCCGTTCAGTGGGCGTGGGGTTGGCATTGATGATGGTCGCCCCGGCCCCCGAACCTTGCAGACGGACCGGTTTATTCATGATGACGTTTTCGTTATAGGCGCCCGGGGCCACCAGAATAAGGGCACCGGCCCCGGTTGTGGGGGCGTCGATGGCCCTCTGGATCGTGCTGAAGTCGCCGGGTACGGCAACTACATTGGTTGTTGCGCAGTTCACGATGTTGAGAGTCACCCCAATCTCGGTTGAGATGCCGTTATCTCCTCTTATGACCATGATCCGGCCTGTGGAGGCAGACTCGGGGACGGTGGCCATGATCTGATGATCGCTCCAGCTCTCGACAGTGAGCAGAACACCGCCAAGAGTGACCCAGCCCGTGATGTCGCCAAAACCGTAGTGTCTGGTTATCTTAAACTTACTCCCTGCCACCTGGGGGTCCCAGTCCGGATTAAGGACCAACTTGTCGCCCACGGATGTGATGGTGATAGTGCTGCCGTGGGGTCGCGTCGAACAGAGCAGGGGTCCTGCCTCGGACTCGGGCCCGAGGACCGATGCGATAACAGGGGTCTGGTCAGGGGGCTCGGTGTCTATAACGAGATTGGCTGATGCAAAAGCCGCTAATGGCACCAACGGGGTGTCCGTATAGGTCGTGACGCCGGGATAATACTGGAACGTCCATGGTGTGACGCTGAGAAGGGGGTTGTAGTAAGGATCTTCGGTTCCGTCCGGCAGCGTCGGGTCGTTTAAAACCATGGTGACCATATTGGGCGACACACCGGAGGGGGAAGGCACGTTATTGGTATAGGTGGACGGCAACAGGGCATTGTATCCGCCGTATTCGTCGCTGTACATCCTTTGAAACTCTCGGCCGGTCCAGTCCCTTAAAGCAATGGGGATCCAGGATGCGGCCAGTTTCTCACCGTAATTGGGGCTGGCCATGTTAAACTCCGCGCCCAGATCGTTGTTCACAAATCCCACCACCCGGGCCGACTTGGGCACATCGGTCTTCATAAAGAAGTCAGCCGCCGCGTTGCGGGATTGCAATACGTCAACCTGTTTCATCTTGCAATCGGCAAGGGTCTGGCCTGCCAGGGGCGCCTCCACCCCGGGGAAGAGGGTCAGATACTCCGGTACCACGTAGGAGGGCCCCACGCACACGGGCGGGTTCAGAAGGATACTACTGTCCGCAGAGGCCTTCTGGAAACTGGGTGTCCACTCTACCCCAAAATCCACGTTCTTGTCCTGTGACTTGACCACATCATACATGTCCTGGCTCGAAACGCTGCGGGGCGGCACAACCTCAACGATATAGGTCCCGCTTTCCAGGTCGCCGAAGGCGTAGCCTCCGTCAAATATCCCGGGTCTCACCTGGTTCCAGGTGCCGAAGGCATCCGCGCATTCCTGAATCGCCTCGCCGTGGATCACGGGAAGATCCTGAATGCACCCGCTCGGTTTGCTGTCATCCCAGCTGTCGGTGCTGGTGATTCGAATGGCATCGCCCCAGTCGAATCGGCGGTTGGCGTTTCGATCCATATCCTCGACGCCGGGCAGGCGCGTGTATCCGGCGTAGTCAGGATCTGTCCACTGGAAGGGATAATTGTCCACATCCGCCAGTTGGATACCTGCTACTGCCATGTCGAATATTCCGTTCAAGTTATAGTCGGTATCCTCCGGGCCAGGTTTCCCGGTATAATAGGACATCCACGACTGGGTCCACTGGTAGGGCTCCCGGTCCACATCGGACGGAAGACTGTCAATCACACCGTCTTTATTGGCATCCATATAGAGGTTCAGGCGTACCCTCGGTATACCCGGTTCCCATGGTTCCGCGGTATCCAATCGAGGCTCATCCGCGGTCCTGGTGGTGGCATAGTATACGATCCCCGATATACCGCCGTTTTCTCCTGCAGGATAACTCACCTTGCCCCAATTGACCTCATTATACTGGCCCAGAAAGGTGTGGACGGCCTGGGTCAGGACCTCGCCCGTCTCGGTGCGCGACAGGTTGTTGCCCGTATTGGGGTTGATGATGGATGCGGTCGGCGGGTGCCCGGTGCTCTGGGGCTGAGGGAACAGTTTATCCCGTGAGGGATAAACCCATCCCTCATCCGGCAGGACCTCTCCACCGTAGTCCACCACGGCGGTGAGGCCCGTGGCCTTATATCTGAGAAAATCCACTTCCAGGATCAGCCACTTGAAGAACGGGAAGACCTCGGGAAAGGAGTATTTACCAAGCTGGTTGGTGGCCGTGGCCTGGTAGATGGTGCCGTCCCGGAATCGGAGGTTCATCGCTTGATCGGGTATCCCCTCCTCGCCGGCATCAGGAAAGCCGTTCTGGTTGGTATCGTAAAAGATCTTTCCGTCGATGTGGCCGAACCACTGAAAGACCAGGATATCACCCAGATTGACATTCTCACCCTCCCGGACCGTCACGGTCCTGAAACCGAAGAGCATATCCAGGGGCTCGTCCCAGTTGACCAGGGTGTAGGTGCCGACCGGCACGTTTTCAATCTTGAAATAGCCTGTCTTTGGATCGCACGGGGTCGCGTAGAGGCCGGCCGGCGTCACCGCCGGCTGCACATTAGGATCGTTCAACCCGACCCATCCATCCTTCACAGCCTCGCCTGCGAAATACCCCTGAAGGGTGGGAGGTCTGGAGAAATGATTGACGCGAAGGGTCCCCTCAATGGATCCGGTCCCTTGGGGTGGCGTGATATTCCAGGGGAGAATGTTCAGGGTTTGGCCCTTATATGTTGAGCTGGCCGGACTCAACTTCACAAAGCCGAAGGCCGCATGCCAGAAAGCCGCGCCAAACCCTTCAACGAATGTCTTGGGTTCATTGGCCTTGACCCAGGCGTCGATGGTGGGGGTCCCCTCTATGGTGGTGGTTTGAGTCCAGGTCATGGTCTCACCCGCGTCGTCTTCAACGGGGGGGATAACCCTGATACCGTATTTACCGGGAACAATGTACTTTACCAGGGCCTCTCCCACTTGTAGACTATAGGGGTTTGCCCTGGGGTCATAGTCCGGACGGGTTGGATCTGAGGCCCTGGCAAAATCGTATTGGGTAAGGGTTCTGACAACGCCATTGCCAAGGGTTTCAACCACGGGGACCCCTTCCTCATCTTTCTGGATGGTGCCGTCCGCATTCTCTTTATAAATGGTCCCGAGGGGATTTCCAAACGCATCATAAAACACTTGCCCAGCTATATCATAGACATAGACACCGGCCCCGCCCAAGCCCTGTTCTGTGGGATCGGGCCCGTCGTTGATCAGGTTGTGGTCCAGAAATGCATAGACGGAAAACTGGGCCGTGGGCCAGGGGACCGGGTCCACCACGATGTTCACGGTTTCCTGCCCTACGCTGACGGTGGTGCCGGCCATGCCATACCCTTGGGTGGGAAGGACCGATATATAAAAGCGCTTTCCCTGTAACGACGCAGGGATACTCACGACCACCGAGGAAGCATTGGATGTGCCGCGGGATACCACCGGGGAATAACTATTATGGATTGTATTGCTGACACTGTCAGACACGTTGGCGCCGGGCACCGTCAGATTGGTATTGTCTTCCTCGAGGAGCCAGCGAAAGGACTCCACCGGGGATCCGTCTGATCCCACCACATTCAGGGTAAAGGCTCCAACATCGGTCACAAGTACCGCGCCAAGGCACAAAACAAACCCGAAAAGAAGAAATCTTTGGAAGACATCCTGTCTATTTAGTGTTCTGAGTCTCTTCCGTCTCATGGCAATTCTCCTTTTCTTCATATAATGTGGCAGTTTAGCACGCACCCCACGCCTGGTCTGCACTTTCATCGTATGTTGACTTACAAAGTTGGAATGACAGCCCCTTTTTTCAATGGGGACAATACCGTATATTCACCCTTAAGACAACGTGCGACTTTTGAAAAATGTTCAATTTTGGTCAAGGTCAAGCCTCTCTCCGAGGCGTAGGCTCTACGAGCCGGAGGCCGGCCCAGAGGGGCCTCCGCCCCGGAGGGGAAGGCAAGAATTTCAACCACAGGAATATAATGAATATTTCGAGGATTGAAATTTGAGCCTGACGCCGAGATTGGCCAAAAGGGG
>JACNIU010000346.1 GCA_014382905.1 Desulfobacterales bacterium
ACCTCACGAGGATCAAAATTCCAAAGTTCGACCTCTCTGAAGTGCGGAATGTAGGCTAAAAGAGCTTTACAGATATTTTAATAAATTGTTTACAGCATCACGTGTCGCACGTAAAATGCTCTCTTTTGTAAAACCACCGATGTGCGGGGTGGCTGTGACGCGATCGTGCTTTAACAAATGATAATCCTTCGGTGGCTCTTCAGGATAAACATCCGTGGCTACGCCAGCAATATGGTTGTTTTCGAGTGCCCTTAATACTGCCGATTCATCCAAAAGACTTGCTCGAGCTGTGTTAATGATATAGACACCTTTTTTCATCCTGTTTAGCGTTTGACTGTTAATCACAGGCTCACCGGACGGTGTGCCAGGCCTGTGCAGGCTGATGATATCTGACTTCTCCAAAAGCTCATCAAAGGAGACATAATAAAAATTTTCACCAGGTAAGAAGGAGGGATCGGGATTTCGCTCATGAGCTAAAACATTCATCCCCAATCCAAGACCAAGAATGGCAACATATCGGCCAATCTCTCCGCACCCAACCAGTCCAAGCGTGGAATTTTCTAGTTCTATCCCCTTCCTTCTCTCCCATCGTTCCTGCTTCATTTTTTCATCATGAAAAGGGATTGATCTTACAAGTGAGAAAATGAGCCCTATAGTTAGCTCTGCTACCCCTTTGGCATTTGCCCCTTTCGTTCTACAAATACGAATGTTCATTTTTTTTGCTGTCTCTAAGTCGATGTTATCAATCCCAGTCCCATTTCTGCTAATGACCTTTATTTCTTTTGCAGATTCCAATACCTTAGAAGTAATTTTTTCTACCCCTGCCAGGTATCCAACACAACCCGGGAACAATTTGATAATCTCATCTTCAGAAGGCTGTTTCCCAGGTGTTGAAAAGACTAACTGATAACCAGCCTCTGAAAGCTTTTCTAGTGCGGGATGCCCACTTTTTGTTAAGGACCGTGGTGTAATCAAGATTTTCTTCATAGAAAGATTCTCTTTACATATTTTAATATAGATAAAAATGAGTGAATTTTATATGAGCATTCCCAATATCCTTTGGAGCTGATCATCGAGCTATGGATCGATGGACCAGACTGTGAAGAGGTCCAGAGCTCTCGAGTATTTCTGAATAGATTGGAATTAGTTTTTGATATATGGATACATGTGTGGGATTTGGTTTCCAATCCTTTTCCGGGACAACGATGCGCCCGATAGCCTCCTTGGGGCTTGAGATGGCTCCAACACCTACCCCTACTATGAAAGCAGAACCAATCACCCCACATTCTGACGTCTTTAAATTTTCATAAGGAAGGTCAAGAACGCTGCTCTTAATTTGATTCCATAAGGCACTTTTGCTTCCACCACCCATTCCTCGAATGTTTTTGACCTTCAAATCTGGATACAGCCTCTTTACGTGACTAAGATAGGTGGCGTATTCATAGGCAATGCCTTCCAAGATCGACCGATAAAAGTGCTTCGGATGGTGAGAGAAATCAAATCCTTGCCATAGACCACGATATTCTGGCATTCCTGGGCAAACCCGGCCTGCTAAATGGGGCAAAAAGAAAAGTCCCTGAGATCCAGGGGGGACCTCTTCTGCTTGACGGTTAATTGTTTCGAGTTCATCTTCCTGGCCCATGAAATTTTTCCTGAACCAATCCAGGCACATACCACCTCCGTTGATATAGGCATAGGCGTAGTAAATACCTGGAAATATGGATCGCGATGTCATCAGGGTGTGGGTAAGGGTGTCAGACCTGAAATAATCGACACAGACGGAAAAAACCGAAGCTGTCCCCGCAACATCAAATGCCTGGCCTGGCTCGATAACCCCGGCTCCCAACATACTTGCAATGGTGTCTCCACATCCCGCGATAATTGGAGTCCCTTCCAAGAGGCCAGTTTTGCCTGCAAATTCCCCGATAAGCTTGCCAAGCTGTTTCGTAGGCGATACAATCTCTGGGAATTTTTCCACGGGAAAAGAAAAAACCCGGGCCAAATCAGTATTCCATTCCCCCTTCTCGGTTCTTGCAAACCCCGAAAAATGCAGATAAGTATAATCAACAAAGGCATCTTCTCCCCTTAGACCAGCAAGCCGTCCAGCAACATAAGCCGAGGGTTGAATAAACTTAAAGATCTTTTTAAAGACGTCAGGTTGCTCCTCTTTCCACCACAGCATTTTGGGACCGTGATTAATGCTTGGATAGCAACCCGTGCTTGCCAAAACTTCTTTGCCAGCCCGTTCCTTCATCAATTCTACGTAGGGAGCGCATCGCGTGTCCAACCAGGAATCATATGGCGTAACAGGTCGAAAGTCCTGATCGACCCCCATAATTCCTGCCATCTGACCATCAAAGCTGATCCCAAGGATACTTTTAGGATCTACCTTTGTTTTATCCATGACCTCTTTGATGGTTCTTAAAGCGGCAGAAAGGATCTCATCTGGGTCCTGCTCCATGTGATTTTCGCCATGAGAAATGAGATTAGATGACTCGCTTTCCACATCAAGAAGCTCTCCAGCCAGGTTAACAATTCCAGCCTTGATGGAGGTCGTCCCTAAATCAACGCCAATCAGATTTTGGTCTTTCATTTTGAATTGTCCTTAATTTTTGAGTTGCCAACCTTCTCAAGAACTAACTTCCGAACCCCCTTTGTCTCAATGTAAGCGTAACCATTGGCTGTTCCATATTTTTTTACCCTACGATTTAGCCCCTTAAGGGCTCAGTAACTGAATTTCTCGTCATCCGTGCGGATTCATAATTACCTTCATTTCATTTCCACTCAGGGCCGCCTGGAAAGCATCATAACCCTCCGAAAGGGGATAGCTTGCCGAGACAACCTTCATCAGGTCAACCTTTTTTAAAGCCAAAAGCTTCAGCCCGGTTCTGTAGTCATAATTGGAGCCTCCTGTTACTCCAGTGACAATCAGGTTTCGATAGTGAATCAGGTTGGAGTTGATGCTGATTTTTGGTCGCTCATGGGGCAGGCCCCCAAAAAGGCAAATCCTTCCGAATGGGGCAACCAACTCGATGGACTGCTCTTGGACCGAATGAACTGGGCAAGCAGTCACAATGACATTGGCCCCTTTTCCTTGGGTCAGATTGAGGACGGTTTCTTTTATGTCACATGTTTGGGGATCGATAACATGATCGGCTCCCAGTCTCTTAGCCATATCAAGCTTACTGTTGATTAAATCCGTGACAATTACTATTCCAACTCCCCTGAGTTTAGCCAAGATCAAATGGAGGAGCCCGATAGGACCTGCGCCAAAAATCAATACCGTATCTCCCAAGTTGATTCGGCAAGCAGCGATACCATTAATGACACAGGAAAGGGGCTCATTCAAGGCAGCTTCCTCAAAGGAAACTCCATCAGCCAATGGCATGACATTCCCCTGAGAAATGGCAGAGGCCGGCACCTTAACAAATTCAGCGTGAGCGCCGTCGAAATTAATGCCAAAAGCTGAATAATCGGGGCACATATTGGCGCGACCCTCCAAGCATTGGTCGCAGTGACCACACCCGATATTGGGCGCTACAGCCACTCTTTGGCCAACCTGATAATTTCGAACGCGCTTTCCTATAGCATCGATGATTCCAGAAAACTCGTGCCCCAGAACAATTTTTTGGCCCGTTTGGAGCTTATTATGACCGTGCTTAATAATCCTCAGGTCTGTGCCGCAAATGCTAGTGACCTGGACCCTCACCAGCATTTCATCTTCTTGAATTTTCGGAACGGGGATATCTTCTAAATGAAGTTTTCCGCCTTGGGCATACGTTACAGCTATCATTGGAATTCCATAGTTTAAACGAGTTTTATAGGCTGGCCCGTCCGGATAGATTTGTTGGCAGCAACCACAACTTCAACGGCCTTCATTCCATCCTCGCCAGTCACAGCGGGCTGACTGTCATTGAGCACAGCCCGCACAAAGTGTTCCATCTCTGCCAAATAGGCCTTCTCAAAACGATCTCGCCAACTCCTGAAAGCGGAGCCAAGGGCCGTTCCGTCCCCTTTGACCTGCATAAAACCAGACTCCTTTAGATTACCAATCTGGATCACCCCATTTTCACATAGGATCTCCACTCGAGCATCATAACCATAGCCAGCCGGGCATGTACCATCAACGGTGCCCAATGTACCGTTTTTCAAGCGAACAACAACCACAGCATTATCATAGAAATCGGAGTAGTTCTTTCTCAAATTTTGGCATTTAAAGTTTGCAGCTTGTGCATAGACCTCTTCGTAATCACTCTCTACCAGCCAGCGTATTGAATCGAAATCGTGGCTGTTAACCTCGGCCAGCATCCCGTTGCTCTGCGATAAATCATACGTCCATGGAGGAGGTAATCCGGGGCCCCTCCCCGTCGACCTTATAATCATTACTCGTCCCATTTCCCCTGAGATTATCTTCTCCTTACCCTGAATGAAGGCGGGATCAAAGCGGCGCATGAAACCCAGTTGGAGCTTAACATCATTTTTTTTCACCGCGGCATTAATGGCAGCACATTCATCCACTGAAATGGCCATAGGCTTTTCTAACACGATATGTTTGCCCAGTTGTGCTGCATAGCAGGCAATTTCAGCATGAGTAAATGTGGGGGTGACAATTATCACCGCATCAATGTCATTTCGGTTCAGGGCTTCTTTATAGTCCGTGTACCGGTCTATCACCCCAAGAATGTCACCGCTTTCTTTCAAAGAAACTTTATTTATATCTGCCAGTGCCACCAATTCCGCGTTTTTAATACGACTGGTGATATTAATCCCGTGGACCATGCCCGCTCGTCCCGTTCCCACTAAGCAGAATCGCACTCTATCCATCGGTCCTATGGCTCCTTCTTAAACAGTTAGGGATTATAAATAGTTACGTTGGCTTTTTTCTAATACCTAGGGAAAGTAATCTTTGTTAACGTCAAGAGCCTTCATGAATAAGTAATTTTATCTTTTCCTTTATTTCTCTAAACTCGGATTCGTCATCCAATACACCGACCTCCAAACTAAAGTTTTCTTAGCTCCGGGCGGAAGGAACTCCAATGTCCCCCTTTCCCGCTCTCGCGCCCGTCCCTCTACATGGCAGTTAGCTGGTTCAATCCCCAATACGTAAATGCCCTGGCCGAGCATTTTCCACTGAACCAGGTTCTTGAGCTGGTTTCTGTTGTATTTAACGTATAAACCGAGAGGAAGCTTCTCATTGATAAGGGCTATGAGGACCGTTCCTTTGGGGTCGGCAGCCACCTGATGGTAGAAGACTTGGCTTGGGGCATTGGGCATAGGGGGATGAAAATGGTCAAAGGTTTTTGGATCCATGGAATCATCCATGGGAACTACTTTCTTCACAGGTATAAGAAGGGTGCTTTCCTCACTCAGGAGGGGAAATCCAATATTCACGTGATAGAGGATCATCAAGGGGGATGAGTTAAAACCATGGTTTTCAACTTCATCCTCGATTCGGAACATGGAGGCCCCCAATCGAGTAAAGATCCTTCTGGTTAGCGAGAGATTCTCCTCCCAAAAAGCAGCCTCTCTCATCCTCCCCTGCATCACGAGATTGTACTCATCTCCCTCCCATTGACCATCCGCATAAATGGATTCAGCTGGGGTGGCGGAAATTCTTCCATGACGGCCAAGCCTTTCACCTTGGTCCCGGCATGGAGCGCCCACGTTAGTTAACCCGCAGGTTATAACCATTCCGCCGTAAAAAAGACGGTGCCAACCATCTCCCTCTGGCTCGTAAAAGGATGGGGACACGTCTCTTGTACACGATCGCCATGATAGGGGGATACCCTTATATTCGGCATAGGAGATATCCATCCCCCGAGATGGGAGGACATTGAAGCGGAACCCCGATCCAGTTCGTGCTTCGATTATCTGAACACCCTTCTCGCTTCCATCCTCAAGCGTCATAAGTCTGACACCAGCGACCTGAAAGATATTTCCTATCCTTTGAAGCAAATCGGAGCGGGTAAATTCCTGGCCAAATAACATTGCCATCGCCTTACTCCTTAAAAACCTACCAAGCAGTCATGCCGCCATCTATAATAAGGTCGGATCCGGTAGCATATCCCGGTTCATCAGAGGCGATAAAGGCGATAGCAGAGGCAATCTCCTCGGGAAGTCCCAAACGGTTTGCTGGGCGGCAGCTCTCCAAGGCTTTCCTGGTTTCCGTGGGATCCGGACTCTTTTCTATGGCAGCCTTCACTAAAGGCGTTTCGGTCGTTCCCGGGCAGACCGTATTGACCCGAACATTGTATTTGGCAAGATCTATAGCCATACTTTTGGCCATCATGATGACAGCGGCCTTTGATACGTTATAACCCATGTTCCGGATTCAAGGCGTAAAAAACAATGATAGCAACTACTTGC
>JACNIU010000222.1 GCA_014382905.1 Desulfobacterales bacterium
CGAATGCTCAAACCCCATGTCAACCTTCCTCGCAAATTCTTTCTCCAAAAACCTCTTCAGCCGCAAGAAGGCATGTATGTTTTTTCTCCCTTTTTCGAACTCCACAACCAAATCAATGTCACTTGAAATACGTTGTGTATGGCGTACAAAACTCCCAAAAAGCCCCAAACGGGTTACACCAAAATTATCGCGCAGGACCTCCTTATTAGTTCGCAGATACTCTACGATTTCTTCTGTGTCTTTCATCATTTTGTTGTGTAACGTGGTTACTTTGTGAAGTTACTGGACCCCAGTACCATCTGCCAGACAACAGGATCCCTGTACGTTTTCACTCTGTCTCCCCTTTGCCCCATCTTACGATCTTTTTGCGATTAACAGGGTTCTTCCAGCCGTTCCTAAAATACGTTTGTCCTGCATTCTCCGGGAAGAAAAGGTTCAAAAGGGGCAGAGGCACCCCAGTACGATCTTCCGGACCTACGGGGTAAACAAAGGCACAAAGTGGAAGGATCTATTTTTTCCTTCGAATCGTAAGGCCCAAGCCAGGGCAAGATCCATGTTGTAATGCCTGGCGATGTATTCCATGTCCCGGCCCTGGAAGAGCAAATTACCAATATTGCCAAAATTAGCATTATTGGTAATTTGAGAAATTCTTTGTTGCTTTATCCCCACTGTTTTCGAAATCTTCTCCTGAGGGCATCCAAGGCGGCTCAGCCGAAGAACAACCGCATAACGGGTAACCCATATGCTACTCCCTGACGGATATCTCCTTCCTTACTATCTCCCGGACGGCTCGTTCAAAGAAGGATCTGACCTCATACGGCTTGATATCAACCAGCAATGGAAGTAAATCTATCCCTTCGGGGAGCTGTAGAAGCCTGTTCTTTAAGATATGGTTGATCCCTCTGATTTCACATTTTCTCTCTGCAAATACCATCAGCTCCTCCAGAGAATGGTCGCCCTTTTTTAAGGCCCAGTAGACATCAAGATAATCTTTTGACTCAATCCTGTCTGCAATAGCGCAGAGTTTATTGACAACAATATCGAGAAAGCCGTCGACACGGAGTCCACCCAGATCCCAGGTAGCCTCGATATTCTGCAAGGGGTAGTAAGTGAATTCAACCTTCAGTGTGGAATTGTCTTCGTGTTTGAGAAGAAATATATTTCTGTCAAACTTCCTGGTGGCGGAAATAATAGCTGCGGATTTCAGCCCGCTCAAAAACTGTCGGCACAGGTGGATAGAGATCTTTTCGGTGGAAAAAAAATCAAGGTCTTCTGAAAGCCTGTGCTCCAAGAAAAAGGCGCTTAAAGCCGTGCCCCCCGTCAGCCTGAATACATCTTTTAACTCCGATTCTGAGAATTCCAGGAGGAAATCCGCCTGGTTTGGGGTAAGGATTCTGTTGTCTTCAATCTTTCTTACTGGTCTTATCATTCCATACCTCATTATAGAGCGCTATCAGGCGGGACTTCCCTTCCTCAACATCGAGTTCAGTTAGATGATTGAAAAGAAGCCCTACGGTTTCTCTGTCCGATCCATAAGCGGGAAAAAAATCGGCGATTCTCTGGAGTCGCCATGATAGGTCAGTGGGAGGCTCGGAATAGTCCCAAACAAGCTCTTTAGGCACAATAACCATTATTTTTATTCCTCTTTTTTCCGCAGACCCCAAATTTCGGCAGCATCATAGCCTGGTTATAGATGTCCAGAACTTGTTTCGCGCTTTTCTCCCAGGAAAACTTCTCAGCCTGCATCACGGCCTTCTTCCGGAGCGCTTCACGGTAGGCACCGTCTGAGCCAAGCTTTAAAAACGCCTCGGCAATGTCATGCACATCAAGTGGATCTATATAATGTGCCGCATCCCCGGCTACCTCGGGTAAACTCGTAGTATTAGAGGTTATCACTGCGGCACCCTGGCCCATGGCCTCCAAGACCGGCAAACCGAATCCCTCATAAAGGGAAGGATAAACAAAGCAGAGACAATTTCGATACAGCCAGGCCAGTTCTTGGTCGGAGACATAACCGAGGATATGAACGTGGTTGGACACGCCTAAACCTCGAATAAACTCCTCAAGGTCTTCTTCCAGCCATCCTTTACCGCCGGCAAGCGCCAGCGGGTAAGGGTCATTGGTTTGGCGAACATAATCGGAAAAGGCCTGAAGAAGCCGTCGTAGGTTCTTTCGTGGCTCCAAGGTACCCACAACCAACCAGAATTCTTTGGCCTGAAGTCCTTTCAAGTCATCGATCTGCGTCCCGGCTGTCTGCTCCGGAAAAGACCGACTCCCCAAAGGCACCACCCCAATTCGTTTCCTCGGATAGTGAGGGAATATTTCCTGGAACTTTTTCCGGGAATAATCAGAGATTGAAACGATGAAATCAGCATAAATCGAGGCAGAAAAAACACCTTCAAAGCATTTACCCCGGTTCTCTTCGGTGGTTAGATCAGGATATTCCAGAAAACTAAGATCATACAGGGTGTAAACCAACCTGGCTTGCCTCAACCCCGATGGACAGGAGTAGTTATTGGAATGAATGATGTCAGGGTTACCCAGGTCTTTTTCACCATCATCTGGGAGATTACCCCAAAACGACATAGACTTTCCGAAATCCTTGCCGATCGTTCTTCTGGTAACATGGGGGTGATCAAACCTTCGGGTCGTACTCTCACCTTTTGGGTCCCAAAAGCTGGTGCCAAAATGCGGATAAAGAATATATTTATTTATCCTATCATGACTAATTAACGCTTGAATCAGCGAATCAGCAAAATAGCCGCATCCCGCCTTATTGTTACCTGTCTGACTAATGTCAAACCCGATCTTCATATAACATTCATCCCTGCCGCATTTTTTAACGAACTCCCGATCCATTTACTCATCGTTGCCAAAGCATTAACCGGTAATCCATGCCTCCATCGCACAAACGAAGCAATGCTGATACCCACAATGAGAAGTACGTATTTGAGATTTTCCACCGGGGTTCCACGTTGATATCCCTTCTGGTCAACTACGGCGTGGGCATAGTTATATATCCATCTATCCGGCACCTCTCCTAATCTCTTTTTGAGCATATCATTCATTTCCTGATGGACAGCAACACGCGAACCCAAGGTCTTGTTTTCCTCATACATCCTTGAACCGGCCAGTTTTTTATTGAGCCTCGCAAAAGGGGTTATGGCGCCAAGGCGTAACCAGTATTCATAGTCCATACAGTACCTTAAGCTGCTATCAAACAATCCCGCCTCTTTAATCAACCGGCGTTTGAAAAAAACCGAGGGCTGACACAAAAAACATACCTCCTTTAACCGGTCATAATCCCAGTCGTCAGTGTAATAGGGCTCTATCACTGTGCCATCTAAATCAATATGGTCGGCATCCCCGTATACAACATCTACTTCTGGGTGCTTTTCGAAAAACGCGAGAACAGCGCTCAATGCCCCAGGATAATAGATGTCATCAGAATTCAAGTACCCGATAATGTCGCCTTTTGTCGCCTTTATCCCTTTGTTGATGGCATCTGCCTGGCCATTGTCTTTTTCCGACACCCATCGGATGCGACTTTCATATCGTTTCAGAATGCTTAGGGTTTCATCAGTGCTACCCCCATCAATAACCATGTATTCCAAGACAGGAACATCCTGCTCCAGCACGCTTTCAATCGTGTGTTCTATGAATCGCCCCTGGTTATATGATGGGGTAATCACGCTGATACTGGGGAGCATTTTTTCCCTGCCTTCATCAAAGACGTTTTTTCTTGATCGGGATGGATAAGCCAGCATCCCTGGCATTTGACCCCCAAGACCCTGTTATCCTCTCCAATTTTGCATTCTGAAGGCCGGAAGGTCGGCGCCACCGTCAGTGTAAAGCAGCCCTTCTCCTCGGGCAAGGGCTGGCTTATGGTGATTTCCCTGCCACGGCGAATGCTCAACCGCTGAACGATCCTGTCGCCATCCCGTAGCTTCAGTTTTACTCGGGCCGCAGGCAGCCACGGAGGCGCGCTGACGCAAATTCTTATGGCCCGGTTTTTTGGGCCTGGACCGAAAGTGATCATCATCTCCTCCCCGATCCAGCCATCCTGAAATATCCCTGTTACTCCATCCGAAATAGGCAAGGAATTTCCTAACGCTGAGCTGAATACATCAAGGTATTTGTGTATCATGGTTTCAGAGCGGAAATTGGCGGCACGGGAATAACCCCGATTTGATAGATCTTCTCTCAAGGCGCTGTCATTGGCCATTCGCTCCAGGCAGTTGACGATATCTCCCGGCTTTCGTGGGTCAAAATAAAGCGCCGATTTGCCGGCAACTTCGGGCAGGCTTGTGGTATTGCTGCAGAGTACTGGTTTTCGAATCGACATCGCTTCAAGCACGGGGATACCGAACCCCTCGTATAATGAAGGAAAAATCAAGAAATCACATCCGTACCACACGACCTCAAGCTGTTCATGTGGCAGGAAACCGAGAAAATGGACTCTCTCGGTTAAGCCCATCTGTTCAACCGCACGCTTGAGATCCTTCTCCAGTTCCTCCAAAGCCCCCGTAAAGACAAGGTCGAGGTCACTCTCCGGGTTGCGCGATAAAAACATCCCATAAGCGGTGAGCAGCATCCTGTGATTCTTATGCGGCCAGTAATTGGCAGGGTAAAACATATACGGACGAAGGCCGATACCGAGATTGGACCGATCGGCGTCCACACTTCCCTGATCCGGGGTTGACAAGCGTGACTGAATGCAGACATGGACGGTATGTGTTCTTTCCGGGTTCGTTTTAAGGTGCTTTAAAACGGCCTGCCGAACATGTTCCGAGATACAGATAACATGATCTGCTAGCTGACTTACCTCGTGCATAAACCTATTTCTCGCGCCGATTTCGTGGGGGCTGAAAAACTGCGGGAGATCACGATGCTGGAGGTCATAAATGACAGAAACAGTGGGAATACTCGGCTCAGCATAAGTAGGCGCTGTAAAAGGACAAAAAAGGAGGTCCACGCCATGCGTTCCCAACAGCCTGCCTGAAGCAACACTTGTATGGAACCCTCTTTTCACATATCGACGTATTCTCCCCAGCCCGCGTCGTAAAAATCCGGGGTACTGGGCTGTTGGCGGTTTTGGGACCGGCTTCTTCCCTGTCAATACACAGAGCCTCCTCATGTTAGGCCCCTCCAAAAAGGCGAGCTCTTCATGATTCCATGTGGCAGTTAGAAGAAGGAAGTGGTTTCCAGATAGGGCATTCTGGAATAATCTCAAAAGCTCAATGGTAAATATCTTTGCCCCACCGTTTTCGCCACCTGGAAGAACGGGGGTCATATCTACGGCGATGAGGGACGCCTGATCCTGTCGATTGTTTTCGGATTCAGGCGTATCAGCCAACCCGCATGGTTCGACTTTGATAAGGCGTAATTTCCGTGCCTGCCGGACTGCAAACGTGGCTTCCAGGTTTCTCCATCCCTCTATAGCATCTCGAGCCCTCCTCGATTCCTGGAACAGCGCAGATCTCAATTCATGAATGCCAGCTTGCATTGAGGTGCGGTCCGCCTCTACCTCAAGTAAGAGGGACAATTCATTTAACTGATCAAATTTGGCTTTACGGTCGGCCTCGCTCTCCCCAAGCAGATCAGTTAATTCATTTATCTGGCCAAGCCTCGCTTTACGATCGACCTCACTTTCCCCAAGCAGCTTCGTAAGTTCTTTCGTTTGATCAAGCCTTGCCTTCCGATCCGCTTCGCTCTTATTAAGCAGGTCGGCTAATTCCTTTATCTGATCAAGTCTGGTCTTCCGGTCAGCCTCACTGGCTTGCCATTGTTCATAGATATAAGGGGCAAACTCCTTGAGCGTTTGAAACTTGACCTTGTCGTAAATAGCGCTGAAATGGGGCCCAATGCCAGCCTCAGGGAACGCTGATAACGACTCAGCCGCCCGGTCGGCCCCAGCGGGCGTTGTCCAACCCCTTTCTTCTGATGCAGCGGGTGGAGCTTGCTTGGACGACCCATTCTTCCGATCTAATTCCTCATATAACTCCAAATACGCCCGGGCCTGCACATTCAATGCATATCCTTCTTTTATCTTTTCCCGACATTCTTTTCCCATGGCCTCCCGTTTGTCAGGATTAAAGATGAGAGACAACAGCGCTTCGCCCATCTTCACGGAGTCCCGCAACGGAACAATCTGCCCGGTGACGCCACTTTCCACCATCTCGGGTATCCCACCGGTATCAAAGGCCACCACAGGTGTGCCGCAACTCATTGCCTCCAACACCGTGTTTGGCAGATTATCCTCCAAAGAAGGCAAGATAAAGATATCCGCACCAGCGTAAGCATCCCTTATCTTCTCGTCCGAATCGAGATATCCCAACGGATCTACAG
>JACNIU010000239.1 GCA_014382905.1 Desulfobacterales bacterium
CACAGAGGTCACAGAGCCTTTTTGTGTTTTCTCTGTGTACTCTGGTAATATATGAGAAATTTAACGGCCCAATGGGCATGTCCTGAATCTGGATTCTAAACGACAGAGGAAGGCAACGCTCAAGGGTTTTCTTATAACACACGCAATCCAATAATTCAAGTAGTTACAGCAATTCAAATTTTAGAAAGACCTATGCAAATCAATAGCTGAACAATGCCACGAAGAACAAAAGGTCACGAAGAAACAGAAAAAACAAGCCCTACTTCGTGCTCTTCGTGTACTTCGTGGTGAATAATTCACCATAATTAGAATTGCTGAGTAGTCAAAATGCAGTTGACAAGCCCCTTTTTGTATGGTGTTATCCTTTTTTATTTAAGGGACTCTTTATTAAGTTAAACACGTAGGGAAAGGAGGGGACATGAAACAATGTAAAGGAGTTTTAAGCGGGTTGATCGTGATCGCGGCAGCGGTCTGTCTGGGCCTTGGGGCCGGTGTGGGGGCAATGGCCAATGCTGCGGAAGGTGAGTTTGCGTGCGCTCAGGAAGGCAAGATCAGCAAGGAGATTTCACCTGAGGCGGAGCTGGCAGGGTTATCCTGCTTTTTCAAGAAATACGAAGGGGCCCAGGTCCTTCATTTCAAAGTAGCCGTAAAGAACGTTAGCGACAAACCTCAACGTTTCAGGGTTCACATTTTCCTGGATAACGGTAAGGCAGTGGGGGGGCTGATCCCGGAGAAGACCAAGAAAGGGCTGGTCAATCCAGGCCAGGTTGGCACCTTCGTCTATCCGGTCACGGGAATGACAGACAAGCCCGGGTCGGTAAGCCTGAAGATTGCACGCATGGGCGAGTAAGGGATCTTAAATCAATAAAGGGAGGTCGAATAATTATGAAAAAGCTGAGCATTGTATTCGCCATCTTGGCGGCTCTATCTCTGATGGTTGCAGGACCGGTTGCGGCCAAAGACGTCTTCCTCGGTATCGGTACCGGAGGGACCGGCGGAATCTATTATCCCTATGGGGGTGGCGTATCGGAAATCTGGACCCGGTATGTCCCGGGCGTCAGGGCAGTCGCAGAAGTCACAGGTGCAAGCGTGGAGAACGTAAAGTTGGCTTCCAAGGGGGAAACCGTCATTGGAGAAGTCATGGGAGATGTGGCAGTGGCAGGCTACAACGGGCTGTCCAAATTCAAGGGGAAGAAGCAAAATATCCTTTCCATGGCCATCATGTACCCCAATCTGCTTCAGTTGGTAACGTTGAAGGATAGTGGTATCACGAACGTGGACCAGGTCAAGGGGAAGACCATCAGCACCGGGAGCCCGGGAAGCGGCACCAATTTTATGACCGAGGTTGTTTTTAAGGCCCTTGGCATCCCTTTAGACGCCTACAAGGACTCCCGACTCTCCTTTACGGAGAGTTCCAACGCCCTCAGAGACGGGACCATCCAATTAGGCAGCTGGTCTGTGGGGCCCGGTACCAGTTCCATCATGGACCTGGCGACCACCCATGACATCCGGATTATCCCCTTTACAGCAGAGCAGACCAAAAAGGTCCTCGCAGCCAACGAGACCTATTCTGCGGTGGAATTGGCCGGCGGTGTATACAAGGGTGTGGACAAACCGGTACCCACCATCGGCGTGTGGAACGTGCTGATCTGCCAGAAGTCCTTGGACACGGAACTGGTATACAAGTTAGTCAAGGCGCTGTACGAGCACAATGACCTGCTCTGCAAGATTCATCCCTCAGCAGCCTACACGACACCCGAAAATGCGGTTAAATATTCACCGATCCCGCTCCATCCGGGCACGATTAAATACCTCAAGGAAAAAGGGATCAACGTGCCCGCAAAGCTGATCCCTTAGCGGGGTAACCGGAATTGCTCAATAAGCCGGCCAAGAAGTCGATCAAACCCGCAATATGGTTGGCAACCGGCGCAATTCTCGGCCTGCTCTTGGCTGCCTGGTTTCTGCCAGGCGGCCTGGAGTTGCACATAACACCGCTAACAAAAGGGGGGCCGTTGTTGGTTCTACCCCTAAATCCGGGAGAGCGTTTTACCGTTCACTACTATCACTCAGTGGAGAACGCCCCCGTCTGGGAAGAACACAGCTTAGACGAAAAGGGGCGTATCTACATCGAGGAAGAACGTTATCTGAAGTTTGGGGCCGGCATGGGCCGAATGCCGGGAGTGGGGAGGATGGTAAGGAGGGAGCCGTATGAAGTCATAGAGGAGATGCATATGCCCACAGGCGATTTCATCATGCGGATAGGAAGCCCCGGCGTGGACCACACCATTATCTGGCGCGGCACGAAGACAAATCTCTCTGCGGTGGCTCCCCATAAAGCGGTTCGCTTCTCGGCCCGGCCCGTGAGCCTCCTTTACAAAATGTATCGCTCCCTTTTTCCCCATTCCGCCACCCCTGCCCAAGGCATAAGAGACCTTTGAAAAGCGCTCAATTTTGGTCAAGCTCAACAAAGAGGATCCCGCCTTGGCGGGAGAGCCTGACCCCAGTACCATCTTCCGGAGCTACGAGGCAGGCGCAGAGATTGAGCAAAATAGGGCGTTTTGCAAAGACCTCTTGTCCTCTATACGAGAGGCTAACACCCAGGAGGCGATCATGACAGAGAGCAGTGAAGCAACATCCTCTTCTTCCACCATTGAATGGGGTATCTTAAAAATTGTTGCAGTGATAGGAATCGGGCTCAGCCTGTTCGAGCTTTATACGGCCGGAGTCATTGCCATGACCGCCATGCGGCACAGGACCGTTTTCCTGACCTCCATTCTCGTCATAACCTTCTTGACCAGACCCCTTTACAAGGGTGCTAAAAAAGACCGGTTGAACGGGGCCCTCTGTGTGGACTTGATTTTGGTGGCCCTGAGTGTGGCCGTTGGCGCCTACATTTTCATCGATCTGGACGGCATCTTTGACCGGCAGGGAGACTGGAGTCAATGGGACATAAATGTTGGCATTACTTTAGTACTCCTTGTTCTCGAGGCCACACGCCGTGTTATCGGTTTGAACCTGACGTGCATTGCCTTCGGGTTCCTTCTGTTCGGGTATTTCGGGCCCTACATGCCCACTATCCTTGTGCACAAGGGTTACTCCATCGAACGGATGGCCACCACCCTCTCCCTCACCACAGAGGGGATATTCGGGTTGCCAACCGGCGTTGCAGCAACCTTTGTCTTTATATTTATATTGTTCGGGGCATTCCTGGAAAAGACCGGCGCAGGCACCTTTTTCATCGATCTGGCCTATTCCATTACGGGCCGTTTTTCAGGGGGGCCTGCAAAGACAGCGGTTGTTGCAAGCGGGTTTATGGGTTCTGTTTCCGGGAGTGCGGTTGCTAATGTTGTTGCCACGGGTTCTTTCACCATCCCCATGATGAAAAAGATTGGGTATAAGCCCCACGTGGCCGCTGCCATAGAGGCGGCAGCCTCCACGGGCGGCCAGTTGATGCCCCCGATCATGGGGGCCGGCGCCTTTCTGATGGCCGAATTCACCCAAACTCCTTATCTTGAAATTGTCAAAATATCATTTATCCCTGCGGTCCTTTACTTCTTCTCTGTCCTTCTCTTCGTCCACATCGAGGCCCAAAAGGAGGGGATCTGGGGACAACCCAAGGAGGTCTTGCCAAAGCTCGGGAAAACCATCAAAAAAGGGGTCCATTTTGTCATCCCTGTGGGGGTCCTCGTCGCGGTGCTCCTCATGAACTTCAGTCCCATGATGGCAGGTTTCACCGCGGTTCTATCGGTTTACTTCACCGCACTCCTTCGTAAGGACTCACGGATTTCATTCAAGACCCTGCTCAAGACCCTGGAGCACGGGGCCCGCAATGCCGTTGTTGTTGCCGTTGCCTGCGCAGCGGCCGGTATTATCGTCGGGGTGGTCAACCTGACCGGAACAGGACTCAGGTTTTCTTCTCTGGTTGTTTCCCTTTCTCAGGGGATTCCTCTTTTAGCCCTGGCCCTGGTCGCCTTTACCTCCCTCCTTCTCGGAATGGGGCTGCCGGTGACGGCCTCATACATTGTTCTGGTTATATTAGCGGGTCCGGGTCTCATGGATTTAGGGATTCCGCTCCTTACCGCCCATATGATCGTCTTCTGGTACAGCCAGGATGCCAATATAACCCCTCCTGTTGCCTTAGAGTCCTTTGCAGCATCCGGCATCGCAGGCTCAAGCCCCATGCGGACGGCATTCACGTCCTGGAAGTTGGCCAAGGGGCTCTATATTATGCCGGTTGTTATGGCCTACCATCCCCTCCTGTTGAATGGTCCCACCGGAGAAGTCATTCAGACGGTCATATTCTGTACGCTGGCCATCACCGCCTTTGTGATCTGTATGGAGCGGTACTTTCTGACATCCCTTACCTGGACGGAGTCGATCCTGTATGGGGTGGCTGCCACCGCACTTATCTGGGCGAACGAGACGCTGAACTATGTCGGTCTCGTGGTACTCATTCTCCTCGCGGTCCATCAGGTCATAGTGAGAAAGAGTCGACCCAACCCGAAACGTCAAACTGCTTCCGTAAAGACGGGATTGCAAAATAGTTGAGTCGTTAAGCCGTTGCGTTGGAAAATAAGCAAATTAGTTTAGAACCTGATCGACTAACCATTCAACTATTCAACCACTCAACTACTCAACCAAATCCTCAGGGAGGATAAATGAGTACAAAGCACGGATTCCAACTCCTGAAGGAGGAGGAGATCAAGGAATTAAAGGTCCTGGCCAGGGTTTTTCGACATGTGAAAACCGGGGCTGAACTCCTCTCCCTTACCACGGATGATGAGAACAAGGTCTTTGGAATCACCTTTCGGACCCCCCCGTCGGATTCGACGGGAGTGGCTCATATATTGGAACACTCGGTCCTTTGCGGTTCACGAAAATACCCGGTGAAAGAACCCTTCGTGGAGCTTCTGAAAGGATCCTTGCAGACCTTTCTCAACGCCTTTACCTATCCTGACAAGACCTGCTACCCGGTGGCCAGTCAGAACCTCCAGGACTTTTACAATCTCATTGATGTCTATTTGGATGCGGTTCTTTATCCCCGCATATCACGCCCCATATTTCAGCAGGAGGGGTGGCACTTTGAACTGGAAAACGCAAGTGATCCCTTTTCATATAAAGGGGTGGTCTTTAATGAGATGAAGGGGGCCTATTCGTCCCCCGACACCCTCCTTTCTGAGTACTCCCTTCAATCTCTATTTCCTGATAACGCCTATGGGTTTGATGCCGGCGGCGATCCAAGACAGATACCGAACCTCACGTACGAACAGTTCCATTCCTTCCACAAGAGATATTACCATCCCTCCAACACCCGGATTTACTTTTACGGTGACGATGACCCGGATGAGCGACTGAAACGGGTCAATGCGTACCTCAGGGATTTTGATCCCGTTGAAATTGATTCTGAGATCCGCCTCCAGATTCCATCCAGTGAGTCCAGGCGTCTCATCCGCCCGTTTATGGCCGGAGATGAGAATGGCGAAGCCCCGAAGGGAATGGTTACGCTGAACTGGATGCTCACTCAAACAACAGACGTTGAAACCAATTTTGCCCTACATATCCTGGACTATATCCTCTTGGGCATGCCTGGCTCACCCCTGCGAAAGGCACTGATAGACTCAGGTTTAGGAGAGGACATTGCCGGCGGGGGTCTCGGAAGCGAACTGAGGCAGATCTATTTCTCCACCGGCCTCAAGGGGATTGAGACGGGAAATGCGGACAAGCTCGAAACCCTTGTCCTGGAGACCCTGAAAAAACTGGCCCGGTCCGGGATCGATGCTGAGACAAAGGAAGCCGCCCTGAATACCATCGAATTCCGTCTGAGAGAAAATAACACGGGGAGTTTCCCCCGTGGCCTCTCCCTCATGCTGCGCTCCCTGACCACCTGGCTCTACGACAGCAATCCTTTGGCTTTGTTGGCCTTTGAAGAGCCCCTTGAAACCATAAAATCCCGTGTCAGAGCAACCCCGGCCTTCTTCGAAGAGATGATCGACCGCATGTTCCTCTCAAACCCGCATCGAACCACCCTGATCCTCGAGCCGGATACAGGTCTTAGAGAGCGGGAGGAGGCAGACGAAAATGACCGCCTGACAAAGGCCCGGTCGGCTATGATTCAGAGCGAGATGGAGGAGGTTATAGATAATACCAGGGAGCTGAAGCGGCTTCAGGGAACCCCTGATCCGTTAGAGGCCCTGGCTGCCATTCCCGTGCTGAAATTAGAGGACCTGGACAAAAAGAACAGACCCATCCCCTTGGCCTTCCCGGAAGGGACCGGGATAAAAACCCTGTTCCACGACCTGTTTACCAATGGCATTGTCTATTTGGATCTGGGCCTCAATCTCCGTTATCTACCCCCAGAATATCTCTCTTATGTGCCACTTTTCGGCCGCGCTCTGGTTGAGATGGGAACAGAAATGGAAGACTTTGTCTCTCTGACCCGGCGCATCAGCCGCAAGACAGGAGGGATCAGGCCCCATTCATTTGTCTCTGATGTAAAGGATTCCAAGAAGAGTGCCGCCTATCTGTTCCTCCGGGGCAAGGCGATGGTGGGACAGGCCGGGGATCTGATCGACATCCTGCACGATGTACTCCTGAAGGTCAGACTGGACAACCGGGATCGGTTTAAACAGATGGTGCTGGAAGAAAAGTCCAGGGTTGAGCAGAAGATGATCCCGGCCGGACATCAGATGGTCAAACTTCGCTTGAGCGCCCACTTCAGTGAAGCCCACTGGGCTGCAGAGCAGATGAGCGGGGTCAGCTATCTCTTTTTCGTGAAAAAACTGGCGAAGGGCGTTGATGAGGACTGGCCAGGGGTGCTCGCCGTCCTCAGACAAATGCACCAAATCCTCCTCAACAGGAGGACCATGGTTTCGAACGTCACGATAGACCCGTCGGGATGGCCCCGGATCGAGTCACACTTAGGCGGTTTAGTAGGAACCATGCCGGAAGGCCCGCTTTCAGAAATGAACTGGCCATCAGGGTCTGATCCCATCTTCGAAGGTATGACCATCCCCTCCCAGGTCAACTATGTGGGGAAGGGCGCTGACCTCTATCATCTGGGGTACCGGTTTCATGGATCGGCACGGGTCATCATACGGTATCTGCGAAATACCTGGTTATGGGACCAGGTTCGTGTCCAGGGCGGGGCCTACGGGGCCTTTTGTCTCCTGGACCGCTTTTCAGGTGTCCTGGCCTTTGTATCCTACAGGGACCCCAATCTTCTTGAAACCATTGAGACCTTTGACCGGTCTGACCGGTTCCTTGATGAGATAACGCTCAGCCACCAGGAGCTCACAAAAAGCATCATCGGCGCCATCGGGGATTTAGACAGTCATATGCTCCCGGACGCAAAGGGCTTTGCTTCACTGGTTCGTCATCTTACCGGAGATACAGAGGCGGACCGGCAACAGATGCGGGATGAAATACTCGGAACCACGGCCGCTGACTTCAAGACCATGGCCCGGTTGATGAGGGAAGTGGGAAAAAAGGGCATCGTCAAAGTGCTCGGATCGCCGACCGCCATCAAAGCTGCCGCAAGAGAACGCCCCGGATGGCTGAAGGTGATTAAAGTCCTTTGAGGCTTGAGACCTTTCAAAAATGTTCAATTTCGCTCAAGATCACGGCGCGCGAGGATTTTAACCGCAGGAATATATTGAATATTTCGAGGATTAAAATCCGAACGCAACACAGAGATTGAGGGAAAGGGGGCGTTTTTCAAGGGTCTCAGGTTTACCATCCAAGCCCAGACTGCCGCTCGATTTTTCTTTCGAGCGCCCTGTTCAGGACCGATTCCGTCCCATAGATGATAATCCTTTTTCTGGCCCTGGTGACCCCTGTATAGACAATCTCCCGGGTCAGGAGACGGTGGGTGTCATCCTGGGGGAGCACAAGGAGCACATCATTAAACTCCGAGCCCTGGCTCTTATGGACCGTCATTGAAAAGGCCAGCTCCCAGGGGGGCAACACATCCATGGAAAAGGCAATGTAAGCGCCGAAACGGGGAAAGAAGGCCCTGTATGCCCCGCCTCTGTCCCTGACAACAACGCCCACGTCCCCGTTAAAGAGTTCCTTTGCATATTCGTTTCGCGTAATCATGATCACCGCGCCTGCAAAATAGCCCTTTTCTATCCACGCCGGGTACCCGGCTCCAGGTCCCAGGCGGCCGGCAATCTCCCTGTTTATGCCGTTGCACCCGTAAATCCCGTTCCGCACTAACGAAAGTATCCTCGCCCGTTCCACTCTTTCAAAAATCCGATCCAAGATCTCCTGTCCCGGATCAGAATGGAGGAGACTACCAATATCCATAAGGCCGGCCTCTGATACCAGGTCTCTGAAATTCCTGTCATCACCATTCACCGGGTTCAGGTAATGATGGTCTATCCACAGCCGGATGTGATGGGTCCACGCCCTCACGCCCTCATTCTGGACAACCGCCCACTGGTCCGGTTCGAGTTGAAGGGCTGAATCAAAGGAGATGGGCGCATATTCCGGACACCTCCCCTGATTGATCTGCCCGGCTAATTCCAGCAGGTGCCTCCCGGAACGGTACACGGTCTCCAGGAGTATCAGGCGGTCTTTGAATCTCTCGGCCCGTGTTCCATCAGGAATCATCTCGGCAAAGACGGCCCCGGCCTCTACGGAAGGGAGCTGGTTTTTGTCCCCTAAGAAGATAAGCTTTGTCTTCGACGAATCGACCGCCCGCAGGAACCGCTCCATCATGATCACGTCCACCATTGACACCTCATCTAAGATGATGACAGATGCGGGAAGGGGATTTGTCTCGCGGTAGTAGAAGTCATGGTGCGAGCTGCGGTATCGCAGAAGCTTGTGGAGCGTGCTTCCTTTCAGATCCAACAGGCCCCTGTCACAGCCGGCAGGCGATGCGATGGTGCTGATATTGTACTGAATTGCTTCTGTCATCCTCTGCGCGGCCCGGCCGGTGGGTGCGCCCAGGAGGATCTCTTCCCCCCTGATTCCCGCCCTCAGGAGACAGCGGAGCATATTGACCATAAGGGAGGTCTTCCCTGTTCCCGGGCCGCCCGAAATGATAGAGAACTGCGATCGGAGTGAAAACCGGATAGCCTCTACCTGGTACACGTCCCGCTCGATCGGCCTCCCGGCCTTCCGGACACGAATGCAAAGCTCAGGGGAGTATATCTCTTCGATAAAGGACTCTATCGCACTGTCGGTTACCCTGACCGACGGCTCCGCCTGCAACAGGGACTCCATCCGGCGTCTCAGCAGGTTCTCATGGACATAGAATTTCTGGAAATAGAGAAGCCTTCCCCTGGTGGTTTCAGAGAGAACCAGCGGCATATATTCATCCCCGTCTCTCGTGATGAGCCCTTTGTACCTCCCCCCTGAGAGGCCTGACAGAAAGGACCTTTCTGTTTCCTCTGCCCGTTTGCCTTCAAGAAATCTCATCAACCTGGCGCACAGTCTCCCTTCCTGGAGATCCAGGCAGAGGCTCCCTTCCTGCAGGGCACCGAACAGGGTCATCAGAACGGCGACAAGGGGAACGTCATCCCGGCAGCCTCCCAGCTCAAGCAGATCGCGGATCGTCATATAATCGAGTAGAGGGAGTTCCAGCTTCCAGGAACGGGCATAGACATCCTTCATATTTTCCCCCGCGTCGTCCCCCGGTATACCAAGGGCCGAGAGCTGGTCCAACAACCGGATTTCTTCTCTGCCTGTTTCTGACATGTTATCCTCTCACCTGGATAAGTAAGGGAAAGCGCCTAAAGTGAGCTAAAATGCCTAAAGTGCCTAAAGTTATGAGAACTACCAGGCATGTAGGGTTCCAAAAAGGATGCATTATCTGCGTCCCATTTCAAGTATCGGGGCGATCTCTTCCTCAAGTTGATCTAAAGACCCGAGTCTGTCAGGCGGGACATGATAAATCCCTTCTCCCCTGCCTGCACCCATTCCCCGCAGATAGAAGTAGAATACGCCCCCCCAGTCGTTTTCCGGATCAAACCGGCCGCCAAGGGACTGTCTCAGCCAGCGTAAGGCAGCAATCGCATACAGCTTGTACTGGAGGTGATAGTCTGAACCATCCATGCTCTTTGTCATGGATTCGGGGTCATAACCGGTTTCAAGATAGTTGGATTTCCAGTCAGCCACATAGTACTTCCGGCCTTTTCTGAATATCAGGTCCACAAAGCCCCTGATGAATCGATGGGGACATTCCCTCCCCGGAACCGGCCCGGGTCTGGCAGAAGGAGGAGGAAAGGAATAGTAAAACTCTACCTCGTGGAGACGGTCTTCCCTTTTCAGGCGGGCAAGGGTAAACCCGTCGTGGAAAGGGGGTACCGGCGTTGTCAATGTGTTCCATATGATCCTGCTGACAGCATCTTTCCATCGCGCATCCACCCGGTAGGCCTCCATCTGCCCCAGAATGATTTCCCTTGTACCCCGATCCTCCATGATACTCGTGCTGGAGCCATTGTCCCCGGGGTATGATCTCAGAACCACACCATAATCCATATGTTCCAGAATCCCGTGAAACATGAGGCCCACATCGGTCCCGCCGGGGATCTCATCCGGGTCCCCTTCGTCGGATACAGCCCCCGTCTCCAGGGCCGCAAAGGCTTCGTCATTCTCTTTTCCCTTTTGCTCAGGCTGGAAAGATATTTCCCCTGCCGGGACATCATCTGCCAGGACCTTTTCCTGATGCAGGCTTGAAAAGGAATCCACCCGGATCCGTCTCTGGTCATAGGCCTCCGGAATAAAGAGGCCTTCAAACGCATCAGCCCCGGGGATCATCCCCTTTCGGTCGGTTGTCTCAGGCCGGGCCAGGCCTGTTGAAACACCGGCATGATGGTCGGACGTCAACCAGAGGACATCCCTGTCTTCCCCGTCTCCGGGAAACGCATCCATCAGGGCCGGAGAAAGGAGCGTGCATACCGGACCGAGCCAGGACGCGTTCTTTCTGTAGATGTAGAACGGCAGGTAGAGTTTGAACTGTGCCCGGGTGGCAGCCACGTAATAGAGACGCTTGTCCTCATCCGTTTTTTCGATCTCATGCCTTCCCCCGCCGCCCGATTTCTCCAGGTCAATGATCCGCATGATCTCCGGGGATGTTTCGCCCTCCCTGATGCGGTGATAGGTATGATACGCATCCTGGTGGGATCCCGGCTGGGTCAACCCTCCGGCAACAAAGACCACGGGAAACTGGAGACCCTTGCTCACATGCATGGTCATGATCTGGACCTTCCGCGCCTCGGTCTCTATCTGGTGGATGTCAACCCCCTCTTCTGCCTCCCAGGACTCGTTTCGGTGGAGATCGAGCATGGCGGACAATCCCCTGAAATCCAGGTTCTTCCTGTATGCAACCTCTTCTAAGTATTCAAATATCTGCCGGTAATTGGCGTATCTCCTGTCCCAGCCGATCTCACCTGCTTCACGGGAGAGGAGGCCTGAATCCTCCATCAGGGACTGGAACAGATAGCCCCATCTCCGCGACAGGGCGTACCCATTCCACTTGAAGAGGATCTGCTTTACCGGGTGAGAGGGGGGCATTTCCTCATACGCGTACAGGTCCTGGAGTCGGCGTCCGAAAAAAGGAGTCAGCAATCCCTTTTTGACGGCCGAACTGTCTCCCGGGTCTAAAATGGCGTGAAAGACAAGGCTGGTATAGACCGCTTCATCTGAAGCAAACAGGCCGGGTTTCTTATAAAAGGCATAAGGAATGTTTTCTCTTGTCAGCTCATCTTCCAAAAAGGGCACGTCAGACCTGCCCCGCACCAGGATGGAGATGTCCCCGAACCCGATGCGTCGTTCTTCCTTTCCCATTTCCCTGATTCGGATGTCACACCCTGTCAGATGCCTGATCTCCCGGGCCACAAATCGTGCCAATCTGAGTTTGGCCGGTTTTGGAGATGGCGATTCGCTGAGATCGACGATATTCAAGACAGGACGATCCGAGTGATCCGTGATCATCTTTGCGGGTCCATCTGCCTGGTCCGGAAATCCGGTCTCCTGATATCCGATTTCAAATCGACCCGCTGCCGCCTGAGGCTTGAACCATGTGTCGCGACAAAACAGCTTGTTGAACGCCAGGATCAATCTGGGCTGGGAACGCCAGTTGATGGACAGAGAATAGCGCCTGGCCTTTCCCCTCCTCTCGAGCCTTTCCATTTCATTTTTTGCACTCAGGTAGGCGTAAACGTCAGCGCCACGAAAGGAGTAGATCGCCTGTTTGGGATCGCCGATAACGAAGAGGCGGTTTTGGGCTTCGTCAGGGGTGTCTATGAATATCTTTTTGAATATCCGCCACTGAACCGGATCCGTGTCCTGGAATTCGTCAATGAATGCCACCCTGAATCGGCTCCGGAGTTTTTTCAGCAGGTCGGAAGCGACGTCGTCGGACAGGGACGTTTCAACGAGGGCGAGCATATCATAATAGCTGATCCAGCCGTGGTTCTGCTTTGTCAGGGTCACATCGTCCTGAAGTCGATGAACGGCCTCCACCACCAGGCAGTATTGAAGGTCTTTCAACCGGCTGTTCACCTCTTCTATTTTCTGTTTCACGGCTTCGAGTTTAGGACATGCCTGCAGATTGGGACCGCCCTTGTTCCATTTCTCAGGGATCAGGCAGTCCAGGCCTTTCCTGCCGCTGGACCGGGCATCTTGCACCTGCGCCATCAATACGGAAAGGGCATGAAGATCGAGGGTGTCTGCTTCGACTCCTGAAAAGTAGTCTTCAACAGGGACAACGACCTTTTCAAGGATATTCCTTCTTGCGGCAGCATTGAAATTCAGTTGACCAAACCCGCGGGAAAACACCCGGCCCGACCCGATCACGGCCTTCACTCTCATGCAGGCGGAGGCAATCTCCTCTTTGATTGCCGTGAAATCCCTTCCCCCTAAATCGGGGAGGAGACTGTCTCCGGCCGGTTCGTGCAGAGATTTCGCCAGGCTGATGATGGTGTTCAGGAAAAGGCCCTTTTTTTCACTGAACTGAGACAACTCAAGGATCTCTTTCAGGCCACCCCCGTATATTTCCGGCCACCTTTTTCGCATCTGCTCTTTCAGGAGGGCCTCATAGAGGGGGGCGTCATTAATCACTTCGCTCTGGAAGGGGGTCCTGTTTTCAAAGGCAAAGTCCCTGAGAATGGTCTGGCAGAAGCCGTGAATCGTATGGATGGAGGCCCTGTCGAATTCGTCTAATGAAACCCGCAGTTTTTTGAGTGTCTCCGGGTGATGGGCTGGATCATCCAGTTCACGTTCAAGCTTTTCACGTATGCGAATCTTCAGCTCAGAGGCGGCCTTTTCTGTAAACGTGACGATGAGGATGTTTTCCAGTTCCACATCATCCTGTTCCCTCAGGAGCCGCACCACCAGGTTTTCGATGGTGTAGGTCTTGCCGGTCCCTGCAGAAGCCTCGATCAGACCGTGTTGCAGGAGATCGATCTGGTTGACGTCATAAACAGGTTTGTAGGTCATCTTTATTCCTGAGGCGGATAAATCCGAATCAAAAAGGTCTCGCGCAAAGGCGCAAAGCTCGCAAAGAAAAACACTGTAAAAGGTTTCTTATGTTTTTGACACAAGTTGAACTGTTAACCGTCTAACCCGGATAAACATCTGAACCCTGTGTCGCAAAAAAGATCCGGAACCGGTCTCTGACCTTGTCAAATGCATCCTCGGGGATGTGCGGGTCGGCAAGCCTGACCAGGAACGATTTTTCCTCTAAGTAGGCCTCCCGGAGCTGGGCATAAAAAGTCTCCCGGTCCCCTTCGTCAACGTCATTGTCTTTCGGCCGGTGGGGTTTTACGGACTGAGACGTCACCGCGTCGAAGGGGAGCCACTCCAGCCTTTCCCGGTTCAGGTAGTCTGAAACCAGCCGGGTCAGATACGCCTCAGCGGTATCCTGTTCAAAACGGTAGGTCCAGGTCTTCACCTTTTCCTTATAGACCACATGAAACGTGATGCCTGCGCCTCCCAGCCGTTTACGGCCGCTGTCGGTCGACAGGCAACCGAGCCAGAACAGGAGCGGCCCCAGGATATATTTGTCCGGCTCCTTTCCCGGGGTCTTTCCGGAACCGGTCAGGACCAGGGCATGCCACTCTTTTCCATGGTCTTTCCAGACCCAGGGCAGTTGGCCGTGGACCTCCACGCCTATTTCGATGGTTTTCCCGGCGTCATCGGCGGCCCTGATCATGAGCCTTACCGGCTCAAAACGCTCCACAGGGAGCCTGTTTAAGGGGGATATGGTTTCACCTGTCTGCTCACCCATGAAAAACACCCGGTATGTTTTTTCCCCTGACGCCATTTCTGCCAGGACCTGGGCCAGGCTCCCGGCCCTCATAGAGACATCCTCTCCCAAGGCCTCCCTGTCCAGTTCGGCAAACGCCCCCTCCGGGGTCGTGCTCTTTCTGCGCAGGCCTTCATACACACCATCGTAGATCTCAATCGGGGTTTGCGGGTCAATCCCCGGGCCGCCGGACGCGGAATACCTGTCCAGCCAGAGCTTGAGAGGCGTCATTTTGAGCTCATAATCAACCGGAAACTCAGAGTAAAAAGGTTCATCCTCTCTCAGCGTCGTCTCCCGGATGGTTTCTTCTTCATCGTATATCCCCAGATGCCGTTTCAGGCCCTGGGTCACCGGGTCTTCCAGAAAGGTTTTCAATTGTTTCACGGTAATCCTTTCAACCATTCTATCGTCCTTTTGGGCCCGCTCACCCGCAACAGCAAAATCAGGGAAAAAGGCCCGCAAATGGCCTCTCAACGCATCGGGCATGCCCGTTGCGGCTGTTTCCCACAGATCATTCTCCCGATAAAAGGCGATCCTGTCGGCAAGGGAATAGTTGACCAGGACATCGGAGATGTCGTTGACAGCGTCCGCTGCCAGGTACCTTTCGCTGCTCCCCTTGAGCGGGATCTCGGTCACGCTAAAGGTCTCCCCCCGGGAGAGGACCTCCTGCTCCACATACCTGCGCAACTGATTCACCACCGAGCAGGGTTGTATCATGCGATCCTTCTGCAGATCTTTCGCTACATAACTGATGTAGAGCTTGTCGCGCACAGACAGGAGCATCTCGAGAAACAGATAGCGGTTGCGCTCGGGCAGGCTGATATCGCCGATCCGCCTTTTCAGGAGGCGCAGGTCCAGAGACGACACGTCCCCCTTTCCGGGAAATGCCCCCTCTTCCATTCCCAGCACATAAACAATCCTGAAGGGGATCGGCCGCATGGGTTGGAGGGCCGAGATGGTGACGCCCTCGGTCAGATAATCTCCATAACCGCCGGAAATGGAACCGAGGCTGGATTTGACGAATTCACGGACCATCTCAATATCCAGTTTCAGCCCTGCCCTCTCTTTCTCTGCGCTGTCTCTCAGGAGCTGGTCATATATCTTCAGATCCCCGAACGCCTCCACCAGCGATGTCTGAACAGCAGATTCACCCCTGAGGTCCGGCGGGACACTTAGGAGTTCATCGCAGGCCTTCAGAAACCTGGAGGCCCATTCCTCTCCCGATGCACGCAAACCCGCCAACTCTGTCACAGAACGATAAAGCCTTTCGATCACCAGGGAGAACTTCTCCATCAGATCCGCATCTCCTGTATGAACGTCATGAAAGGGCACCTGCTCCTGGAAACAATCGAAGCTGTGGCCGAATCCCTCATCAGCGGATCCCTCACCGGGGGCCGACAGGATCCTTGACAGACGCAGTCTCTGAAGGCCCTGCTTCCAGGTGTAGTAACTGTTGGCCGGATACCCCCTTTTCTCCTTGGATGATTTGTCAAAGCTGTGAAAAATATTCATGGCCTCGGCCCACCTGGCCCATATGTTGACTTCTTCGAAGCCGATCTGCCACCTGTTCATGAAGCAGGGATTCAATATGAGATCAAAGACCTCTTTTCGCGAAAACCGTCCTGCGGCCAGATCGAGGATCCCTGATACGGCCTGACCGTAGACGCTTTCGATATCGGCGCGCGAGTCCACCAGATTATACAACAGCCGCCTGGGCCTCCGGTTGAAAACTGAATCAATGGCCGGTTTGTAGGTCGAGATATCGGGCACGAAAATGGCGATATCGGTCAGTTGAAGCTGCGCGTCCGCTTCAAGGTTGTGGATGATATTGTTGTATACGGTTTCCACTTCCCTGTAGATGCCCGGGCAGGCCATTACCTGGAGGGACCGGTCCTGTGGGAGCCTGTCTCTGGCATCCTTTTGAGTGGAAAGGGTAAGGATATGGCGCTGGACGGTTTCAAGCACACTCGATCTGCCTGCTTCCTTTGTAAAACAGGCGTTCAAGTCATAATCGGTGAGCTGGCATAACAGGCGGATATGTTCCCGGCCGGGTTTGCCCCACAGTGCCAGGAGTTCATTGTCCTCGGCTTCAAGAAGTTCACCCCGGGCACGCTCCTCCGGGGTAATCTCAAGCCTCTTGACCGATCTCCTCTGAATCCACTTTTTTTCCTGAGGCGTCTTGATGTCTTCCCAGAACTCGCGGCAGGGGTTAAGGCTGTAAATAAAGATAGAGTAATCGTCTTTCAGCCGGCCAATGAGCCCTAAATGAAAGGGAGACACCTGGGAAAGGCCGAACAAATGCACGAACTTCCCGGCACGACCCCCCTCCGGATCCCTATGTCCCTCAGCTAAAACCTCGTCAGCGTATTCTCCTAATGAAAGGAGCCGTTTTTGAGTTCCCTGAACATACCGGTCGCGCAGATCTCTCATCCTCAGGTAAAGCCGCTGCTGACACCGCTCCATCCCTTGAGGCCGGTATCGGCTGTCAAGCCACTGCCGTATCATGTCGGACCGGTGGAACTGATAGGCCTCAAACAGGCGGACCATCCTCTCGGTAAGCTGCCAGAGCTTCACCGCATAGCCCGGTCCTTTTCTGCCGTCAGGCTCAAGGAGGTATTTCCTCAAAGGCGTAAAGTCTGTATCATCCTCCCTCAGGCCCATCAGTTCACGAAGAAGAAACATCCTCAGATGGGAGCTGCCCATCATTTCCGGCCGGTCTTCGGCCGGATCGAGCCCTGCCAGCAGATCCCACAACCCTGACTCCAGATACTGGAAGTCCACATTCATGAAGACCGACCGTTTCCCCGCAAGGGTCAGTTGAAGCCATTTCACCAGGTTCTGGTTGGGGACAATGGTCAAGGGGCCTTCAAGTATATTTCTCTTTACGTGACGTTCGAGATCAACGATTGCGGCAAATTTGTCCGCCAACACCTCCAGCCGGTTGCTGAAAAAAAGCTCAATCGCCATGGTTACGCCTCAAGGCTGCCTCTGCCCACCTTTTCCCTTAAGCCCATCTGCCCATAAATTACTGTTTTCTCTATGGAGAAATATAGAAGAATTGTGAAGTTGTGTCAAACTCTGCTTACCCACCTCCTGACCGCCGGGATGATATTTCCGTTGACAGCTATGGAACGTCTGTGTAGACGATAACAGGCAGTATTGCTGACATATCCAAAAATATCATAGTTCTGGCAGTATTTCCAAGAAAGGTCTTCCTCTTTCAACCCGAAGAAGGATTAGAAATGGTCTACGGTCGTCCAAAACCCCGTTTCTCCAAAAAATGGAATACAACCACCTCCTTTATCTTACGAGCTTTAAGGAGAAGGGGTATGGACCAAGGGCATGGAAGGGTATGGACTGGGAGGTCATGAACCGCCTGCATGAAAAGGGACATATCGGCAACCCAAAGAGCAAGGCCAAGTCGGTTCACTTGACAGAGGAAGGCGCCAGGTTATCCGAAGCGCTTTTCAAAAAGCATTTTGGCCTGTCTTCCTAATCCAAACGTGAGTCTGATCGTCTATACGCCGGAAAACTGTTAAAATAACGGCATCTTTTATTATGCCGGCGCAGGATGGTCAATGGCAGACCCCTACATGACGAACGGCAGTTAGCGAAAAACAAGGGAAACTTGATTGATAATGACAGTCGCTGAACAATATACCAATCCAGCCGGACACAGAGAGCGTTTACGGAAGCGTTTTCTAAAGGCTGGGCGCGGCGCTTTGGCCGATTATGAGTTGCTTGAACTGCTTCTGACTTACGCAATTCCCCGCGTTAACACAAAGCCCATTGCCAAGGCCCTTCTTCATCGATTCGGCACCTTTGTCAACGTTCTTCAACAACCTTATGAGCGCTTGATGGAGATAAAAGGGATTGGCCCAAAGACGGCTACCTTTATGCAGGTTGTTCAATCGAGCCTGACTCGCTCTATGGAGGCAGATGTAGAGCAACAATTATCAATTTCCGGCCCCGAAGATATTTTTGCTTTTGTTCGGCTGCATTTGGGTCCTCGCGCTCACGAGTGCGTGTATGCGTTCTATCTCAATAACTCCAGGCATGTTGTTCACCAGGCAGAAGTTGGGATGGGCACAGTTGACAGGACACCCCTCTATCCGAGGGAAATACTGAAACCAGCTTTGGTCCACAATGCAACAGGTATTATTCTTGTGCACAACCATCCAGAAGGACAGCCAGTTCCTTCTGAACACGATTTGCAAATGACGAAGAAGCTGGAGGAGGTCGCAGCCCTCTTCGGCATCCAGTTACTTGACCACATGATCGTGACACGCCTTCAGGCCTATAGCATCAAAAAGGGTAAGTTGTTATGACCACCTTTTCAGACCTGAGCAACATGTGTCCGGGTTTAGCTGCCCAAGGGGCACTTGCAACAGACGCAGTCAACAAAAAGCCGTTGGTTGCCCTTGAGGCGTTGAAGCTCCTCGGCGAGGGCATCGTCCGCTCCATTATGGCTTTTCAGGGGCTTGAGGAACCCGCCGAAATCACCCAAATTGCTCGGCTGAACACGTTGAGCAATCGTAATTTAATGCCTTCTATTCTTCTGCCTTTCTTCCAAGTTTTAAATAAAACCGGCCAATCGGCGGATATGCCTTCGACCACCGTTCAAATTCGGGCAGCTTTGTTCGCAAGGCTTGCAGAGCGTCTGGCAACCTGGTTTGCCAAGTCCTATGGTCCACATCTTCCGCCTGCCGCAAGAACAGCAGAGGATGTGGATGGTGTTGTCAAAGCCATCATCAAAAGCCCACAAAATAGTGCTGTCCGCTATTCGGCACGGAAAGCCGCGGCACGTCGCGCCATCACGATGAAGCTCTCAGAGGGCGAAACCCGGGTTCTTATTGATTCCCAGCTCCAAGCCGCAGGCTGGCAGGCAGATACAATGGTGTTGCGCTATTCACAAGGCGCTCGACCTGAAAAGGGTGTCAGCAAGGCTATAGCCGAATGGCAAACTGAAACAGGGCCTGCAGACTATGCCCTGTTTGCGGGCCTTGATTTCATCGGATTTGTCGAAGCAAAAAAAATGGGAAAGGATGTTATTTCAGATCTCACGCAGAGCAAGCGCTACGCCCAGGGTGCCATGCTGGATGGTCAGGCCCGTTTCATCGGTGGGCCCTGGAGTGAGTACCGGGTCCCCTTCCTGTTCTCAACCAATGCCCGCCCATACCTCAATCAGCTAAAAGAGAAATCCGGCATTTGGTTCCTCGACGTGCGTTTCCCCACCAATCACCCTCGCCCTCTTCATGGGTGGTATTCGGCAGAGGAACTCGTGGGATTGCTCAACCAGAACATCCCGGCTGCACAAGAAAAACTTGCCAACGAGTCTATGTATTACCTGGGGCTGCGAGACTACCAGGAAAAGGCCGTTCGAAAGGTCGAATCCGCTCTGGAGAAAGGGCGTGATCGGCACCTCATTGCCATGGCGACCGGAAGCGGCAAAACCCGAGTCGCCCTCGGACTCATTTACCGTTTCATCAAAACAGAACGCTTCCGGAGAATCCTGTTCGTCGTGGATCGTACATCCCTGGGTGAACAGGCTGGGGATAAATTCAAGGAAACGCGCCTGGAAGAGCTTAAAACCTTCGATCAGATCTATGACCTAAAAGAAGTGGACAAGACCGGTATCGAACCCACGACCAAGGTGAACATCGCTACCGTTCAGGGTTTGATGCGAGCCATCATGTATCCATCGGACACCCGCGATGTTCCCAGCGTCGGGCAATATGACTGCATCATTATTGACGAAGCGCATCGCGGGTACACGCTTGACCGCGAACTCGGCGACGATGCCCTGCCCTACCGTGATCAGAATGATTATCTGAGCAAATATCGCCGTGTTATCGACTACTTCGACGCAGTTAAAATTGGTCTGACCGCCACCCCGGCTCCCCATACCGTTGAGATCTTTGGTAAACCCGTTTTTACCTACAGCTACCGGGAAGCGGTCATTGACGGCTGGCTGGTGGACCATGAGCCACCGCATCAAATGGTGACCCGGCTTGCAAAAAAAGGGATCAAATGGGAAAAAGGCGATACTGTCCCCGTTTACGATCCAGCTACGGGGCAGATTACCAACATCGAAGATATTCCTGATGAGATCAAACTTGAAATCGACCACTTCAATAAGCTTGTCGTCACTGAGAATTTCAACCGCACCGTCGCCCGGGAACTGGTGAAACATCTCAATCCCGACGGTGAAGAGAAAACACTCGTCTTTGCTGCCACAGATGATCATGCGGACATGGTCGTGCGGATTCTGAAAGAGGAGTTCGAGGAAAGCGGTGTTCCCATTTCAGACGAGGCGATTATCAAAATCACGGGTTCCATCGATCGGCCGGAGAGTATGATCCGCCGGTTCAAGAACGAGCGGCTTCCCAATATCGCCGTTACTGTGGATCTGCTCACCACCGGAATCGACGTCCCTGAGATCTGCAACCTGGTTTTCATTCGTCGCATACGCTCCCGCATTCTATTTGAACAAATGATGGGGCGTGCAACCAGACGCTGCGACCGCATAAAAAAAGATCACTTCAACATCTTTGATGCGGTTTCGCTCTACGAAGCCCTTGATCCGGTATCCGGCATGAAGGCAATAGCGGCAGACCCTGCCACCACGCTGGGGCAGCTTGCCGATGAACTGGACGACATGTTGGCCGATAACGCCGGGCCGGCGATCATGAAAAACCAGGTCGAGCAGATTCTTGCCAAGTTGCAGCGGATCATGAGGAAGCTGGACGAAGGAAGGCTGGCCGAATGGAAAACCCTGTCCGGCGGTCAGACCCTTCAGCAGTTCGTCGATTCCCTGCGGGGAGATGCCCCGGAGGCCTTCCGCGACAGGCTGATGAAAAGGCCTGCCCTGCTGGCCTTCCTGGACGAAAACCGGCACCGCCCCAAAAAACAGCTTATTTCGCACCACGAAGACGAACTCCATTCCCATACCCGCGGATACGGTGAGGCGGAAAAACCCGAGGACTATCTCAATGCCTTCAAAGAATTCATTATCAACAACATGAACAGGATCCCTGCATTGACTATCGTCTGTCAGCGGCCGAGAGATCTGACCCGGCAGGCCTTGAAAGAATTGAAGATAGCCCTTGATGGGGCCGGTTTCACCGAGAAAAACCTTCAGGTCGCGTGGAAAGACTGGAAAAATGAAGAGATCGCCGCCGACATTATCTCCTTTATCCGGCGTCAGGCCCTGGGCGACCCCCTGGTGAGCCATGAGGATCGCATTCGAAAGGGCATGACCCGCATCTATGCCATGAGAGACTGGACAGCCATCCAGCGCCAGTGGCTCCAGCGCATCGAAAAACAGCTCATCGCCCAGACCATTCTGGACCGGGAGGACTTTGAACGGGGCGCCTTTAAAGCCCACGGCGGCTTCAACCGGTTGAACAAGATCTTCCAGGGCAATTTCCAGCAGGTCCTGGATGACATTTCCGTAAACCTTTATCCTGATCAGAGAGAGACCGCATGACCACCACCGAAATCGTTCAAAAACTCTGGAACCTGTGCAATGTCCTGCGCGACGACGGCATCACCTACCATCAATACGTCACCGAGCTGACCTATATACTCTTCCTCAAGATGGCCGAAGAAACCGGCGCTGAGGACAAAATTCCTGAAGGGTATCATTGGGCCGACTTGACAGCGAAAAAGGGGATTGAACTGCACCAATTTTATCGCAAACTCCTTCTGGAGCTGGGCACTGAAGGCAAAAACAGAATCCAACAGATCTATGTCAATGCCTATACCAACATAGACTACCCCAAAAACCTGGAAAAGATCGTTAAGGCCATCGACGGCCTGGACTGGTTCAGCGCCAAGGAAGAAGGCCTGGGTGATCTTTATGAAGGGCTGCTCCAGAAAAACGCCGACGAAAAAAAATCCGGCGCCGGCCAATATTTCACGCCCCGCCCCCTTATCAATGCCATTGTCCAACTCGTAAAGCCGGAATTGGGGGAGCGATGCGGCGACCCCGCCTGCGGCACCTTCGGTTTTATGATCGCGGCCGATCAGTATCTCAAAAACCAGACCGATGACTACTTTGCCAAAGGGATCACCACAGAGCAACAGGAATTTCAGCGACGACAGGCCTTCACCGGCATTGAACTGGTACAGGACGCACACCGCCTCGCATTAATGAACGCCATGCTGCACGGCATCGAGGGCGGGATATTTCAGGCTGACGCCCTATCAAGTGAAGGTAAATCATTCAGAGATTACGATGTTATTCTCACGAATCCTCCTTTTGGCACCAAGCGCGGCGGCGAGAGGCCCACCCGGGACGATCTCACCTATCCCACCTCCAACAAGCAGCTCAATTTTCTCCAGGCGATTTATCGGTCCCTAAAGACAAACGGCAAGGCCCGGGCCGCAGTGGTCCTGCCGGACAATGTGCTCTTTGCAGACGGCGATGGCCAGAAGATCCGCGCCGACCTTATGGACAAGTGCGACCTGCACACTATCCTCCGCCTGCCCACAGGCATCTTTTACGCCCAGGGCGTCAAGACCAACGTGCTCTTCTTCACCCGAGGCCAAAAGGACAAAGGCAATACCAAAAAAGTCTGGGTCTATGATATGCGCACCAACATGCCAGGCTTCGGCAAACGAACCCCCCTGACCCTCGGTCATTTCAAGGAATTTATCGAGGCTTATGGCGACGACCCATACGGCAATGCAAAGCGCAAGGACCAGGGCGAAAAAGGCCGTTTCCGCCGCTTCACCCGCGAGCAGATCGCCAAACGGAGCGACTCCCTGGATATCACCTGGCTCCAGGACCACAGCGTCCGCCGGGGCGAAGACCTCCCCGCGCCGGCCGACATAGCCGATGAGATCCTGGCACAGCTCAGTGTTGCTACGGAGGAGATGCAGGAACTGGCGCGACTATTGGGAGAAACAAACTGACCATGGCAAAAAAAGTATCCATACCCAGGGATTATCCCCAAACCCTCGAAGAAATTAAAAACCGGGTGCGCGCGGCCCAATACGAAGCATTCAAGGTCGTCAACCGGGAACTCGTTGTACTCTATTGGGACATCGGTAGCATCATCGTCCGCCGCCAGCAGGAACAGAGCTGGGGAAAATCCGTAGTGGAACAACTGGCTGCCGATCTCCAGCAAGAGTTCCCGGGAATCGCAGGCTTCTCGGCCAGAAATATATGGTATATGCGACGTTTTTATCTGACCTATCATGAAAGCTCAAAACTGCAACCACTGGTTGCAGAAATTGGATGGTCCCACAATCTGATCATCCTGGATAAATGTAAAGACGACCAGCAGCGGGAATTCTACATCCGAATGGCCCGTAAATTCGGATGGACCAAGGATGTCCTATCAATTCGCATCCAGGATCAGGCCTACGAAAAAACCCTCTTGGGCCAGACCAATTTTGAAAAGAACCTGCCCGAATCCCTCAAAAATCAGGCCAAGCTGGCGGTCCGAGATGAATATACCTTCGACTTCCTTGAACTGGGCGATGAGCACAGCGAAAGAGAGCTTGAACGCGCAATCATCGCCCGAATCGAGCAATTCCTGCGCGAGATGGGTGGGATGTTTGCCTTTATGGGCAGCCAGTATCGGCTTGAGATCGAAGGTGATGAATTTTTTATCGATCTGCTGCTTTATCACCGCATCCTCAAGTGCCTGGTAGCCGTAGAGTTGAAAATCAGCGACTTCAAACCCGAATACGTGGGCAAGATGCAGTTTTACCTCGCGGCCCTGGATGACCGGGTGCGGCTCCCTGATGAAAACCCCTCCATCGGCATGATTCTTTGTCGAGACAAAAAGCGGGCGGTTGTGGAATATGCCCTGAGGGAGAGCAACAAACCCATCGGCGTTGCCTCCTACCGTATCGTTCGCCGCCTCCCTGCCGCGCTGAGAGGCAAACTCCCCGAACCCGCCCAGATCGAAAGATTGCTGGAAGCGGTGGAACTGCCCAAAAGGGCCGATCTGAGCGGCGGCGAGGAGGGGGTGTGATGGGGGAGGAGAAAAGGAAGTTGCCGGAGGGGTGGGCAGAGGCAACCATCGGAGATGTTACGCTCAATAAAGTGCCGCAGACAGTACCTGACAAAGATTCCTTTTTTACTTATGTTGATATTTCGAGCATTGATAATACCTCAAAAGAAATTGTCAGCCCGAAAGAGTTGCATGGTGAGCAAGCACCAAGCAGAGCACGTCAAGGCATTTCAGTCAATGATGTGCTGGTTTCAATGACCCGTCCAAATCTTAATGCGGTCGCATTGGTTCCTCACTCACTTGACGGAGCAATTGCTTCAACCGGTTTTGACATATTGCGCTCTGTTGAAGTTGAACCGAAATGGCTGTATTTACACGTCCGATCAGGAGAATTTGTTGAGGATATGTCGGCGTTAGTTAAGGGCGCATTATATCCAGCGATCAAAAGCAACGATGTTAGAAGCTATCGAATACCAATTCCTCCCCTCAACGAACAAAAACGCATCGTCGCCAGAATCGAAGAGCTTCAGGCCCATAGCCGCCGGGCTCGGGAGGCCCTGGAGACCGTCCCCGATCTCCTGGAACAGCTCCGCCAATCCATCCTGGCCGCCGCCTTTCGTGGAGATCTTACTAAAGAATGGCGCAAACAGCATCAAGATGTAGAGCCTGCCTCTGAACTGCTCAAAAGAATCCGCTTTGAACGCCGAAAACGCTGGGAAGCGGCGGAACTGGATAAACTCAAATGCAAGGGCCTTACCGGCGATAATCTTGACGAGGCCTTCGCCAAACAACGAAAAAAATACAAAGAACCGGTCCCGGTCGATACTTCCGATTTACCGGAACTTCCTGAAGGGTGGTGCTGGGCAATTGTCGAAGAGTTATCCCTTCTTGTTACTAAAGGTAGTTCTCCAAGATGGCAGGGCTTTGAATATACCACAACTGGTGTTCCATTTGTCAGGAGCCAAAATGTGTTATCGGGAAGTCTTGATTTGGCTGAGCTTGCATTTTTGCCGAAAAGCTTTAACAAAAAAGAGCGCAGATCCATTTTAGCTGCTAATGACGTTTTAGTAAACATAGTAGGTGCCTCAATCGGGCGCGCTGCGCTTGCCACGGAAGATGTCGCTGGAGGGAATGTTAACCAGGCTGTCGCAGTGATTAGATTGATTCAAGAAGGGTTCTTACCATCGCTGATAGTTTATTGGCTCCTATCTCCCACGGGACAAAGACAAATTCATGGCGGTAAGGTTGATGTCGCCCGTGCGAATTTAAGTTTAACTGATGTTAGTGCAATTATAGTCCCTCTGCCTCCGTTCGTAGAACAGGAGGAATTAGTTTTTCAATTGTGTGAAAATATGAAATTGCTTGCTCGACTTTCCGACAAGATAGTAGAAATCCAAACTTCATTGGATGACCTCGACTACTCTGCCTTAACAAAGGCCTTCCGCGGCCAATTGGCTCCCCAAGACCCGAAAGATGAACCAGCATCGGTTTTACTCGAACGTATACGGGAGGAGAAAGAACAGGAGGCGGCAAACCAAAAGCCCAGAGATAAGCGAAGAGGTAGAAAAATGACAAAGAGAAAAGACAAACAAAAAGAAGTGCTCGTCGTACTGCGTGAAGCCTCTCGTGCCATGACGCCGGAAGAGGTATTCGCTGCAGGCGGCTTTGAAGAGGATTCAGTGGATGCTTTTTATGAGCAATTGCGAAGAGCTGTCGTATCGAAGCAGGTCCGTGAGATGAGAGAAGGCGATTTGATTCAATTGGAGGCGACTGGAAAATGAGAATCTACCGGCTCCACATTAAACGATCTCAGAATGCTCCAGGGTTTAAGAACCTGATCGATTTTGAAACCGATTTCGATTCAGAATCGCCCACTACCGTATTGGTAGGTCGCAACGGGACCGGCAAATCAAACATACTGGAGGCTCTTACCATAATTTATCGGGATCTGGATTTAGAAGTTTCTCAACCGGAGTTCGGCTACTCCCTGGAATACCATTGTCATGGGCATAAAATAACCGTTGATGCTGACCCAGACCGCCAAACCAAGAAGATTCAAATTTCGGCGGATGGAAAAATGCTGAGCTGGAAAGCCTTCAAAGAAAATAAGCGAACCTATCTGCCTAATTACGTTTTTGGTTATTACTCCGGCCCCAGCAACCGCATGCAAGAGCATTTTGTAAAACACCAGGAGCGATTTTATAAAAAACTTAAAAATAGCTCGGATGAAACCAACCTCCCGCTGCGGCCGCTCTTTTTCGCCCAGAATATCCATAGCCAATTTGTTCTATTATCCTTTTTCCTCGAACAGGACAAAAAGATTCTCAAATTTCTAAATGATTACCTGGGGATTACCGCGCTGGATTCTGTGCTATTTGTCATGAAGCAGCCGCCATGGAAGAGTGCTGAAGGGAATAAGAGATTCTGGCGGGCAAAAGGTGTGGTTTCCGGCCTGCTTGATCGGCTTTACGAACAGTCCCTGGCGCCGATGCGGCACAAGTGGCGAGTGCCGCTCGGTTTTCGCAAAACCACGGTACTTGAGCACGTGTACCTTTTCCTGCCCAAAGGTGAAGCCCTCCAGAAATTGAAATCCGGATATGGTACTGAGCAGGATTTTTTCAAGGCACTTGAAAGCACGTATATCTCCGACCTTATCAGAGAAGTCCGCACCCGAGTGAAGGCCCGTTTCGCTGATGAGCCTCTCACTTTTCGCGAACTAAGCGAGGGCGAGCAGCAGCTTCTAATGGTTTTGGGCCTGTTGCGTTTTACACGCGAGGATGAATCCCTCTTCCTTTTAGATGAACCCGACACCCACCTAAATCCGGCCTGGAGCGTCCAATATCTCGAATTCCTCAAGGATATCGGAGGACTGAACAAAAACGGACACGTTATCATGGCCACCCATGACCCGCTCGTCATATCCGGTCTCACCCGTGAGCAGGTTCGGGTCATGTTGCGCGACACGCCTGAAAAACCAATCCGTGCTGAAATGCCCGATATAGATCCCAGGGGTATGGGGGTGAACGGCCTTTTGCGCAGCGAGCTTTACGGCTTACGTTCGGCCTTGGACCTGCCCACCCTGAAAAAAATCGAAGAGCGTGATGCCATTCGCGCTAAACAAAAACAATTGCAGGCAAAGAAAAAAGATCTTTCTAAAAATGATCGACTCAGACTCATACAGTTATCTGATGAACTGGCTGAATTGGGTTTTTCTCGTGACTTCCGAGATCCGACTGAACAGAAATTTGCTGATGCCTTGGCTCGCAGACGCGGAAAGATAAAACCAATTGTGCTGACACCCAAGGAACTAGAGGAACAGGAAAAAGTCGCAGATGAGATATTAGAAGAAATCCTGGCCGAGGAAAAAGAATGATCCATATTGATGTAGATGGCAAAACCCCACATGAAGAATGGGTGCAAAAAGCTAAAGCCGTAACGCAGCAACTGAATGAAGCGGCCACTATTGAAGAGCGTCATAAAATTATCAAAAAGAACCGAGCCCTCTGGGGTAAACTCAAACAATGGCTTCTTGACCTCTCACACAATAAATGCTGGTATACAGAGGCACGGAATGATTCATCTTATTTTGAGGTGGAACACTTCCGTCCCAAAAAATGGAAAGACAATACTTTCGAGGGATACTGGTGGCTTGCATTCGAATGGACCAACTACAGGGCCTGCGGCAATGCCCCCAATCGTAAGAAGGGCGCATTCTTTCCGCTTCACCCTGACTCCAGGCGCGCTTCCGGTGATAGGCAACATTTCGTCGATGACGAGCTATATGCTCTCTTGGACCCTATTGACCCATCAGACCCCATGCTGCTTTCATTTGATGATGATGGAACTTGTATTCCTGCCCCTGGTTGCGATGGCTGGGAAAAGGAGCGTGCCGACATGTCCATTGATCGATATGGCCTTAACAGCCTTCCTCAGCTCTGTGAGGGACGGAGGAAAATCTGGAAGGAGTGTCGAACCATTATTGAGAAGCTGAAAGAATTACACGCCAAAAATCAAAAGACTCCGACTGCCAGTTGCAGGACAAAAATAAAAGAAAAAACCAAACGACTCCTTTCTAAATTGAAACCTGACCAGCCTTTCTCAGCAGTTGCACGGGAATGTCTTAACGCCAGCGGGTATCCCTGGGCACAAAAAATTGCGGCATTGGGATAATATCCATGCTGATATGAAATATCAACATATCCACTCTCTTTTCCTCTCCGAGTGAGATCAATATGTATATGTTTGATGATAGCCGAGCGTGTCACCGATGTTTCCATAACAAGGATCTTATTGATTATATACGCCAAGAAGGGCAACGAGGCTGGTGCGATTGGTGTGGGGGAAGAAATGTCTATGTTGTCCCTCTCTATAGATTGGGAGATATCTTTAGGGAGGCTGTATGTATCTATGAGCATGATGATAATTATAGCGATTCCATATCTTTTCTACTTCAAGAAGACTGGAAAGTATTTAGCGATAAAATAGAAGAGGCCCCTGATGATTTAATGCAAGAAATGACAGTTGAAATCCTCAAGGCAGGATTGACTGAAAAGGAGTATTTTACTGACTATCCAAATTACGATGAAGGCTTTCGTCATGAGGAACCCTGGCTGGAAGACCATTGGCATTATAAAGCCGAAGCCTATTTTGAAAGAGAACGCACTCTAAATGGCCTAAACGAATTCGCAGAGGGAACTGATGATCCGAATTATGCCGATTTTCCTGATCAGCTTGAAGCAGCATTTGAAGACCTTTCTATCGATTACGAGTCAGGCAAAGTCCTTTATCGAGCAAGAATCCATAAAGATCGTTCCCGAATCGAGAAATTTGAGCCTTCTGAACTGAGCGCTCCACCTCCAGATAAGGCAACCGCAGGTCGGGCGAACCGCAAGGGTGAACCGGTTTTATATCTTGCGAGTGGTGATAAAACTGCTCTTTCCGAAGTCCGGGCATGGAAGGGAACCGCTGTAGCTATCGCCGAAATTAAAGTGAGAAGGAGCCTTTCAGTTGTCAGCCTTCTTAAATACGAACCCCCGGAAAGTCCATTTTTTGATGATTTAATAAAGTGGAAAGTTCAACTCGCAAGATTATTCCACCGTCTTGCATATGAGCTGTCCATGCCCGTTATGCCGCATGAAGAGAAAAATCTTTATTTCTCGACACAATATCTTTGCGATTGGGTAAAAAAGTGTGGATATGCCGGAATTGAGTATCCAAGCGCCATGGGAAATGGTTTCAATGTTATTCTCTTTAACCCTGGAGATGCTGAAGTGATGAGTCAAAAATATGTCCGCGTCAACGGAATTCACCATTCTACAAGCCCGTTGAGGGATAATGAACCCATATATGAAGAAGGACCTTTTGATTACCTTTTTGACAAAGAAAACCAAAAAATGCTGCCATGAATCAAACCATCAACTGAATTTCCAATGTTCCATACAGGGATGCTTTAAACTTGGATCCGATTGAGCTAATAACCAATAGATTATCCAAAACGAATCACCGGGCTGTAATCGCGCAAGCTTTATTCAATTGCCGAAAACAACTCAGATGCATCATGCCTTTTATTTCTCAAGAGGGAATCAATTTCTTGATGGGTTCTATTCAAAATAGAGCCTATAAGATCGAAAAAATTAGCATAAAGTTACTAATTTGCGATTCGCCAAAAGCTTATCGTTCTGGTACGCTGGATGCAAAAGCCCTCTTGGAATTTAGCAAGCAACGCAATGTTGAAATTGCCGCCTTCGGAGACGGCCTTCATGCAAAGGCGTTTTTGATAGATAACTCTATGGCCATTGTAACTTCTGCGAATCTTACGAATGGCGGCCTGAAAGGAAATCTTGAAATAGGATTTAAGATTAGTGACAAGGGACTAATTGACACGCTTTCGAAGGAATTTGAAATTGCCTGGGAGGCCGCCGAGCCACTCACTTTGAAAGACCTGAAAAAACGTTTAGATTGGTCTAACACCTCTGGAAACACACAAGAAGACGAGAAGCCGACCTTTAGAAAGAAAATTCGATGGAGGCCAGTTAATACTTCAGGAACAGGCACTTCCTATGGCATTGAAATATTTAACGGATTTAATAAATCTGATTTTGAAATCTTAGATCCCAAGTATTACGGTGGATCGATTCAAGATATTCCCGCTAACCAGGAAATTGTAGAGAAACTTAAAGAGACAATTGAAAAACAAACAAAACCCCTTTTAAATAAGTTCTACATAGCTGTAAAGGATTACCTTCCAAGAGATGAATTCTTATATCCACATTATGCAAGTCGTAAAAGGGTGAAGAACTTCTATCCAAGTGCCGCTTGGCTAGGTCTCGGGCGTAATGTCAGGAGATACGTGACTCTTGCCCAATTATCTGTAGGGCTTTTTGTGGATAAAAATGGACAAGGTTTATTCACCAATTTCAACATAGGGGAAGAGTATGAAATTAACGAAGATCGAAATCATTTTATGAAATGGATAAGGAGGAATAAATCATATTTTATCGAAGCCCTTTCTCATCTCAACACCAATTTTAAATTGCATTACAATCACCCTGATAATGGTGTAATTAATCTTTCCGTAAATGAGGTGACTCCAGATGAGATAGACGAGATCCTTTCAATAGATCGAGAACATCTCTTAGACTTTCACATTGAACGAAGATATATGCTCGGAGAGGAATGGCAATTATTAAAGAAAAGCACCGTGGTATGGGAAGTCGCAGATCAATTCGAGGTTCTCTATCCAATCTATCTCAAAGCTTTCAAGGAATAATTAGCTGGAAATATTCAACCACTAAAAAATGAAGGAATAGGGTCAGCCTTGACATGGGACATGAGATCCGCCCTTAAATAGTTAAATAACTCAACAAAGCCGGCATCAATAGGATTGAAGCCTGCCCTGGCGCGACATACTCGAATCAGACTTCTAA
>JACNIU010000442.1 GCA_014382905.1 Desulfobacterales bacterium
CCGTGGTCATGGTCACCCTGGGGCTGAGCATCTTCCTCAGGAGCGCCACAGGTATTATCTTCGGTCATGATAATCGGGTGTTCCCGTCACCTTTTCCTGACAAGCCCCTTGACCTCTGGGGACTCACCCTGTCACACCAGCACCTGTGGGTCATCATCATTGCAGTATTGATGATCCTTGTCCTTCTGGTGTTTTTCAGGTTCACCCGCACCGGCCTTTCCATGAAAAGCACTGCCAACGACCAGGTAGCCGCCATGCTAATGGGGATAAGCGTGAAAAAAGTCTTTGCCATAGTCTGGGGGATCGCCTTCTTGATTGCGGCCCTTGCGGGGATCTTTCTGGCTAATGTGCTGGTAATGAACAACCGACTCTCCTTAGTGGCAATCAAGGCCTTTCCTGCCGTTATCTTAGGGGGGCTTGACAGTATTCCGGGCGCCATTATAGGGGGCTTGATAATAGGCGTGATAGAGAACCTCGCAGGCGGGTATCTGGATCAGTATTTTGGAGGCGGGATAAAAAACCTCAGCAGCTTTATCGTTCTTTTTATTATATTGATGGTTAGGCCTTACGGCCTTTTCGGAAAAAAGGAAATCGAGAGGGTTTGAGGAACTGTCTTGGTCATACTTAGCAAAGGCTTCAAGGAAAGCTATAGGGAAGATATAAAGCTATTTCAGACTATCTGGATCAAGGTCTGGCTGGGCCTGTTTCTCGCCCTGTTCCTCATCCTCCCTTTTGTTGCGGATTCCTATATAATCTACCTTGTCAATCTTTCGGAGATCGCTATTTTAGGGGCGCTGGGCCTGAATATCCTGACGGGATGTACCGGTCAGATTTCGCTCGGTCATGCTGCATTCATGGCCATCGGGGCCTACACGGTTGGGATCCTTACACTCACTTTTAATGCCCCTTTCTGGGTTTCCCTGCCCCTTGCCGGTGTCATGTCCGCCGCCGCAGGGGTGGTTATCGGCATTCCCTGTTTGAGGCTCAAGGGACTGTACCTCGCCATGGCCACAATGGTATTCGGTGAGGTGATTACCCACCTCTCCATCCACTGGGAAACCCTCACCAAGGGAGTCAGGGGGATCTCAGTATCTCCCATCGAGATCTTCGGTTATCCCCTTGATACGGATGAGAAATTTTATTATCTGATGTTTTCAATCACCGCCCTCCTGTTGCTGGCCGCAAAAAACATGCTCCGCACAAAGGTGGGAAGGGCATTTATTGCCATCCGCGATCGGGATATTGCCGCTGAATCCATGGGGGTGAGCCTCACCAGATACAAGGTCCTGGCCTTTGCCCTGAGTTCCTTCTATGTCGGTTTAGCAGGCGGATTCTATGCATACTATACCAGCTACGTGCATCCTGAACATTTTAACATAATGCTATCGGTTGAGTTCATTGCCATGATCATCATAGGCGGTATGGGAACCATCTTAGGTTCCATATTCGGGGCCGTATTCATCACGCTTGTCCCTGAGGGGCTCAGGTGGGTTTCGTACGCCATCGGACAGATTTACCCGGTGGTGGCAGACAAATTTTCAGATGACTGGAATATTGCCTTTTTCGGGCTCCTGATCATGCTTTTCCTGATTTTTGAGCCTGGGGGGCTGGTTGCAATCTGGGCAAGGATCAAGACCAGTTTCAAGACATGGCCCTTTACTTATTGATGCCTGATATGGTTTTTAGAAACGGTTCCTTAAATATACAATAGTCGATCCAAACGGGGAGAGGAGGTGATGAAACCTTACATTTTTCGGGAATCAGTCACAGTAATCACACATAAAAATCGGGAGGGAATCATGAAAACAAAGGTCCTTTGCATGCTGACGGCGATTATATTCATTAGCACTTTTTGTCTTTTAACCACATCTGCACATTCGGGAAGAGGCGTAACAAGTGACACCATAAAAATGGGTATCATAATGGTCAAAACCGGTCCGGTAGCGATCATGGGGAAATCACAATCACAGGGCGACAAGGACTACTTCCGCTATGTTAATGAAGATCTTGGCGGAGTGAATGGAAGGAAGATCGTTCTGATCCATGAGGATGATCAGTTCAAGGCAGACCTGTCTCTGGCGGCTTTTAAAAAGCTGATGATGAGGGACAAGGTGCTCTCCATTATCACTTGCGGCGGTACACCACAGCAGGTGGCCAACTTTGCCAACATAAAGAAATACAAGACGAGCAACATCCCCAACAGCCTTGCCGAGGAGATGTACCTTCCCCACAAACCCTATATCTTTAATATCGGGGCATCTTACGAGCAACAGATATTCATCATATTTGATTATATATTCCACGATCTAAAGGCCTCTAAGCCCAAGATAGGCCTGGTCTATGCGGAGACGGAATTCGGCAAGGCCTGTCTCGGAGGAGCAAAGAAACGTGCCGCACAGTACAAGATAAAGATGGCGGCTGAGGTGGTTTTGCCCATGGGTTCAGTGGATGCCAGTTCACAGGTTTTGAGTCTTCAGAAGGCAGGTGTTGATATAGTGATCTTCAGTTGTCTCATCCCGGATACCGTAACATTTCTGAAAGCGGCGCAGAAATATAACTATAAACCTCAGATATTTGCCATAAACTGGGCAACCGATGACCTCATCATCAAGCTGGCCGGGCCTGCCGCGGAGAACCTGATAGGGGTCAATTACATAGATTCATGGTACAGTGATTCAAAAGGGATGATTCTTGCCCGGGAGCTTACGAAGAAATACGACAGCAAGCCCCCTTTGAAGTCCCTGTACACGAATGGTTTTCTCCAAGGTATCCTTTTCACTGAGGCCTTCAAACGGGCGGGCAAAGACCTCAATCCGGACACGCTGCAGAAGGCCTTTGAGTCATCCAGGCCTTTTGATACCATGGGGATTACCCCTCTCATCTCATGGAAAAAGGGGAATCACTCTCCTCCAAACGAAGTAAGATTCTTTAAAGCAGACCTGGAACAGAAGCGGTTTGTTCCCATAACCGGCTGGAGAAAAGCCATAGATATGAAGTAAGGGAATCTGGAATTTCGGTTCCGGGTCTTTGATGATACCCGTAGAAGGCACGGTCGGGGCGCCAAACCCCCGCCTGTGCCTTTTCCGTTCTGCAGCTGGTTTGTATTCTTGCCCCGCCCTCCGGGCAAGATCAAGCCCCTGTGTCACCGTCCCAGCATCCGCGCCCTTCCTGGTAGGATGGGGTCGCATTTTTCATAACGCTTTTCCCCTACGTCCTGGTTTCGCCATCCATTGTTTCGGTTGGTCTCTGTTCAGAAAGACCCAAGAGTTTTTCAGAGGCGTCCAGGGGGAGTTGCTCAACTGTACGGAGTTTCCGCTGCATGGCCTTTGTCCGGACATTGGTTTGATCAATGGTGTTTGATGCGGTATCCAATTGTTTTTTGACCCTGGTGAGAACATCCCCGAATTTGCCAAACTCCGTCTTGACTGCTGCGAGAATCTTCCAGACCTCGCTGGATCGCTTCTCTATGGCCAGGGTCCGGAAGCCCATTCGTAAACTGCTCAGGATTGCCGACAGTGTGGTGGGACCTGCGACAACAACCCGGAATGTCTGCTGGATCTTTTCCATGAGGCCGGGTTGTCGAAGTACCTCGGCGTACAGACCCTCCGTGGGGAGGAACATAATCGCGAAATCGGTTGTTCTTGGGGGGTCAAGATATTTGTCTGCGATCTCCTTTGCCGAGCTTTGGACCGCACGGGTAAGGGCTGCCGTAGCCTTTTCCACCGCGTCCACATCAGCAGCATCTGCTGCACTCACAAGCCTCAGATAGTCTTCTTGCGGAAATTTTGAGTCGATGGGCAGCCAGACACTCGATCTCATATCCTTGTCAGGCCCGGGCAGACGAATCGCATATTCCACCATTTCCCGGGATCCTTCCCGTGTCTGGACGTTTTTGTCATACTGAGCCGGTGTAAGGATTTGCTCCAAGAGTGCACCGAGCTGAACTTCGCCCCAAGTTCCTCGAGCCTTTACGTTGGTAAGCACGCGCTTGAGATCGCCAACGCCGGATGCAAGGTTCTGCATTTCCCCAAGACCCCTCTGTACTGCCTCCAGTCGCTCGCTTACGAGCTTGAAAGACTGGCCAAGCCGTTTTTCGAGGGTGCTTTGGAGTTTCTCATCTACGGTCTGTCGCATTTGATCGAGCTTCTTCTCATTCCCTTCCTGCAAGGATTTCAGTTGCGCGTCAAGGGTGTCACGAAGCTTCTCCATTCGGGCCTCGTTCGAGTCGGTGAGCCCCTGAATACGCTTTTCAACAGACTCTAATTGATTTCTTTGCAGTTTACCCATTTCGGCGATTGTTTGAATCATTGTTTCAATGGATGCTTTCTGGGCGGCAGCCACTTCTTCACGCAGGTCCCGTGCAGCCCGTGCCGATTCTTCCCTGCTGAAACGAAATTCTTCGCGAATCGCCTGTTCGACCCTTTCGGTTCGATCCTTCGATGCGTTTCTGAGAAGGATGATCAAAAGGACCACGGCGACCGCGGAAAAGATGGGTGCAACCCAGCTCAGGACAACTTCCATGATGCCTCACTCTCCTTTTTGGCATGCGCTCAGCGGTTCCCGCTGAAAGCGGGATTTCGAGTTTGCTCTTGTGGGTATTCAAAGATGTCAGGATATGGTATTTCATCTTACATTTCAACTCATTTGTCTTTGTTTAGGGATGAGCCTGAGTAGCAGGGTAATGGAGCGCCTTTTTTATTTGGGTAAAGAGTTTAACCTTGACCGATACGGATCAGATCAGTTATTACCCGCTTTTGATAAAAGACAGGAAGATGAGACGCGCAAGAGGAGAAATCAATGTCCTGGCAACGATACCACACTGTATGGCTCATTATGGGGTTTGGATGGATCTCGCTCTACCTCGTCAGGATGGGTATTGCCCCTGTACTCGGCATGATCATGGAGGAATACCGCCTCTCTTATGCCATGGCCGGGTCCCTTTTCAGCGTCATCTTTTTCTCCTACACCCTGATGCAGCTTCCATCCGGAAACCTGGGTGATCGATTCGGAAGGCGGAAGATCCTGATTTTGAGCACCGCTTTGTGGTTCATCCTCTCCCTTGCCACGGCTGCTGTCCAGACCTTCACGATGCTCATTGTTGTGCGGTTTCTTACCGGCATTGTTCACGGAACTTACTTCGGGAACGACCGGCCCACCATCATTGCCTTTACGCCGAAGGAGAAAATGGGGCAGGGGCAGGGCATCTCTTTTATGGGTCTTGCACTGGGGTTTTTCTTAGGTGTCTTTTTAGCAGGGATGATTGCTGAGCAGACCCAGAACTGGAGATGGGTGTTTGTGGTTTTCGCTCTCCCATCCATCATCACATCTTTCCTGATATTTAAATATATCAAGGAACCAGGCGTCCTTTCTGCGGAGGATAAGGCCGTTAAACCCCCACCCGCCTATCGAAAGGCATTTACGGATCGAGATCTCTGGCTGATGTACCTTCTGGGATTCACCCTCCTTTATGGCTACTGGCTGACGGCCACGTGGATGCCTTCCATTTATCAGGAAATAGGGATCAAGGGGATTTTTGCGAGTTCGCTTCTTTCCGGAACATTGGGTCTGGTGGGGGTTCCGGCCCTGTTTGTTTCCGGCGTGATGAGTGACGTGTTTGCTCGAAAGGGATACGGACGCAAAGGCCTTATTGCAGCCAATGCATTCATATGGACCCTGCTGATGTTCGGGCTCGGCTATGCGGTGGAAATCAGGGCCTCCAGTGTTTTGATCACCGCCCTGTTTTTCAGTTCAGGCCTGTTTATGTTCGGCGTCTGGCCCCCGTACTACGCGCTTCTCAGCGAACTTGTGCCGCAGGAGATTGCGGGAACAACCTTTGGCCTTGCCAATTTTATCGGGTTTTTGAGCGCGTGGGTGGCCCCCTATCTCACGGGATGGATCAGAGATGCGACCGGTTCCTTCTCCGGAGGCCTCTATATGGCCGGCACTCTGATGGGCTGCGGGGTGATTCTCGCCCTGGCAATCAGACCTCCGTTTCGGATAAAGTCCCGGGGTTAGCAGGCTTCGGTCAGGCGCCGTTTTTGTTCCACCGGTACACACGCATCGGTGGGATGTTGAGAAGCTCCACTACCATTTGTCCAGAGCCAAAGAAGGGCTGGCAGAGGGAGGCGACCCGGGCGCTCACCTGATAGGCGACAAATCGTCCATTCGGGGCAAGGAGGGCCGCGACCGCCTCGAGAACCTGCGACCCCGAGCCGTGGGTCATGGTGGAAAAGGGGATGCCGGAAATGATGAGCTCCGGGGAATTAAGCCCATACATCGAAACGATTTCCTTCAGCTCGCACGCACTACCCAAGTGTGCAATGAGTCGATCGTCCTGAATTCGGCTCACCATGGCGTGAAAATGGGGGTTAATTTCGACGCTTAGGAGCTGGGCGTCCTGTGGCATCGTTCGTAGTATCGCTCGGGTTGTGCCTCCGGTGCCGGAACCTAACTCTACCATTGTTCGGGCCGAAGCGATCCCGGCGGTTTTCAGAATACGCCGCTCAAGGAAACGGGAACTGGGCGTGACAGACCCGATCTGAAAGGGGTGTTTCAAAAATTCCTGAAAAAAGGAAACCCGGCCATCCAGCATGGAGCGAATCAGCTTCGAATTTGATATACCGCTTATCTCCAACAGAGTCCTCACTGTCGTCTAACGCACGCTCTGGCATGCGCGGAGGTTTTGTGGTGCGTGTTCCGAGCCCCAGGCAGGGTCCAGATTCTTTTCTTGACACGTTAATGGTATATGTTAAACTATAATATAACTTACTTTGCTACATTTTGTCAAGGTTAATCGACCCAAGCAACTACTTCAGGTAGTGGTACTACAAGAAGGTTCTATCGTTAGAGGAATTAGTTGGTCGCAGGATGAACCAAGGGCTCACTCAAATGAAAATATTGATCTGTGGCGGAAAGGGGCAATTAGGCGCTGATTGCGATAAGACTCTCAGTGAGATCCATGAGGTTATGTCTGTAGACTTGGATCGATTGGACATTACCGATATTTCGAATGTGGAGGCCGCGGTAAAGGATTTCGGACCTGATTTTATCCTGAACTGTGCAGCCTATACACAGGTAGACGCGTGTGAAACCAAAAGGGATTTGGCGAGGAAGGTGAATGTGGAGGGTCCCAGGAACCTGGCGGTGGCTGCTCAAAAACATGGGGCTCAACTGATTCACATCTCAACCGATTATGTCTTTGACGGCAGGAAGGAAGTTCCCGAACCATATACAGAGCAGGATGAGACAAGCCCGGTCTCCTATTACGGGGTGACTAAGTTGGAAGCAGAGGGAGCCGTCAGAGGGGCAACGGACAACCATATGATTTTGCGAACGGCATGGATGTACGGGATACGGGGACAAAATTTTCTGAAGACCATGCTTCGCCTGGCCCTGAAGGACCCCAAAAGAGAGATAAAGGTGGTAAACGACCAGTTCGGATCACCCACCTGGAGCTACCGGCTTGCCCTGCAGATTGCCAGACTGATAGAATCAGAGGGGCAGGGAACCTACCATGCAACATCCGAAGGGTATGGTACCTGGTATGAACTGGGCACCGTTTTCCTTGATAAGATGGGTGTGCCCCATTCGTTGATCCCCTGTACAACCGAGGAATATCCCACGCCCGCCAGAAGGCCCATGAACTCAATTTTGGAGAATCAGCGTCTCAAGGAATCGGGCGTAAATGCGATGCAAAACTGGAAAAGCGACCTGGCGGAATTTGTTCTCCGGTTCAGGGATCGTTTGATAAACGAGGTGAGAGAGGGACTGACATGAAAAATATGTTAGTGACAGGGGGATGCGGGTTTATCGGGACCAATTTTGTCCGGTATCTCCTGGAGGAATCTGACTTTGAAGGTCGTGTGGTGAACGTGGACGCCCTTACCTACGCCGGCAACCCGGAGAACTTATCCGATATTGAAAAGGTTTTTCCAGAGCGCTATGTTTTTGTAAAGGGAGACATATGCGACAAGGAGGGCATGGCACACGTCTTTGATGACTATGAGATAGACACGATCTGTCACTTTGCGGCCGAATCCCATGTGGACAGATCCATCGTCAGCCCCGACGCATTTATCCGGACCAATATTGTCGGCACCTTTAACCTGCTGGAACTGGCAAGGAAACAGCAGGGAGGGTTGGAGCTGTTTCACCACATCAGCACGGATGAGGTATTCGGCAGCTTAGGAAAGGATGGATATTTCACAGAGGAAACACCTTACAGGCCCAACAGCCCCTATTCCGCCTCAAAGGCATCCTCAGATCATTTAGTGAGGGCCTACCACGAGACGTATGGTCTCCCCGTAACCATATCCAATTGTTCCAACAATTACGGGCCGTATCAATTCCCCGAAAAACTCCTCCCCCTCATGATCCTGAATGCCCTTGAAGGAAAGCAGCTTCCTGTTTACGGGGATGGTCTTAATGTCAGGGACTGGCTGTATGTGAGGGATCACTGCACGGCCATTTGGAAGATCATGAAAAACGGAAAGCGGGGCGACACCTATAACATCGGCGGCAACACGGAAATGGAAAACATTAGAATTGTGGAGATGGTTTGTGATATCCTGGACGACCTTCCGTTGCCAAAAAGAGATCACTCGCGCAGAGAGTTGATAACGTTTGTCAAAGACCGGCCCGGTCATGACCGCAGGTATGCCATCGATTTTACAAAATTAAGGAGAGAGTTAGGATGGGTGCCGGAGGAGTCACTCGAGACCGGAATCCGCAAGACGATTCAGTGGTATCTTGAAAACCAGGAATGGGTGAATCGGGTGCAGAGCGGTGAATACCAGTCCTGGATCGAAGCGCATTATGGAAAATGAAGTCTGACAAATCGATCCGGTTCCCGGGGCTGAACCAGGGAGGCTGGGGTGGGGATGAAACTTGGACAATTAGACGGGAGAGAAATCAAATTATGAAAGGAATCATTTTGGCAGGGGGTTCTGGGACCCGGCTCTATCCGATTACGCGTGTTGTCAGCAAACAACTGATGCCCGTTTATGACAAACCAATGATCTATTATCCGTTGTCTGTGCTGATGTTGGCGGGCATCCGGGAAATACTCATCATATCGACACCTGATGACCTGCCAAGATTCCGGCAACTCTTAGATGATGGATCCCAGCTTGGTCTTTCCTTCTCGTATGCTGAACAGCCCCGGCCGGAAGGATTGGCCCAGGCATTTATCATCGGGAAACGGTTTATCGGCAGGGATCATGTTGCACTCGTTTTGGGAGACAATATCTTTCACGGCCGGGGGCTCTCGCAGATTTTTGAAAAATCTGCAAGACTTCAGAAAGGCGGGATCATCTTCGGATACCTGGTAAAAGACCCTGAGAGATACGGGGTGGTGGAGTTTGACGCTGATGGCAAGGTCACCAGTATCAAGGAAAAACCTAAAAAACCCAGATCCAAGTACGCGGTTCCAGGGCTCTACTTTTATGACAACGATGTGGTATCCATAGCAGAGAATCTCAAACCGTCGGCCCGGGGTGAGCTCGAAATTACAGATGTGAACGCGGCGTACATGCGTCGTGGACAGCTTAGCGTGGAGCTTTTGGGCCGCGGGTTTGCCTGGCTCGATACCGGGACCCATGAGTCCTTACAGCAGGCAAGTAGTTTTGTGCAGGCCATACAGGAAAGACAGGGACTCAAGATTGCGTGTATTGAAGAAATCGCCTTCCGGAAGGGCTATATTGACCGGAAACAGCTCCAAAGACTCGCAGAAGAGATGCTCAAGAACGAATACGGTCAATACCTGATGGAAATCGTCTCCGATACGGTGGATGGAAACAATGACATTGAAATTTACTGAGCAATCGCTCCCGGGTGTCATCCTGATCGAACCGGCGGTGTTTGAAGACGACCGGGGTTTCTTTATGGAGACGTACCACGTGGGCAAGTACCGCGAGGCGGGGATAGATCCGGATTTTGTGCAGGACAACCTCTCCCATTCAAGGCGATTCACCCTTCGCGGGCTTCATTATCAACTCAAACACCCGCAAAGTAAGCTGATTTACGTCATCGCTGGGGAAGTCCTTGACATTGCCGTGGATATCAGACGAGGTTCGCCCATGTTCGGGCGTTGGACCGGGACCCTCCTCTCAGACAAGAATAAACGTCAACTCTTCATTCCCGCAGGGTTTGCCCACGGCTTCTGCGTCCTGAGCGAAACCGCAGATGTTATATATAAATGCACCGATCTTTACGCCTCTGGGGACGAGTATGGGATCTTGTGGTCAGACCCGACCATAAATATTGTCTGGCCCATCGAAAACCCGATCTTTTCCGAAAAGGACGCCAAGTACCCGGCATTGAAGGATGTGCCGGAGGAGCATTTACCTCTCTACAAGCAATAGCGCTACTCTTTGTGAGCCGGTGCAAACGATTTCAAGATACGGCCCAAGTACCCGAAGAACAGCTTGAAATCGTGCCCGATCCCGGAGGCACGGAGGTATTATTTCATGTTTGAATATAAGCTATTCGATCAGCCTTATCAACCGCCGTAATCCCGAACGTCGGGGATCACTTCATTTGTCGAAAGGAGGTTGACTTTGATTCGCCGGTTCCATCAGCTACCAGTATGAGCGAGTCATTGTAACCAAAAGAGAAAAAACCACAGCCGCATAGCAGTCGTATCCCAAAATACCACACTAATTCACAAAGTAACGTCCCTCAGACCCACAAAAGGCTCTCTTTGAGGTACTGAGCTCATATGTCAACATGGTCTTCAATTTGGGTACCAGCTTGATATCAAAAGATTTATTTGCGCTTTAAGCCTGAGCTTGATAGCAGGTAGCACAGGTTCCTTCAGTCTACCCGAATTGAGGATATCACAGCCTTTTTAATTCGCTGATTTATTTGTCTTATGGCAAATAATCAGTGTTTTGGAAAGCAGGATTTTTTAGAGAATATTCAATGTATCTCAAGCAATGTCAGGCCTGAGAGGAATGGCTATCTGCAACGTACGGATAACCTGCGAGCAATCCTGGGCCAAAGACTTGCAGACAATGCCGATGCAGTCGCCCCGTGTTACTCGTCGGGTTCATTCGCTGATTAGGGCCCGAATGGGTTCTTGTGGTCTTTCCAGAGTTTGTCTCCTGAGTTTTCTTCTGCATATAGTTTGCGAGCAAATTCCCTGAGGTCGGACACTGAAGAGATGCCATCGGGAGCAAATTCAGGCACCGGGTGACACTGCAGCGAGGCCATAGCGAAAGCATCGCACGATCTTCTAAAATGCTTATAAATCTGTGATCCAGTTATGTTATCCCATACTGAATAATGTTGCTCGAAGACAAATTGATCCCACGAATCTTCAATGTCTTTACGCTCACGTATGTCGATTATCTCAACTTCTGCAAATTCCCTTGAGCTGTTTACCCCAAAAGAGTCGATGAAAATCTGCCTTGCCTCAACATCAGTAAAGGGTGCCCTGTATCCGAATATGGTTACAAAGTAGGCGTATTTTAGATAATCTCTAAGTGCATTCCATTCGTTGATTAGAAAACCGCTTGCATTGTAGTTCTTCTGCTTAACGGGAAACAACAGGTCTGTATTCGTTAGCGGGGAACTACATCTGCCACAGGATTGGCCAGCATTTCCTTTTACCTTACAACCCTGGCACACGCCAACCGACACATTTCCGTGAAGGAAAAAGATATTGGGTGGTTTTGTGACTCCAGAGCATCGCAATAATGCCTGGAGTAAGAATGGATCCCAATTAAATGTAAATATGGCATCTTTTTCTCGAAGCCCCAGAATCAGGTAATCATAAACAGTAAGTGAATCTGGCAGTTCAAGTTGTGAAAAGTAATAATGGATTTTATCATTAATTTCTTGGATCTCTTGTTTGTGGGAACCTATTGTTATAAGGTTTGAGTACTTCTCCTCGAACCCGGCTCCGAGCGTACCAACAGAGGATTCGATTTCGGCAGTAATATGCTCTATGCCTACAACCGTTTCGAGATTTTGTAAGGAAGGTAGAATTTTTCCGTTTTTGTCGCCACTTGGGCACGCAGCAATGCTGGCACCTGCGCCAAGGATGACGACATGCGGATTTTCACATTTATTTGTGGCGGCATCAAAGGACGGTAATGACGGCATGTCGAGGTGGTCCTTACGATAATTTTCCAGTTTTACAACATTCTACCAAAACGGCTCGCCCCTGGCTATGCTTTGGCTCAAATAACACTGATATTTTGGACAGTTAAACACATATTTTCCCCAACTTCAACAATGATTTCCTCATTTTGCCGGCAGTTCATTATTTTTCTGTTTTTATCCATTTTTTCAAAAAAACTTCCCCAGCTGTGACCGTATATGTCAAACTCATCTGTTATCATACCTGCATGTCACGGCGCAGTCACTGGTTAACGGGGCTCCCAGTTTCCATTGACTTTTAGATGAGTTAAGTATAAACAACTGTCAGCAGTGTTCCCGAACCAAGTTTCTTCTTTCAACACGAAAGGGAAAGAGGATTTTAAATGGTCTATGGTTACCTGAAAACCCCGTTACTCTAATCAGATGGAGAGCGGGGTTTTGTATTTTGTAGTTCTGTGAAAAGCTCACAGTTAAAGATATGGGAATAGTGGTGGAAATAGATCATAATAATCAAGGATGTTTGATCGGTGGAGTTGTCTAAAACCTGAAAGGTATCAGCCAATATGGCTTCTATTGAAAACATCTTTGCACCGGGTTCGAGAATCGTTGTTCGAGATGCCGAGTGGCTGGTTCGTCGGGTGGACCGGACGTCCACCGGCGGGCAAGCATTGAGCGTTGTGGGAATCTCAGAGCTGGTCAAGGACAAGGAGGCCGTATTTCTGACCGAGATCGACAGGAACATTGAGATCCTTAATCCTGCTGAAACAAAGCTCGTGCCGGACACATCCAGCTCCTATCAGGCCTCCCTGCTCTACATGGAAAGCCTGCTACGACAGAAGGCCCCTATCGATGATAAGCTTTATATCGGCCACCGGGCAGCGATGGACCCTGTGCCGTTCCAATTGGACGCGGCTATCCAGGCCCTGGGGCAGCCCCGTCAACGGATTCTGATTGCCGATGCGGTAGGTTTGGGCAAAACCCTTGAGGCAGGGGTGCTTCTAAGCGAACTGATCCGACGGGGAAAAGGCAAGCGGATTCTCGTGGTTGCAGTCAAGAGCATGCTCACCCAGTTCCAGAAAGAAATGTGGAGCCGGTTTTCCATTCCCCTGACCCGGCTGGACTCCATCGGCATCCAGCGCATCCGTTCCCAGATACCCACCAACCACAACCCGTTTTATTATTATGACAGGGCCATTATCTCCATAGACACCCTGAAAAACGACCGGGAATACAGCGTTTACATTGAAAATGCCTACTGGGACATCATCGTCATTGACGAGGCCCACAATGTGGCCGAACGGGGCCATGGATCTTCTCTGCGGGCAAAGCTCGCCAATCTGTTGTCCAGCCGGTCCGACACCCTCATTATGCTCTCAGCGACCCCCCACGACGGCAAGGCACGCAGCTTTGCAAGCCTCATGAACATGCTCGACCCCACGGCCATTGCCAATCCGGAGGACTACGGCCCGGAAGATATCAAGGGGCTCTATATCCGGCGCTTCAAAAAAGACATACAGGATCAGGTGAGAGCGCGTTCAAACCGCGGAAAATCAGCGTTGCCCATTGCAAGGCCTCGTTGGCAGAGGAACAGGCCTTCGACACGTTTGCCGACATGGGGTTTACTCGTTTGGATCAGCGCAAGGGGGCTGGCAGACTCTTTAAGACCACCCTTGAGAAATCCCTTTTTTCGAGCCCTTCCGCCTGTCTGGATACGATCAAAAACCGCATACGGCGTCTTGAAAAATCCCAGGATCCCGGGTTTGATAAAGACATCGAGTTGCTGAAAAATCTGGCATATTGCGTTGAAATGATTTCCCCAAACGATTTTTCCAAATACAAGCGGCTTGTGGAGGTCATCAGGGACAAAAAAGGGTTCGGATGGACCGGCAGAGACACGCTGGACCGTCTCATCATATTCACCGAACGGATCGAGACGCTCAAGTTTCTGCAGAAACACCTGCCGAAGGATCTCAGGCTGAAAGATAAGCAGGTGGTGATTCTGCACGGGGGCCTCCCCGACACCGAGCAGCAGGAGATCGTAGAACGTTTCGGAAAGGAGCAGGACCCGGTTCAGCTGCTCATCGCATCGGACGTGGCATCAGAGGGGATCAACCTCCACTATCTTTCACACCGCATGATCCACTTCGACATCCCCTGGTCGCTGATGGTCTTCCAGCAACGAAACGGCCGGATTGACCGATACGGCCAGGAGCGGGCTCCCGAGATTGTGTATCTGATGACCGAAAGCGAGAACGAAAAGATTCGGGGCGATACACGCATCCTTGAACTCCTGATTCAAAAAGACGATCAGGCCGTCAGGAACATCGGCGACCCTGCGGCATTTATGGGCGTTTATGATATTGATGAGGAAGAAATCCTGACCGCCGCGGCCATGGAAAAAGGCCAAAGCCCGGAGGAATTCGTGTCTGCTGTGGAGAAAGCCGCTTTTGATCCCCTGGCAGCCCTTTTGGGTGAAAATGACCCGCCTACGGGTGAAACGGTCCGTACGATGAAAAGCGCCATGCCCTCGCTTTTCCCGGATGATTACGCCTTTCTCAAGGCCGCTATTGAATACCTGAAAAAGTCCCTCAAAATCCAGGTTGCATTCTATGGAGATGAACAGCGCATTGACCTGACAGCCCCGGAAGACCTGCAACGCCGCTTCCGATACATGCCTAAGGAGATCTGGCCCGAAAATGGGGAATTTGTCCTCTGCACCGACCGGGACGTTATCCAGAACGAGATCAGACAGAGCCGGAAAGAAGAAAAGGCGTGGCCACGGATTCATTATCTGTGGCCGCTAAACCCGGTGATGGAATGGGTGAACGACAAACTTCAGGCAGCCTTTGGCCGGCATGAAGCGCCGGTCCTCAACCTGAAATCGGCCCTTACGCCCGGGGAGATCGTATACGTCATATCCGGCCTGATACCCAACCGAAAGAGCCATCCCCTGGTCCACCGGTGGATCGGCGTCACCTTCCAAGACGGCAAATTCGCCGCCATAGAAGGATTTGAACAGCTTATGGAACGAACGGGTCTAAACAGGAAACGATTTCCCAACCCGGGGAAGATCGAAGACGGGAATGAGTTGAAAGAGCTGCTCCCCACTGCCATAAAAAAAACCATCCAATGGATGAGCGAGGAGAGAAAGGCTTTTGAGGAGAAGATCAATGAGAAACTCAACGATCAGCTTGGCGCCCTGGAGAGGCTCCGCAGCAAGCAGTACACCCAGCTTGAATTCCGGTTTGCGGAAAGTCGTCTCTCCGAAAAAATGGTGAAAGGGATAAAGGACAAGGAACGGAGGAGGATCGACCAGCTGTTTGACGAATACCTTGACTGGGTTCAGGAAACCATGACCACCGAAGACAACCCCTATATCCAGGTGATTGCCGTTTTAAGAGGAATCGACTGATGGCCATAGACCTTACCGGAATCAACAACGAAAATGAATTTTACACCCACCACTACCTGAGCGCTATCCTGGAAAGCGATCTCAAGGATATTTTCAAAGAATGGAAGCGGCTGGAAAAAGAAGAAGATATCCGTCCGCCCTATGCTGAACTGAGGGGGATGTCACAGGAGTACTTTCGTGTCCGGGACCTTGTGGAACGGGAGCGCGATCCGGCTGAGAAACTTGTCTTGCAGCGTGGTATTCTGGAAAAGATAATGGCTGTTCTGGGGTATGAATATTGCCCCGGCATGAAGGATCTGGATGATGGCGTTTCACTGCCGATTCTGGGGGAAGTTTCACGGGCAAACGGCGCCCCGAGGCTCTGGGTGATCGAGGCGTTCGATCCGTCGGGCAACGGGGAGAACCCGTTGAATCTCCCCTTATTGGACATCCAGTGCCAGGTCGGAGATTCCACTGGTTGTACCCTCCCCGAAGATCCCCTGGAGACGGTTGTTTCGCGACAGGTCTTCGGCCTCTCCGAGCCCCCGCGCTGGGTTATCCTGGCAAGCCTCACCCAGATGGTGCTCATGGACCGCAGCAAGTGGAACCAGAAACGGCTTCTGCGGTTTGACCTGTCAGAGATTTTTGGGCGAAGGGATATGAGCACAATTCAGGCGACCGCGGCCCTGCTCCACCGAAACCATATCTGCCCAGCAGATGGGCTGAGCCTCCTGGACACCCTGGATGAAAACTCCCACAAGCATGCCTTCGCTGTTTCAGAAGACCTGAAATATGCCCTGCGTGAGTCCATCGAGCTGATCGGGAACGAGGCAGTTCATTATCTCATGGAAAGGCGAAAAAAGGGGGTGTTCACCGGAGAGGAAAAACTGGACGAAGGTCAGCTCACCCGCGAGTGCCTTCGCTTCATGTACCGGATCCTGTTCCTCTTGTACATCGAGGCCCGACCCGAGTTGGGCTATGCCCCCATGAAGTCTGACGCATACCGCACGGGGTACAGCTTTGAGACTCTTCGAGATCTGGAAATGGCCAACCTCACCACCGAGGAATCACAGAACGGCACATACATTCACGAATCCCTAAATCTTCTGTTCAACACGCTGATATATGAGGGCTTCAGCCCGGCACAAAAGGGCTTCCACTTTGGCGACAAGCCCCAGCACGATGTCTTTGAGATGAAACCCCTCAAGTCCCACTTGTTTGACCCGGCACGAACACCCATCTTGAACCGGGTCAAGTTCCGAAACAGTATGCTCCAAAAGGTGATCCGGCTCATGTCCCTTTCCCGCCCCAAGGGCAAAAAAAGCCGCCGGGGCCGCATCTCTTATGCCCAACTGGGGATCAACCAACTGGGCGCCGTGTACGAAGCCCTGCTCTCGTATCAGGGGTTTTTTGCGGAGACCGATCTCTACGAGGTCAAAAAGGCCGGGGAGACCCCCAATGAGCTTGAAACAGCCTATTTTGTGAAGGATGAGGATCTGGAAAAGTACGAGGAGGGAGAAAAGGTCTTTAATCCGGACGGTACCCTAATACACTACCCTAAGGGGACCTTCATCTACCGTCTGGCCGGTAGGGATCGCCAGAAATCGGCCTCCTATTACACGCCGGAAGTGCTTACTCAGTGTTTGGTCAAATATACATTGAAAGAGATCCTGAAAGGTAAGACTGCGGACGAAATCCTCAAACTCACCATCTGTGAGATGGCCATGGGGAGCGCGGCCTTTTTGAACGAGGTGGTGAATCAGTTAGCCGAGCAGTACCTTGAGCTGAAACAGAAGGAAGCCGGAGTGGAGATCCCCCACGAAGATTATCAGCAGGAAAAACAGAGGGTCAAGATGTACCTTGCCGACAACAACGTGTTCGGTGTGGACCTTAACCCGGTGGCGGTGGAGCTGGCCGAAGTGTCCCTGTGGCTTAATGTAATCCACAAGGATGCCTTTGTACCCTGGTTCGGCATGCAATTGGCGACCGGAAATTCGCTGATCGGAGCCCGGCGCCAGGTGTTCGATTCCGGTCTGCTGAGGGGAACGACGCGAAAGTCTCCTCTCTGGTTGGATGAGGCCCCGGAGCGGGTCATGCCGGGAGAGAAACGGCCCGAAAAATCCGTGTATCATTTTCTCCTGCCGGACAGGGGCATGGCCAACTATCAGGACCGGGTGGTGAAGCAGATGGCCGGAGACGAAATCAAAGCCATGAATGCCTGGCGAAAGGACTTCACCCGGCCCTTTTCAAAGGGCGAGGTAGCGCAGTTGGAAAGGTTGTCCCGTGCCGCGGATCGGCTTTGGGAGCATCATACCCGGGAACTGCGGGATATCCGACAGAGGACAACAGATCCCCTGCCGGTTTTCGGGCAGCCGGCGCAGGACAAAAAGCAGGACCTGACCGATACCGGCTGGAAGGACCGGCTTTTCAAAAGACAGGTGCTCTCCGAAAATGTCCGACAATCCAGCTCCTACCGCAGACTGAAACTGGTCATGGATTACTGGTGCGCCCTCTGGTTCTGGCCCATCGAAAAAATCTGTCTCCTGCCCACCCGGGAAGAGTTTCTGTTGGAGATCTCCCTGATCCTCGAAGGGAACCTGTATGATACTGCACCCGATGCAGGGGAACAGATGCAGCTTTTCCCGGATACCATGCCCAAACAGCTTGCCCTGGAGCTGGTCGATGTATTCGGTTTCGTGGATGTGGACCGGCTTTGTAGGGAGAACAGACTGTTCGGGCTGGTAAGGAAGATTTCCAAAGAGCATCGCTTCCTGCACTGGGAACTGGAATTCGCGGATATCTTCGAGGACCGGGGTGGATTTGACCTGATTGTGGGAAATCCCCCGTGGATCAAGGTGGAATGGAACGAAGGGGGCGTGTTAGGCGACGCGGAACCCCTCTTCGTGGTCCGTAAGTTCAGCGCCTCCAGGCTGAATGAACTGCGTCAGGAGACTCTCGAACGGTTCAACCTGAGAAGCGCCTATTTAGCCGCCTTTGAGGAGGCGGACGGGACACAGAATTTTCTGAATGCGGTTCAGAATTATCCGGTCCTGAAAGGCACCCAGAGCAACCTCTACAAATGTTTTCTGCCCCAGGCCTGGATGATCGGGAGCAGGGACGGAATCTCGGGTTTTTTGCACCCGGAAGGGGTATATGATGATCCGAACGGGGGCTTATTCAGGAAAGCCATATATGAGCGCCTCAAACATCACCTTCAATTTCAGAATGAAATGCTTCTTTTCCCGATTGGTAATCGAAATAAATTCGGCATTAACATTTCCAGTAACGCCCCTGGTGAGATACGTTTTTTTCACATAGCGAACTTGTTTAAAGCAAATACTGTGGATTCGTGTTTTGCACACAGCGGTCATGGGCTCGTCCCCGGAATCAAGGATGAGAACAACCAGTGGAGCGTTCAGGGTCATTCGAAAAGGATTATTCAGGTGACAAAGCCCCATCTGGAATTGTTCGCCAGACTCTATGATTCAGATGGCACACCGCCGCATCAAGCCCGCCTGCCCGCCCTGCATGCCCAAAGCCTTGTCAGTGTCCTTGAAAAGTTTGCAGCTTATCCTCACAGACTGGGAGACCTGAAGGGCGAGTATTTCTCCACTGAGATGTGGCACGAAACAAATGCAGTCAAGAGAGACGGGACCATTCGGCGGGAGACCGGCTTTCGGGAAAATGCGAGCCATTGGATTCTTTCCGGGCCCCATTTTTATGTGGGGAACCCTTTTTTCCAAACCCCGAAGGCCATTTGCAATACACACCGCGCCTACCATGTGCTCGACCTCACCGAGCTTCCAGACGACTACCTGCCCCGCACCAACTATGTGCCGGATTGCGATATGGATGAATATCTACGCCGCACCCCGAAGGTGCCGTGGGGTGACAGGAAGCCGGTGACGGAGTTTTACCGGTTTGTGACAAAATTCCAACTTTCTCAAGGAGGAGAACGCACTTTCTTAAACGCTGTGATACCAACAGCGCCAGGCCATATTAACACATGCGTATCCTACTTGTTCTCTGATTTGGAAAAACTATTAAATTTTCACGCCTTTTGCTTAAGTGTTTCTGCAGATTTCTATGTAAAAACATCTGGTAGGCCATCTTCACAAAGTATTGTTGGAACTCTGCCTGATGTTGTTATGCCAAAGCACGGAATTTTGCGTGCAATTATGCTTAATTCTTTGACTGTGAGCTACGCCTTTCTGTGGACTTCCTCCTGGAAACCCTCCTTTGTTACGGACCGTTGGACCAAACCCGACCCCCGGCTCCCAAACAGCCACTTCGCCAACCTCACCTCTAAATGGCACCGTGACTGCCCCCTTCGCACGGACTATGCCCGCCGCCAAGCCCTGGTGGAGATCGACGTGCTGGCGGCCATGGCCCTGGGGCTGACCCTGGAGGAGTTGAAGACCATCTACCGGGTTCAGTTTCCGGTGCTCAGGCAGTATGAGGGTGACACCTGGTATGACCGAAACGGCCGCATCGTGTTTACCTGCAACAAGGAGCTTGCGGGCGTGGGGTTTTCGCGGGCTGAATGGAATGAGATTCGGGGGATGACATCCGGGAAGGTGGAGCGGACCATTGTGGACGATACCCTCCCCGGCGGCCCCCGGGAACGGACTATTGTCTATGAGGCCCCCTTTGACCGCTGCGACCGGGAAACCGACTACGAAACCACCTAGGCCGCATTTGAAAAAAGGCTCTAAAAATGAAAAATACTAAAAAAGATCAATAAAACTATCGTGTGGTTGGTGTCTTTAGTGGCAAAAAAAGCTTGCAAATCAAAAAAAATGATACTATATGAGGTATCAAAATAATATAAAAAATGGGCAAAGCGCAAAAGCTCTTCGAAAAATGGACCGATAATGTTCCTAAGGAAGCCCGGTTACAGGATGTCAAAACATTCTTGGACCACTTCTTCCAGGGTATGTGGGATCAGCAGGGCACTTCCCATATAGTGGTCCGCTGTGAGGCATTGAAGGTGTTTCCGGAATATCAACCCTATGGAGAGATATCGGTACCGGTAAAGGGCGGGAAGAAGGTCAAAGGGATCTATATCAAGGCACTTATAAAGGCGATTTGTCTTATCGAGGAGCTGGGAGGAATATCATGAAAAAGGATCTGGATTATTATCTGTCTCTGCCGTACCGGATGGAAATTGTTGCCATTCCGGACGAGGAAGGCGGCGGCTTTCTTGCAAGGCTCCCCCAATTTGGAGAACTGGGCATCGTGGGGGATGGGGATACAGTTGAAGAGGCTATTTCAGACCTCGCGGAAAATAAGAATGTAAGATTCCAACAATATCTGGATGAAGGGCTGGATATTCCGGAACCGGACCCCGGAACAGCCGAATACAGCGGGCGGTTTCTCATGCGACTGCCGAAATTCCTTCACCGCCAACTGGCCGAATCCGCGCAGGCAAACGGTGTGAGTCTCAATAAATATGTTTGCACCTTGCTGGCCATGCATTATCAGGGTGACAAAATGTCCGGTGTATTGACCGGGGTCTATGATGAATTGAGATCTCTCAATGAGGGTATCGGCGCACTCCGATATCGCATGGGACCTTCCAAGCGGCTTTTTAACGGAAACATAGGGGACTATTCTGCAGATGATTACAAGGTGGCGGCCTAAAGGGGGGACTGATGGCAAAGAAAACCCAAAAACCAAGGATACCTCCGGATGAATATAGAAGGTTATTGGACCAGGTTGACCTGGAATCCATTGTCATGGAGACCTGCTCTATGAAGACCCGGAGAGAAAAACTCTCCAGTAATATGAGATTGGATATCCGTCACAAGCCATCGTACCATATTGAAGACGACAACCGTGCCACTGTGATATCGGATTATGAAATCGTGGCTACAAAAACCACCAAGAAGGAATTTATTGTTAAAATCGGGGCTACGTACCGTGTCGTTCTGGTATCGGAGTCGCCGTTTTCAGAGAACTTTTTGGATATCTACATCCAGGGCAACCTCCAAGTGAACACCTGGCCCTATTTCAGGGAATTTGTTCAAAGCATGCTTCAAAAGGCGGGCTTACCGCCGCTCACATTGCCGTTCTTGAAAAGTTGATCTCACAAAAGTCTTGTGTGTTTCGTTGGATTAAGAGAAGCCCACTCGATCAGGAGACAAAACGCATGCCCTTTGAGGAAATCGAAAACGAAGAAGAATACGAGCGTGCGCTGTCGCGCGTTGATGCGCTCATGGATGCCAAAGCTGATACGCCTGAAATGGATGAACTAAAGTGGCTGACCCTTCATATAGAAGCTTATGAAGATGTTCACTACCCGATGGACCCTCCGGACCCGGTGGAAGCCATAAAATTTAGAATGGAACAGCTCCAAGCAAATCCAGATCCCTGATCCCATCATTTTTCGTGTGATTCGTGTTATTCGTGGTTAACCCTTATTAGAGGGCGCTCATGATTCCCTCCATTCTCTCCCGGCAACTGAGACAAGGCGTTTCCGATTTCCTTAAGACCACCTTCCCAGTGTCCACCCCTTTTTTCCACGGCATTGTTGAACGTTTACTCGATTCAGAGGGCGGTGTGTTCAAAGGGCCGTATTTGTCCATCCAGCTACCGTTCCAGCGGGGAGAAGGCGGACCAGACTATTTCCCGGAAATCCCCATGGAATTTATACCGCACCTGCATCAGGAGCAGGCCTTCGATCGGCTGGAAGGCGGAGCGCCCAAGTCCACCATTGTGGCCACCGGCACGGGATCCGGTAAAACCGAGTGTTTCCTTTACCCCATCCTGGACCACTGCTACCGGCACAGGGGCGAACCGGGGATCAAGGCCATCCTCATCTACCCCATGAACGCCCTGGCCACGGACCAGGCCGGGAGAATAGCCCGAACGGTCTTTGATAATCCGAACCTGAAAGGAAATGTCACGGCCGGGCTTTATATAGGCCAGAAAGAAAGCGAACCACAGATGGTCATGTCCCGGGAGGGGATCATTACCAACAAGGATACCCTTCGCCTCAAACCACCGGATATCCTGTTGACCAACTACAAGATGCTCGACTACCTCCTTATCAGGCCAAGAGATTTCCCCCTGTGGCAGAATAACGGCCCGGAAACCCTCCGCTACCTGGTAGTGGACGAGCTCCACACCTTTGACGGGGCCCAGGGCACGGACCTGGCCTGCCTGATCCGTCGCCTCAAGGCCCGCCTTTCCACACCCAAAGAGCACCTCTGCTGTGTGGGTACATCAGCTACATTAGGTAGCAGTGAGGAACAGGACGCGCTTCTGGGCTATGCGGAACAGGTTTTTGGAGAGCCCTTTGACAGGGATGCAGTGATCAATGAATCGCGTATCAGTGCCGGGGAGTTCCTGGAAAAAAGCCTCATTACGAGAATCGACCTGCCGCCTGCGGAACAGGCTACTTCCCTCGATCCTCAAACCCATGAGGATTACAGGGGATATGTCATAGCCCAGCATGCTCTCTGTTTTGAAACGGAAGTCCCAGCGGAAACATTCGAAAGCACCGGATGGCGGATCGAACTGGGCGAACACCTGAAGGGGCACCTGTTTTTTCAGAACCTTCTCAAGATCTTGGGCGGCCGGATACGCGGTTACGATGAGATCATCAAGGAACTGGCCAAGGTTACCCCCGGCCTCAGGGACGCGAGCCCGGAGTATGGTGAGAAGCTGTTAAACAGCATGTTGACGCTGGTATCAATGGCCCTCACAAGAACCCCGGATGGCAGCACTGCTCCGTTTCTCCATGTGCGTCACCAGATGTGGCTCAGGGAGCTGAGGCGGATGGTGGGAGAGATTGCTGATCCGCCTGTTTTACGCTTTTCAGACGACCTTATGGACGAACAACTTGAGCGCCACCTGCCGCTTGTGCATTGCCGGGAGTGCAACAGCATGGGATGGGTGGGGCTCAAACGAAAACAGGACGACCAGATCAGGACAAGGCTGGAAGATGTGTATGTGGGGTTTTTCAACAACGACCCCAAAACGGTTTTTCTGTTCCCCGATGAAACTGACGACACAGACGTGGGGGTGGACGGGGCCTTCCATCACATCTGCCCGGACTGCCGGACCCTCACCTCAAAAAGCAACCGTGAGACATGCCCCTCCTGCGGCCATGAAGTCCTCATCAGGGTCTTTGTCCCCAACACCAGAAGACAGGTCAGAGATAGGGTAGTCACTCTTCACAACTGCCCGTATTGCGGCGGGCATAACAGCCTGACTGTTTTGGGGTCGCGCGCCGCAAGCCTGACGAGCGTGATGATCGCCCAACTTTATTCGTCGCCATTCAACGACGACAAAAAGCTACTCGCCTTTTCCGATTCTGTTCAGGACGCTGCACACAGGGCCGGGTTTTTTGCCGGACGAACATACCGATTCAACTTCCGGATTGCGCTCCAGCGATTCGTTCAGGAACAGGGGAAGGGGCTGGCACTTTCCCATATGCCCGATGCCTTTATCCGGTACTGGTCAAAGAAATTGGGCAAAAAGGGCTTTATTGCCACGTTCCTCGCCCCAAACATGGCATGGATGGCTGAATACGATTACCTGAAGCAGTTCGGGCGTCTGCCTGAAGGCGCACGGCTCCGGATGGATGTGGAGAAAAGGATCGGGTGGGAGATATTTAACGAGTACGGGTTCAACGCCCGTATCGGGAGGACCCTGGAAAAAACCGGGTCTTCCGTGGCCCATCTGGACCCGGATCGGATGGAGGGCTTTGTAGAGCAGGCTTTGGAACCGCTCCGAAACGAGATCGGCGGACTCCGAAATCTCGAAGCCGATACCCTCAAGACGTCTGTGGCAGGCCTGATAGCTCACCTGAAAAACCAGGGAGCAGTAATGCACCAGGCCCTGGGGGAATATATCAAAAGCTGGGGGAACACCTATCTGCTCAAAAAGATACCCTGGATGCCCAGCTTTGGGCCCAAAACGCGAGCCCCCGCCTTTCTGACCACTGCCAGGAAATATCGGTTTGACCAGCTTTTCGGCAGCACCCCGAGCCGCCGGACGTGGTACGAGAACTGGCTCATCAAGTGCTTTTATCCCGTGAACCCTCTTGTTCCAGCCCTCACAAAGGATGTTTTTGAGCTTATTTTAGAAAAGATGGTATCAGCCGGGATACTTGAAGAACGCCTGCAGGGAAACGATCATATCTGGGGCATCAAGCCGGAGGCCCTTCGGATTTCAGACAATGTGGATCAGTTGCGCTGTACGGAATGCAGCCACAACGCATCCGTCGCCTCTTCCGAAAAAGCCTTATGGGAAGACGCCCCCTGTCTTCGTTTCAACTGTCACGGTCATTACAGTGCCCAGGCTCCTGAGGTGGATTATTACGGCAAACTCTATGCAGGCGGGGATGTGAACCGGATATTTTCTGAGGAACATACCGGGATGCTGACAAGAGACGACCGGGAAGCACTTGAGAAGCGGTTTCAGGCAACCGAGCGGCAGCCTTGGGACCCGAACCTCCTTTCCTGCACCCCGACCCTGGAGCTGGGGATCGATATCGGGGAGTTATCATCGATTATCCTCTGTTCGGTGCCGCCAGCCCAAGCCAACTATCTCCAACGGATCGGAAGGGCGGGCCGCAGAGACGGTAACGCCCTGAATGTGACCGTTGCCAATGCCCGGCCCCACGACCTTTACTTCTTTGCCGAACCATCCCGGATGATCGCGGGGCAGGTGGATCCCCCCGGCGTTTTCCTGAATGCCTCGGCCGTACTTGAAAGACAGTTCACTGCCTATTGTTTTGATCGCTGGGTGGAAACCGGCATCAAGGAATCGGCCATCCCCCCTCAGCTTCGGCATGTTCTGGGAAACCTTGAGCCAGAAAATCCTGAAAAGTTCCCGCACAGCTTCCTTCACTTTATTGATACGAACAGGACCGGGCTGTTTGACGATTTTATCGCCATGTTCCAGGGCGCGCTTTCAGACGATTCCATCGATCACATGAAGGCTTTTGTGGTGGGCGGACGTAATGAGGCAGGGACGCTACCATACAGGGTCGTCGAGGGACTTCATTACCAGCGCAAGGAACGGGAATCCCTGAAAAAGAAGGTGAACACCCTTAAAAGCAAGATCCGAACAAAGGAAAAAAGCAAGGTCAAGGACAAGAATTTTGAACAAGACCTGACAGAGCTCAAGCAAGAAAAAAACGCCATGCAGTCCCTGGTGGCACGCATTGGCGACCGGGAGACCTTGAACTTTTTTACGGATGAAGGGCTTATTCCCAACTATGCCTTTCCCGAGGCGGGCGTGGTGCTCAGATCCATCATCTATCGCAAAAAAACAAAGATCAAAGAGGGGGAGAGCAAATACGACACCTGGATGTATGAATATGAGCGGCCGGCCCGAAGCGCCATTCATGAGCTGGTTCCGGAAAGCTTTTTTTATGCCGGGGGGCGAAGGGTCCAGGTGGACCAGGTGGACCTGGACGTCTCAGAGGTGGAAAACTGGCGATTCTGCAACAACTGCTCTCATCTGGCCCTGGCAATGGAGGCAGACAAAACCTCGTCGTGCCCCGAGTGCGGGGACAACATGTGGTCGGATGATGGCCGGAAACAAAAAATGCTTCGTATGCGGACGGTGTTTTCGTCCACATCAGACAGGGATAGCCGTATCGGTGATGACAGTGATGACCGGGAACCCAGCTTTTACAACAAACAAATGCTGGTAAATTTTAGGACCGAGCACATCACGGATGCCTTTCGTGTTGACAGTGATGAGCTTCCTTTTGGCTTTGAGTTTTTGTCAAAGGCCACCTTTCGGGAGATAAACTTCGGGGAAAAGGGAGACCTGGGCGAAATGGTCACCATTGCCGGACAGGAACTGGCGCGAAAGGGTTTTGTGTTCTGCCGTTTCTGCGGAAAGGTACAGAAAGGCAACGGTGAGATCAGGCATGCTTTCACCTGCACCTCCCGAAAAAAGGAGTCCACGGACAACCTTACCGAATGCGTCTATCTCTACCGGGAGTTTTCATCCGAGGCCATTCGGCTCCTCCTGCCCGTCACCACGTTTTCGGGATCTGATCGTAAACTTCACTCCTTTGTGGCTGCGCTCCATCTCGGTCTGAAGCGTAAATTCGGAGGCAACATTGATCATCTTCAGACCACCCTGGCTGACGAGCCGGTGCCGGATTCCTCCTTTCGAAAAAACTATCTGGTCTTGTACGATACCGTGCCTGGTGGGACCGGGTACCTGAAGCAGCTCATGCGCTCGGAAGAGCCGCTGATGGAGGTTTTTGAGGCGGCCCTGAAGGTCCTCAGGGCCTGCGACTGTAACCAGGACCCGGAAAAGGACGGGTGTTACCGCTGCCTTTATGCCTACCGGACCAGTTTCAACATGGCCGGAACCTCTCGGGAGACGGCCATCGAACTCCTGGACGGGATACTGAAGCACAAGGAAAAACTGATTCAAATCGATACCCTTAAAAACGTCAAGGTAAACGCCCTGTTTGACAGCGAACTTGAAGCGCGTTTCGTGGAAGCCCTTCAGCGTTCGAGATCGGATGATCTGCCGGTGACATTGAGTAAATCGGTGGTAAACGGCAAGCCGGGTTACTTTTTCAAGATCGTCGACCGGGCCTGGTACATAGAGCTGCAAGTGAAACTGGGGCCCGATGACGGAGTTTCCGTTCCCTCTAAGGCGGATTTCGTATTCCGGCCTGCGAGGGCCCAGGACAAAATCCTGCCCATTGTGATTTTTACCGACGGCTTTTTCTACCATAAAGACCGCATAGGCCTTGACATGGCCCAAAGGGCGGCAATCGTGCGAAGCGGAAAATACCATTTGTGGTCCCTTTCCTGGCGCGACGTGGAGAACCGCTACAAGTCCCAGGGGGATTATTTCGAAAACTTCATGCATCAAAATGGATCTTCACCTGGGGAGAAATATGACATGTTCCTGGAGCACTATGGCGCGGCCTCCCTTGGCAAGATCCATAAGGCGGACAGCTTTAACTGGCTGTTGCGGTTTTTGCAGGAACCAGCGGACGAAGTTTGGCGTGCCTGCGCGTTTGTCCACGGTTTGATGACCCTTGATGCAAAAGAATTCTCAACGCCTGAATCGGTCGGCAAATGGACCGGGAAGGTCAACACCACCTTTTCTGAAAGGGTTGCTGACGTCATGAAGGCATCGGATGGGGATGGGCTTTACGGTCTTTTTGAAGTTGATGACGCGGCATCCAAACCGTTGTTGAAGCTGTTTGCCAGGGTGGATAAGGCGGCAGTGAGCACAGGCGACATGGATCAAATGCGGCTTGCCTGTTGCCTTTTTAATCATGCGGAAAACCGGGAGGACAAGGCGTTCGAGGCCTTCTGGAACGGGTATTTGAGGCTTTACAACCTGTATCAGTTTCTGCCAGGGGCTATGTTTACAACTTCTGATGATTTTGAAAGCGAGATTTATGAAAAGACCAGAAGCGAAAAACGAAAAGATCGCTCCGAGGCTCGTTCGGAGGCCGACGAAGAGGCCTGGAAAGAGCTTCGTGACCTGGCTGATTCTGTGTTGGGAGATTTTTTGGGTAAATTCGAGAGAAGGGGTGGCCCCTTGCCGGAGGCGGGATTTGAACTGGCGGATGAAACTGGCGAGGTGATCGCTGAGGCGGAGCTGGGATGGCCGAAGCTCAAGGTGGCTATTCTTGGGGACTGGCAGACGGTGTATTCAAAGGCTTTTGAAAGCGCGGGGTGGCGGGTGTCCCAATTAGACGACGTTTTAGATGATCCCGAAACAGTGATCAGATCTTTTGGACTATAGGAGAGACGGACAGATGACGGACCACAAAAAAGTGAAGGTGGCAATGGCGGCGGATTTTCTGACATCTTTTTCAAAGGTCCCAAAAGGGCAGCAGACAAAGGTGTTGAACTTCATCAATAAGTTTCGCGCCGACCCCATGACGCCCGGCCTCAATTACGAAAAAATAGAGGGGGCCAAGGACCCAAACATGCGGTCGGTACGGATCGACCAATCCTACCGGGGCATCGTGTTCAAACCGGAGACAGGGAACGTCTATATGCTTCTTTGGGTGGATAAGCACGATGAAGCCTACGCCTGGGCCAAAAACAGAATCTACAGCATTCATCCGGAAACCGGAAGCATTCAGGTCATAGAAGTGGAGGAATCTTTGGTTGAACCGGAACCGGTTGCTCTGAGCGAGCCTGAGGCGGAGCAAGGGCTTTTCTCACACATAAAAGATCATTATCTGTTGAAATTAGGTGTCCCGGAAATCCAGATTCCTCTGGTCAGAAGCCTGAAGACCGAAAAAGACCTTGATGAGGCCGGGGCGGAACTCCCTCAGGAAGCCTATGAAGCGATCTTTTTTCTTGCGGCAGGGGATTCCCTTGAAGACGTGCTGCGGTCGATGGAGACGCCCGACCCCTCAAAAGCTGTCGATACCGAAGACTATGAAGCTGCATTGGACAAGCCGGATTCCAAACGGCGCTTCTTTGTGGTTGAAGATGAACTTGAACTCGCTTCCATCCTCAACGCGCCCTTAGAGAAATGGCGCGTTTTTTTGCACCCTGCTCAGCGAAAGCTCGTGAAAAAGGAATGGAACGGCCCGGTACGGGTCTTGGGCGGGGCGGGGACGAGCAAGACAGTCGTTGCCATGCACAGGGCTCGATGGCTGGCTCAACATGTATTTAAGAAAGAAAACGACAGGGTCTTGTTCACGACTTTTACGCGAAACCTGGCAGCCGATATCCGGAAAAACCTGACAAACATATGCAAACCCGAGGTAATGCGTCGGATTGAAGTGGTCAATCTGGATAAATGGGCTTCAGATTTCCTGAGAAAAGGCGGGTATGATTATAAAATTGATTATGGCCGTCTAAGCGGACCGCTTTGGAAGCGCGCGCTGGATACGGCGCCTTCAGATCTCAGCTTTGAAACATCCTTTTACAGGGAAGAATGGGACCGGGTTATTCAACCCCAGGCCGTGACCTCCCTTGATGCGTATTTCAAAGCGGTAAGGGTGGGGAGGGGGACCCGGCTCAGTCGAAAGGCCCGGAAAGCTATATGGCCCGTGTTTGAGGAATACCGGATACTGCTGAATGAGCACGGCCTTCGTGAAGCCGACGACGCATTGCGGGATGCGCGTCTTCTCCTTAAAAACAAGAACAAGGTGTTCCCGTATCAATCCATCGTTGTGGATGAGGCCCAGGATATGGGAGCACAGGCATTCAAGCTGATAAGACAGATGCTCCCTGGTCCTGGCGATGGGAGGAAAAATGACCTTTTCATCGTGGGAGATGCTCATCAAAGGATATACCGTCACAAGGTTATCTTAGGGCGATGCGGTATCAACATCATCGGCCGTGGCCGCAAGCTCAGAATCAACTACCGCACCACTGATGAGACATGAAAATGGGCAGTGAGACTGTTGACGGCCCTTGAAATAGATGATCTGGACGGAGGAATGGATAATCAGAAAGGGTATAAGTCGCTCCTCCATGGGATTGCGCCTCAGGTGATGAATTTTAACTCGTTCGAGGCAGAAGTCGAATACATCATTGACTGCTTGAAGCAGATCAAAGCCAGGGGAGAGCCTCTCAAAGGAACATGTCTGGTTGCCCGCACACACAGTTTGCTGAAGCAATATGAAAGCGATCTTAAACAAAAAGGGATTGATACATATTTCATCCGGCGCAGCGAGCCTGAGGATCAAACAACTCCAGGGCTCCGCATGGCTACAATGCACAGGGTTAAAGGTTTGGAGTTTGACAGGGTGATTATCGCCGGCGTAAATGACGGAATCGTTCCTTATGAAGGATATGGAGCAGGTTCTTCTGATTCCGCTGTGCGGAGAGATTCAGAAATACAAGAACGGGCCCTCCTTTATGTGTCGGCAACCCGGGCAAAAAGGGAAGTGTTGGTGACAAGTTTTGGGGAAGCAAGTAGGTTTTTAGGAGATCTTTAATGTAGTGTAGGGTACATAGGTTGCGTGCTTTAAGAAAGCCAATATTAACAATATTACCTTTCTTAGTTGCCTTTGGCATCTTAACCCAAATTAGCGATTCACCAATGCAAAGTTTTTTGACGCCTCCATTAAAGAACGTTCTCGGCCTGAAAATCTCAAAGAGACTCGAAACAGTAATCCAGGAGGCGAATAGATTATGGGAAACTAACATTCAGTTTGAATTTTCTCAACTCCCAGATATTCATGGAGCTTTCGACGCAAATTCAACCCCCCCTCGCATACTCCTAAACAAAGAAACAGGTTTAACTGAAGCAAATATTGCGCATGAAATTGTACATGCTATCCTCGTAAAGAATGGTTTTCCTACAACGAACAAACTCTTTGAAGGTAGGCGTAATGACGTTGTTCAAGAACTAACTTCGGTTATTCAGCACATGCCCCTCGTAAGGTTCTTGCATGAAAGGGGATTTGATGTATTGGAATATTTTGAACCCACCTTAAACCAGATTCAAGAAAATCTCCCAAAGTATGACGAGAAAAAAGCAGATAATTATAAACACCCGTTTTATGTCCATTATCTATCTATAACCTATCTGCGGCTCCGATATGAGGCAGTATTTCTTGAAAAAGACAAAAAGGAATATTTTACAAACT
>JACNIU010000347.1 GCA_014382905.1 Desulfobacterales bacterium
TTACGGTCTGGGGAGAAATGAAGTGACAGCGCTTAAAGTTCCCCTCCCCGGTGCCTTTCCCATATTTGTCGCTTCCTTCTTTTCCTGGAGGCCTTAAAAACTTGATATTCTACCGAAACACGACATCCAAAGCAGGCATCATATCTCCAACGAAGTGACGCTTTACACTGGTTGCGCCAAGCCAGAAGCGATTGGGCAACGATATCATCTGCCAATGTACATGGCGCCGCAAACCAACAGTTATTGTGGCACAAAAGTTGCTGTTCTATTTTGATGCGTATGGAAAATGGTCGCCCACGAACTTCGCAGCCCCCTTGTTTTGGTCAGACAGTTGTTTCACGTGCTCTCAGAGGGATTGGCAGGTCAGCGGCACCGGATTGGGTCTTGCCATTGTAAAAAGTGTCGTTGAAGCACATCAAGGAACCATCTTTAAAATCCTTCTTCCGGTAATATTGTAAATGAACCGAAATTTTTCAACTGGCACGAATAACCGGCGCTCTTGTGAAGCACGCTTCGGCACACAGCAGCACGGGTGCCAGAGGAACGGGAGCGGAGGCAGGCTCTGATGACGACGCTGTTTCAAGTGCTTGGGGGCCTGGGGCTCTTCCTTTTCGGTATGAAAATCATGTCGGAAGGGCTCCAGAAGGTCGCCGGGAAAAAGATGCGGCAGATCCTGGGGATGGTGTCGAATAACCGCTTTGTCGGTTGTGGGGTCGGGGCACTTGTCACCAGCGTTGTACAGAGTTCCAGCGCGATCACTGTGATGCTGGTCGGTTTTGTGGATGCTGGTCTTATTACTCTCGTTCAGGCTACCGGTGTGATATTGGGCGCCAATATCGGGACCACGGTGACGGCCCAGTTAATCGCTTTTAATATCACGGAATATGCTTTGCCCGCCATTGCTTCCGGAGTCCTGTTCAAATTCTTCTTAGGTCGTCGAAAATGGATCTATGTGGGGGACGTTCTTCTGGGCTTTGGGCTGGTGTTTTACGGTTTAGGGACTATGAAGGCCGGATTTGCCCCGCTCAAACACGATCCGAATTTTGTCGCCCTTCTTACCAAATTCGATGCAGATAATCTCGGGAGAATCTTGTTGTGCATAATGGCAGGCACCGCCATGACCATGGTCCTTCAAAGCTCCAGTGCCACCGTTGGAATCATCATGGCACTTGCGAGCCAAGGCCTACTGAACTTTGAGACCAGCGCAGGCCTGGTTCTGGGGACAGAGATTGGTACGACTGTTACAGCGCAGATCGCGGCTTTGGGGGCAAATATTAACGCACATCGGACTGCCACTACACATTCTCTTGTTAATGTGATCGGCGTATTCATCGTCATCTTGTTTTTTCCGTTATTCCTTAAACTGGTTGTGTGGCTTACCTCTTTGATGGGCATGGGGCCACCAGATGTTGTTATCGGCGGACAACGGCCCAACATTGCAAGATATATTGCCAATTTCCAAACCATTTTTAACGTTATTACCTCACTTTCCTTCCTAATGATTTTACCGTACGTCGTGAAGGCAGCCATCTGGCTTACGCCAGGGAAAGAAAGGGAAGAGGGGCTGGATGAGCTACACCACGTAAAATATATGGATTCAAAGTTTGTTGAAATCCCTTCTATGGCCTTAGAACAGGCCAGTTTAGAAATTAAAAGAATGGGTGAAGCAGTACAACTTATGTATTACGAGGTAATTCAGTCTCTCGAGGAAAGGGATACAAAAAAATTGTCAAAATGGGGGAAGAGGGAGGATGCCCTTGATATTCTTCAGAGAGAGATCACCCTCTTTCTTGTCAGGGTGATGCAGGGGCGCATCAGCCCTGAAGAATCCAAAGAAGTACGCTCTCTGATCCGAATGACGAATAATCTGGAAAGGATCGGTGATGCTACGGGCGACATTGCAAAATTGATAGACGAGCTTATTGAACAGAATCTGTATCTTTCAGATGATGCGATCAGGGATTATCAGGAACTATCACATGAGACATTGAAATTCTTAACTCTTGTCGTCAATGCCATGAAACATGGAGATGAGGAAATCATGGCAACATCCCGGAAAATCGAAGGGAACATCATGCGTATGGCGGAAAAGATGAAAGAAAGCCATCTCTATCGCCTCCAAAGCGGCGTCTGTACCGTCGATTCAGGTCTGATTTTCGTGAAAATACTCACCGCCTTTGAAAGGATGGGAAAGTTCTGCTACAATATCTCGCAGGCGGTGACAGGGGTTAGATAAAAGCGGGAGTAGGGTTAACAGCTATTGCTTCTTCAGAGTTAGATATCTGTTTATTATTATGAGTTTCGGTCAGGCGCCGATTAGTTGTCGCTCATCAAGTGGGCAACGGCCTTTTCCAGACCGTCGATGGTCAGCTCGAACATCGGAAATATTTCGCGGATCGCATTAATGGTGCGGGTATAAGGCCATTCAGCGGCCATCTTGGGATTCAGCCATACAGAATGTCGAAAGGTATCGGCAATAAACCGGAGCCTCTCGTAGCTCGACATTCTCGATCTCTCTTCGATGTGGATCGACCCGTCGGTGGCCATCAGTTCATAAGGGGCCATGCTGGCATCGCCCACAATGATAAACCGGGTCTCCGGATCGCGCCGGGCCAGGTCTTCCACCGGAAGGGGCTTCTTAAACCGGGGGGGATCTTCCCAGATATTGTCATAGATGGTGTTGTGAAAGAAAAAGGTCTTCAGTTCCTTAAACTGGGCACGGCCATAGTTGAAAAGCGTCTGAACCACCTCGATGTAGGGGTCCATGGACCAGCCGCCATTATCTATGGCTAAGATCACCTTGAGGCGATCCTTGAGGCTCCTTTCAAAGACAATCTCTATCTCCCCGGCATTTTTCATGGTCTGATAGATGGTCTCATCGATATCGACCAGATCTTTGGGCCCGGTCGGTATCATGTTCCTCAGACGTTTCAGGGCCTCACCCATCTGCGCCTGGGTGAGCGGGCCTTCCTGAGAATAATCGCGGTATCTCCTGTCCATGGCCACCTTTACGGCCGATTTGTTTCTGGAAACCCCTCCGACTCTCATCCCGCCCGGATGATAACCCGAATGCCCCACCGGCGAGGTGCCACCGGTTCCGATCCACTTGCTCCCCCCATGGTGCTCTTCTGTCTGCTCTTTCAACCGGTCAAGGAAGTACTGGAGAAGCTCTTCGGGGCTCAGTTTTTTGAGAGATTCCTCGTCGATCCCCAATGCATCGGCCATCGCCTTCGGGTCTTTGAGCCACTCCTCCAACATGGCCTGGGCCACCTGGGACAACTCGAATTCTTCAGGCTCTTTCAGCTCCGCCCCTTCAAACCGGTGGGCAAACACCTGGTCGTACAGATCGAAGTACCGCTCACTCTTGACCAAAATCGATCGGGCTGCGGTATAGAAGTCATCGATGGATGTGATCAGTCCCATGCCCAGTGCCTTCTGAAGGCGCAGGAAAGAGGTGGGGGATACCGGTATGCCCACCTGCCTTAACAGGTAGAAAAAGCTTGTAAACATGGCATTACCTCTCGATCGCTAAGCGTATGGTGTATGACGTCACTCTTTGCGCTATGCGCCATGCGCTCTGCGCTAAGTCATATCCTCATTCGCGCGGCAGCATTTTGCGCAATCGCATAATCAGGACTTTTTTTGAACAGCACGCCCAGATAAGGGAGGTCTCCTTTGATGAGATGTTTCACGTTAAAATCGGGATCGGCCTGCAAGGCGCGAATCCAGTTGATCAGCTCCCTGGTCGCCGGCTTTTTCTCAATTGCCCTGAACTCTCTCATCTTATAAAAGGCCCGGATCGAACTATCCATGAGGTCCTTGCTGATGTCAGGGAAATGGACTGTAAGGATTTCCCGCATCATGTCCGGCTCGGGGAAGGCAATGTGATGGAAATTGCAGCGACCCAGAAAAGGATCGGACAGGTCCTTCTTGGCGTTGGATGTGATAATAATCACCGGCCTTTTCCTGGCTTTAATGGTTTTGTCGATTTCAATGATATCAAATTCCATCTGGTCCAGGACATCCAGCATGTCATCCTGGAAATCCGTATCTGCCTTATCGATCTCGTCGATCAGAAGAACCACCCGTTCATCCGATACAAAGGACTGGCCGATCTTTCCCATCTTGATATACTCTTCGATATTACTGACATCTCTCTGGGAGTCACCGAAACGGCTGTCATTGAGCCGGGTGAGGGTATCATACTGGTACAGGGCCTCTACAAGTTTCATGCTCGATTTGACATTTAGAACGGTCAATTTCATGCTCAAGGCCTCTGCAATCGCGTGAGCCAACATGGTCTTGCCGGTCCCTGGTTCCCCCTTGAGGAGGAGGGGCATTTCCAAGGCCATTGAAATATTGACGATCTTGGCCAATTCCTCATCCAAGACGTATTTGGAGCCACCGGTGAACTTCCAATCTGCACTGCTTTCTGAATTCATGCTTCTGCTCCTTGCAAAAAATGGGATTTTATCATAGATCTTGTTTAACATAAACTTCCTTCAGCCTGAATACTTAACTGTTTATGTTAAGCATTTTTGACGACGGGTCAACACATATATGGGATTTTGAATTCTGGATTTTGGTCCCGCCTTGCGGGATTGGAATTTGGAATGAACCGATTTATTAATAAATCAAACTGATTAGAAGGCTTAACCACTCAACTATCCGACGACTACAGGGAGAACCTTCCATGCCTCTGGCCTTTGATTCCATCAGCCACGGCACCATCGCCTTTGGTTTCTTTAATATCGATTCCGACATGCTGCTTCTCGATCGTTATTTCTTCTTTGCCACAGAATTTTGCAGCCATATTACACAAATAGCTGAAAATTGCGTCCCGGGGCCATACAAAACGTCTTGGGACGTCTACCACATCCCGAATCCGGGAGATATCGGCGACCTGATGGGGGCCATTCACGGGATTCATTATACCGGCTTTATCGGTGAGGTGTACCTCCGCTTCCCGTTCCCGAAAAGGCCCGGGGATTTCAGGCAGAAACCTGAGGGATACAGGACCCGGGGCCATGTTGAGGGGACAATCAAACAATTCGCAAGCTTGCTCGAGATTAAGTTTGTCATTAACGAAAAGACAGAGGAAGTCTCGATCGGTCCCTATAGATTCGCCAAGGCCTCATTTCAGAAATTGATCGGGTATGTCTGGCAGGGCGGATATCCGCGATGGAAAGATGAGATAAAACCCGATTATGTGATGGCCATGAAAGAAACGATAGACACCAGCCGCTGTAGCATATTCAGTGGCCTGCACCTACTGCCCTGACAGTTGCACCCGCGCCGGAGTAATGAAGAGCAGGATTCTTCACTTGTAATTTCCTGCAATACCGCATAAGGTCATATGTGCCAAATATCTGAGACCTTTCTGCGGGGTTAACCGTCTCCTGGGGGGTAGGGTTTTGCTTCCAGCCCACAACAAAAAGGCTTTCGACCAACAGAACAGGGAGGGCGTAAATGGGCACCGATAATGTCATTTTTTTGGAAGTCATTGAGTGGTTTGACGAGACCGGAAAGGAACTGGTCCACAGGATCCCTGAACAGGGGTCTGGTGAAATAAAATTCGGGGCACAGCTCACTGTCCGCGAGAGCCAGGCAGGCATACTCTTCTACAAGGGAAAGGCCTGCCATGCCTTCGGGCCCGGCCGTCACACCCTGAAAACCGGCAACATCCCGATCCTCACAAAGATCTTGGCCGTTCCATGGGCAATGACAAGCCCCCTCCGCGCAGAAGCCTATATCATTAACATGAAGGTATTTCCCAACCTGAAATGGGGAACCCGGGACCCGGTTGCCTTCAAGGATTCGGAGTTAGGCCTCATCCGGCTCAGGGCCCACGGCGTATTCAATATCCAGGTCATCCAACCCCTTCTCTTCATTAACACCTTAGTTGGCACCATGGGGAAGTTCACCACCGAAGAGATCGAAGAATACCTGAAACGGGTCATTGTGTCTCGCTTTAACGACCACTTAGGCGAGCACTTGGACAGCATTCTTAATCTGCCGGGCCGGTACGACGAACTCTCCACGGGTCTTCAGGAACGACTGAAGAATGACTTCAGCCACTTCGGGCTGGGATTGACCCATCTGTACATCAGCTCGATTACCCCGCCCCCCGAAGTGCAGGAGGCCATTGACGACAGGGGAAGGCTGAACGTTATCCAGGATCTGGACCGGCTGGTCAAGCTCAAGGCCGCCATGGCCATGGA
>JACNIU010000348.1 GCA_014382905.1 Desulfobacterales bacterium
CGACCTTTCTATTTGCCTGCAGAAATAATTGCCTCGAATATACCCCTTCTGATCAGCATGACAGCGATTGCCGCCAACAGCAAACTGGCAACCTTGGAGATGGTCTTGCTCCCTGTGCGCCCCAATCGCCGGGTGATGGGGTCCGCAAACCTGAATATGATGCCGGCCAGGCCGAACATCTTATGATACTCTTTATGAAAAGGCTAAAGTGTTACGATCTTTCCTTGAGAAACAGGACTGAGCACAGGAAAAATGATGCGAACCTGCCATACCTTTAATGGCCCGGACGGCGATTTTAATTACATTGACTGGGGAGGTTCAGGACCTCTGGTGCACCTTGCCCATGCTACGGGGTTTTGTGCAGGGGCCTATACCCCGATTGCAGAGACGCTTGGCCGGCGACTCAGGGTCCTTGGCATGGATGATCGAGGCCACGGAAAGACAACTGCCGAAGCGAATCCTCGAAAACTGAAAAACTGGAACGGATTTGCCGAGGATCTGGCACATTTTTTCAAACATCTCCAGGAGCCGGTAATCGCCATGGGTCATTCCCGTGGGGCCGTGGCCAGCCTGCTCGTGGCCGTTAAAAGGCCTGACCTGATTCGTGCCCTTATTCTCATCGATCCCACCATCCTCCCCTTTTCATGGATGTGGTGGTGGTATTTAGCCAAAAAGACGGGTTTTGCCAGTCGTGTCCCTATTGCGGCCCGGGCAGCTCGAAGGAATCCCTTCTGGCCTGACCGGGAGACCCTGCTGAACGCCTATAGAGCAAAGCACCCATTCCGCTCGTGGGCGAACGGTTTTCTTGAAGGCTATATTGCGGATGGAACAGAGACGTCTGAAACAGGGGGCATCCGGCTGTGCTGTACGCCGGAATGGGAGTCACGTTGCTTTTCGGTCTGTTCACATGATATCTGGCGATATATCCCGAGGCTCCAACTTCCGACACTTCTTCTGTATGGTGCAGACTCTGATACTTTTCTGCCCCCGGCTGTGAAAAGGTTTCAGGCGAAGGTGCCGCACGCCGTTATCAGGCGCTTTGAGAACACCAGTCATTTTGTGCCGATGGAACGGCCGGACGACACCGCAACGGTAATCTTCAGATTTTTGGAAGAAGAAGAGATTCTGCCTGGGACCGGATCAAGATGATAGCGAGATATTTCGGGAGCGCTCCAAGGACGATAAAGTGAATGGGTATACGATATAAAAAGGGCCGGGTTCAGACATGGTGAATGGTGGGCAGTTGTAATTGACAATTGCCCTTTTATATGTCACATCTCCATATGCCAACAGCAGGGCATATGGACGCAGCTGTCAGCAGAAAGGTGCGATGTTTCCCGGCGTGAGTCTTAATCTGTTTTATCTCTAAATCGTGTTTTGTCTATCAGCAGGAGGAATGCGATGATGAAAAAGACCATCTTTCAATTTATCCTCCTCTTGTTTTTAGCTTCCCTCTGTTTAGGCGGGTTTTTTCTCGGGAAGCATTTTGTCCAACTTCCGTTCAGGGCTGCCAATGACGCCCTTCATAAAGATGGGGCGCCCTTCACCCTCGACTTCCTGATTCCCGGCGGTACTTATCTTGACGAAAAGACCACGATCGGCGATGTCATCAAGATAAAGCTAAACAAAACCAGCAGCCCTTTTGAAAAGTCACTCCGCGCTGTTTCCGATCTGATTCCTCCCCGATACAGGTATCTTGGAGATATTCTGCTCTTTTTCTTCTGGTCTCTCTGCTTTCTGACCTTTTTCAGGGTGTTTACTTTCATGGGTTATGGCCGGGCGCTCCGGACCAGCCTTTTCCTTGGGGGCGTTACCTATTATTTTATGCCAGATTTCTCCCCTGGGTCCGGAGATGATATCCTTTTTGTTGCTTTTCCGCTCCTGATTATCCTTGTGAGATTCTATTTGGTTCGAAAGAGCAGGGAGAAGAAAAAGATGTTTAGGAAGGAATGACCCTTGTTTCACTTTAGGCGCTTAACAACGATCTATCAACAATTTGTTGCGAGTTATGCGTTGCAAGTGGCGTGCTGAGAAAAACACAGCACTTTAGCGTACCCCATTTATCGGGGTAAACTTTAGGCATTTTAGGCACTTTAGATCATTTTAGGCACTTTAGTTCACTTTAGGCACTTCTCATGGGGGATTTATGGACTATCAGAAGCTATTTGAACCAAAAAGCATGGCGGTCATCGGTGTTTCCCTGAATAATGATCGCCACCCGGCCAATGTTGTCTACAACAAAAACCGTCTCCGCTATCCAATCAAGGTCTTTCCTGTAAACCCCAAGGGTGGTGTGTTACAGAGGAGGGAGGTTTTTTCCAAGGTATCGGATGTCCCTGAAAAGGTGGATCTGGCAGTCATTGCGGTTCGAGCCGGTATGGTCCCGGGGGTGTTGTCGGAGTGTATTGAGGCCGGGGTGGGGGGTGCGGTTGTGATCTCCGGGGGGTTTGCCGAGAGCGGTCGGAAGGATCTGCAGGATCGGATGGTGGCTATTGCCAGGGAAGCGGATTTCCCTTTGGTGGGACCCAACTGTCTGGGCCTCTTTTCTCCCGGGAAGGTGGACACGTTTTTTCTTCCCAGCGAACGGATCGTCCAGCCTGATCCCGGGAATATCGCCCTCGTCAGCCAGAGCGGAGGGATTTTAGTGGATCAGATGATCAATTTTGCGGGTGAAGGCGTTGGGCTGTCCGTGGCCGTCAGTATCGGGAATAAGGCGGTCATCGATGAGGTGGACATGGTCGGTTATTTAGCCGAGCATACTCAGACAGAGGTCCTTGCCTTTTATGTGGAAGGTTTTGAGAAAAATGGGGGGCGGGAGTTTGTATTGGCTGCCAGCCGGTGCCCCAAGCCGGTTATCGTGTTGAAGTCAGGAAAGAGTCCCGAAGGGAGCAGGGCGGTTTCCAGTCATACGGCTTCTTTAGCCGGAGATTACAAGGTCTTCTCCGAAGTCCTTTCTCAATATGGGATCGTTGAGGCGAGAAGCCAGTTTGAACTGGTATCCTTCTGCGAATCCCTGAGCTGCTATAAGAATGCTATAAAAGGGAGGGTGGGGATAGTCACCATCAGCGGTGGGCACGGCGCCATGGCAGTGGACCAGTGCATGGCTCACGGACTTTCTGTCCCCACTATTTCTGAGGCGTTACAAAAGGAGATCAGAGAAGGACTGTCGCCCAGTTCACAACCGATTGCGGCGCTTTCAAACCCCATTGACCTGACCGGGAGCGCTGTGGACGATGATTTCGTTTTCGCCACCGAATGCCTCAGCAGGGCCCCTGACGTTGACTGTATCATCCTGCTGATCTTACCATACGCACCGGGAACCACCTCGGATCTTGGCGACAGGCTGAGCCGGGTTTACCTGAGAGAGGGGAAACCATTAGTGGCCTATGTGCCCCACGTGGAAAAATACCGTATGCTTATAGAAGGGTTTGAACTCAACCGGATACCTGTTTCTCCGGCCATTGAGGGAGCGGTGCTCATGGCCGAGGCCATAAGGAGATACCAGCCATGCTGAGCCAAGAGATAATGGATATCCTTTCGAAATCCAAGGAGTGGGGATGGGTATTAGAGCCTGATGCCAAGCGTTTGCTGGCCCTTGCCGGGTTAGATGTCCCTCAATTCATATGGGCGAACCGTCTGGAAGAGGGAGTAGGATTTGCCGAAGAGATCGGGTACCCGGTGGTGGCCAAGGCGGTCTCTCCCAAGGTGATTCACAAGACAGAGGCGGGAGGGGTCGCCCTCGGCATTGATAGCAAAATAGCCTTAGCCGAGGCCTTTCACCGGTTCAGCGACATGGACGGCTTTCAAGGCGTGCTCGTGGAGGAAACGATGTCGGGCGCAGAGATGATCATCGGTTCCAAGATCGATTACCAGTTCGGTCCGGTCATCCTCTTAGGCATTGGCGGGACAGGGGTGGAGATCTACAAGGACACCACCCTCAGAATGGCGCCGATCGGCCCGAAAGATGTAACGTCCATGCTTAAAAGCCTCAAGGCCCACAAACTCCTTGAGGGTTACAGGGGGGCCGAACCGGTCAGTCTGGAGGCATTGACCCGCACCCTTACCGCATTCTCCAGCCTGATCGTCAATCTTGGTGAAGCGGTGACATCGATCGACCTGAACCCGGTTTTCTGTTCGGCCGCAAGATGTGTAGTCGGGGATGCCAGGATCATGCTTGAATAGCGGCCAGGTCGAGTATGATTGTGTTTTCGGATGACCTTTTGGAGGTGATCTCCGCATGCCTGGAAAAACGAAAAGGTGAATTCACGGGGACTTGATTGGGCTCGGCCTTTGTCTTTTGACGCTCCTTTATGATGCAAATAATAAAAGGTTTAAAGGTAAGAGAGGAGGCTCATCATGAATTTGAAACTGACCCTGTTAAACGTCATGGGAAATTTGATAGGTGCCTTGCTTACCTTTCTTTATTTTTCTTATGTCAGTGTGGGCGCGGGCAGCATTCCACAGGGAGGTCTGTCTATTCATTATTTTATTTTCTTCATCATCGGAACCGGCCTTATTTTCTTAGTTCTTGTGACAGCGATTCAGTGGTGGTCCCGTCCTTTGAATCATTTCTTAAAAAGGAAACAATCGATAAATGATATGAACGGGACTGCTGCCGAGCAAATTAGGAGGAAGGCCCTTCAGCTTGTTCCTATGATGGCGGGAAGCAGCCTTATTGGCTGGATTATGGCCGGGTTCATTTTTGGCATGCTCATGCCCGTTATCATGGAGATCTTTTTTGAGATGCCTCCCACGACGCTTGCAGAGAGCATGGGAAGGATCTTTGGCATCACATGTATCGGCGGCTCCATCACCGTTCTTTTTATCTACTTTTCCACGGAAAGTGTATGGCGAAAAGAACTTCCCAATTTTTTTCCGGAAGGGCACTTAGGTCAGGTGAGAGGCGCTTTTAAATTGAATGTGAAGGTGCGTCTTTCCGTGGTTTTTCTCATGATCAGCTTGCTCCCTCTTACGGTTCTCGGCGTCTCAGCCTACTGCAAGGCCCAGGCGCTGCTGTCGGCCGACCCTACAACGGGAGAGCAAATCATTTCCGGGTTATTGCTTCAGATCTTCTTTATCACTGCGATAGGTGTTGCCATTTCTCTTGCACTGTCGCTCTTTGTCTCCAAAAGTGTTTCCGCTCCGCTAAAGGAGATGGAGACGGCCATGAAGGAGGTGGAGAAAGGTAACCTGGATGTTCGCATCCGGGTTGTTTCAAACGATGAAATCGGCGCCCTTGGCGAGGGCTTTGCCAGGATGATTAAGGGATTGAAAGAGTCCGAGGCAATCAAGGAATCCTTTGGAAAATACATCACCCAGGAGATACGGGATGAGATTCTGACCGGCAGGGTCTCTCTGGACGGGGAAATGACGCGGGCCACCCTATTATTTTCCGATCTCAGGGACTTCACTCCCTTTGTGGAGTCCACCCATCCGAAAAAGGTGATCAGCATTATGAACCAGTACTTTTCCGAGATGGCAAAAGCCATTAAGGAAAACCAGGGTCTGATTCTCCAATACGTGGGTGATGAGATAGAGGCGGTATTTGGTGCGCCCGTTCCGAGCGACGATCATCCGGACCTGGCTGCCCGTGCTGCTCTTGGGATGAAACGGAGGCTGGCAATCTTGAACGAGCGGTTCAAAGCGCAAGGGGTAGCACCCTTACGTCACGGGATCGGTATTCATACGGGCGCGGTGTTAGCTGGCATTATCGGCAGCAAAGAGCGGAGTTCCTATGCCCTTATAGGAGATACGGTAAATCTGGCATCCCGGATCCAAGGGCTTACAAAGGAATTCTCTTGTGATGTCATTCTTAGCCAGACCACTCGTGATTTGATCACCGGCACCTTTCAGATGGAGCAACTCTCGGCCGTGAAGGTAAAGGGTAAAAGCCAGGACGTTATTGTCTATAAGCTCTTGGGCCAAAACTAAGTGAAAGGGGTGAAAAGGGATCGGGCCAAGTTAACCATCTGGAACTATTGACGATAAGCCCTGAAAACACCTATTTTTGGGGCGTTAAGTTATAATATTCAATAAGTTAGCGTGCCCCGACCCCAACGAACAATTAGACTTGACATGCGGCCATTTTTTGGTACTATATTCGGACCGGAGGTAAATAAAATGAATATTACAAGCGATATAAAACCCGTTACATACCTAAAATCAAAAGCTGCAGATTTATTAAACCAGATCAACATAACCCATCGGCCTGTGA
>JACNIU010000297.1:0-10887 GCA_014382905.1 Desulfobacterales bacterium
GCCAGATTTATTCCTGTTTTCTTAGCCAGGGCCTTAGCGGATGACCTCCCCTTTTTCTGAAGATCCGGCCGCCAGTCGTGGTCGATAATCGCGCCTTGGCTGATGGTGGTTATCTCCTGCCCCGGTTTATTGGGTCGTTTCCAGTAGGTGATAATTTGTTTACCCATAATGACCGCCCTGAGCACATTCCCGCCACAGGAAATAAAATCCTGGGTAATAAAACCCTTCACGTCTGCCCTTTCTTGAAGCGCAAGGAAATCTAATACCTCTATCAAGGAAGCACGGTCCTTCACAAGGAAGACGCCCTCTGCTTCATGGCTCTTGTCTTTCTTAATAAAAAAGGGGAAATCGTGTGGAGATACCCGCCCATCAGGGTATGCTTCTTTAAGGTCCCGAATGCACTGCCAGCGAAGTGTCTCTGGATGGGGGGAGATCAAGTCCTTCGAATAAGAGACTCTGGCCGATCTTGCCCGGATATTTGATACGCGCTTCATAGTTCGGAAAGACGTGCGCATTGGAAGTGGCGCAGATTTCGTAAAGATCCTGAGTGCACGCCTGGGGGAGAATAATGGCATCCGATTTCCGGATACATTCCAGATTATCTGTATCAAGGCTTTTGTCTCCGAGGATAATCTGAACGTCGGTATCAAAGCATGGATGGAAGGAAAGGATCATAGTTTGACTTTACTCTGTTCTGTGACTATAATTCAACAACTTATCGTAAAGGAGCAAGACAATGCCCATCTTTGAATTCAGGTGCGCGGATTGCGGCGAGATTTTCGAAAAGCTTTTCATGAAATCGGATGAAGAGCTGGATATGACCTGCCCCCAATGCAGGGCCGAATCCATTGAACGGGTGGTCAGCAGGACCAACTATGCCATGGCCGCGGGTCCCGGCGGCAACCAGCCCAAGATCACGACAAAATCGTGCGGCGCTTCCAATCAATGTATGACCCTTGACCTTCCGGGACCGGCAAAATGAAAAAATATGAGCTGGACGGCGATGACAAGGCCCACATAGCCGGTATCTTTCACGAAGAAGTCGTCCCAAAACTTATGGTTATGGATGCACGCATCGGAAACATCAATTGTGAATTCGCTGGAGAGAAATACAAACACTGGGTCCTTGAGTTCAGGTCCGCTCGATCAGGTTTCAAGATTATTGACTTTGAGTATGATGAAGACTCAAGAAGTTTTGAACTGCCTCAACGGCAATTAATCAGAGATAACGCCAAAGATGCTTGAAAGTAGATTTTTTGGAAGAGAACCGGTAAAAAACCCCGAATGCCCTTTCTGCGGATCGCTCATTGAGGGGCCAAAGGAACTGCAAACCCGAAGATCTGGAGAGATGCCGGTGGGCGCATGTTCATGCGGCGCCGTCTATGCATGTGATGAAACCGGGCACAATCTGGGTGCTGCCATGATCGAGGCCCTGGTATTCGGATGCAACATGGACTGGGATCTGGCGTGGGGGTTGGTGCCTGAAGAGGATTATCTGCAAGAGATCATCGAAAATTACGACCTCAAAAATCATCTCCTCATTCCGGGGGGGGGCTTTGAAGGGAGAAAGATATCCGGTGCCTTATATTTTATAAGGTTGCACAAAGATGTCCAGGAGGTGACGTCTGAGGGAGTCAAGAAAAAATTAGCAAAGGCCGCTCCCACCTCATCCGGATCATCTACAGGGCGTGCAAGAACAAAAACTCTGTCAAAGAAGGCCGTTGAGGAGCTTGTTAAGGATTTTCAATTCGACCCTATATTGAATGCAGCACGTGAAGACAAAAAAATAATCAGATACCTGCAGCGCCTTCTCTATTCAGGGGATAGCTTGTCCCGTCATAGGGCGGCGGAAATTTTCGGGAGGGCATGTGCGGTTGTTGCCGAACGAGATCCCGGATTCGTTTCCAAGCTCCTTCAGGGCCTGTTTTATTCGATTACAGATACGGCGGCCTTTCCGTGGGGAGCTTTTGAAGCGATCTCGGAGATCATCAGCCACAGGCCGGACCTCTTTGGAGGATATGCCCCGCAGCTATATCAATTCCTTTCCGATGAAACAAGAAGGCCTCAAGCCCTTCAGGCCCTGGGCAGGATCGCGAAATCAAGCCCGGACATTCTCCGTAAACACATCCTGTACTTCTTTGCCTTCCTGCAAGACCCGGACCCCACAGTACGCGGTTATGCAGCTTGGCTTATGGGTAACGTCGGGGCGCATGAGGCAAAGGGAGACCTTGAAAAGCTCCTGCAGGAATCCCATGAAATCGAAATCTATGAAAACGGAAATATTAAGAAAGAAAGCCTGGCTCAGGTAGCATCAGAGGCCCTGAAGAGAGTAAACAGGCACTCCTAATTCGCTATGATCAAAATTGAACACCTGTATAAGTCCTTCGACGGAAACGAGGTCTTCAGAGAGATTTCATTGGAGATTACGAAAGGGCACGTCCTGGCGCTTATAGGGAGAAGTGGCTGTGGCAAGAGCGTACTTCTGAAGCACGTTGCAGGACTGATTAAACCTGAGAAGGGTCGGGTGGTGGTGAACGGCAAAGATATGGGGATTGCCAAAGGGAAGGCATTGGCGGCCTTGAGGGACCGGTTCGGTTTCCTTTTTCAGGGCGGCGCCCTTTTTGACTCCATGAATGTGTTCGAAAACGTTGCATTCCCCCTCAATGAAAAGACCCGGTTGAGCCATAAAGTGATCCAGGAAAGAGTCTTAAAGGAATTGGAGAATGTGGGCCTGTCAGGTTCTGAATACAAGTATCCATCCCAGATCAGCGGGGGGATGGTGAAGCGGGCCGCGCTTGCCAGGGCTTTAGTGGGGGACCCGGAAATCATGCTCTTTGATGAACCGACCACAGGCCTGGATCCTGTTACGGGCCACGCGATTATCGAACTCATTGATTCCTGTCACCGTCGGCTTCATTTTACCGGGATTATCGTAACCCATGAGATCACAAAGGTCTTCAGCATTGTTGACAGGGTTGCCATGCTCCATGAGGGCGTGATATGGGCCGAAGGAACGCCGTCCGAGGTTTTTTCTTCAAAAGACCCGGTTGTCAGGGCCTTTGTGGGTGAAGAGGAGGAATGAATGAAAAAGTTTGACCTTGAGTTTGCGGTGGGTCTTTTCATGATCCTTGGGATCCTTTGCTTGGGTTATCTTTCCATTAAATTAGGGAAAATGGAAGTCCTGGGCGGTGAAGGGTATGAGATCGAGGCCATCTTTTCCAACAGTGGAGGATTGAAGGCCGGTTCATCGGTCGTGATTGCAGGGGTGGACGTAGGACGGGTTAAACGGATTGTCCTGGATGATTACCAGGCTAAGGTAGTGCTCAACCTCCCACTGAATGTAAAGATACAGGAGGATGCCATCGCCTCCATCAAGACCAAAGGGTTGATCGGAGAGAAGTATGTCGAGATCACGCCCGGCGGTGCTGAAGAACTTCTTAAACCCGGGGGACGTATCAGGGATACACAATCTGCGGTTGACTTCGAAGAGTTGATCTCCAAATATGTCTTTGGCAAGATCTGATGGATCTCAGATTGCAGATTTTAGATTTCAGATTTGATATAGAGGGTTATGGGTTGTGGGTTAGGGGATTTCAGATTGTAGATTTCAGATTGTAGATTGTAGATTGGCGATTGGATGTTGCGGGTTTCGAGTTCATCCAGAATCCAGCATCCAGAATCCAGAGAGGCACATATGCTTTGTAAGCGCTTTATGATGGCTGCACTTTTCTTTTTTGTGACGTATGGTGTGTCATCTGTATCCGTGGCGGGAGAACCGACAGAAGATGTCAGGAAAACAACAGATAAGCTTATTGCCATCTTCAGTGATCCTGCCCTGAAAGCGCCTGATAAGGCCCGTGAGAGGGCCAAACAGATCCGAAAGGCGGTAGATGAGCGGTTTGACTGGGAAGAAATGTCAAAGAGGACCCTTGCAACGCATTGGAAGAAAAGAACGGAGAAGGAAAAAAAAGAATTCACCGATCTCTTCGGGAAGCTGTTAGAGCGTACATATCTGGATAAGGTGGAGAGCTATTCGGGTGAGAAGGTCCTGTATATTGATGAAAGTGTTGATGGTAACTATGCTGTTGTAAGGGTCAAGGTCGTGACCAAGAAAGAGACGGAGATCCTGGTCGAGTACAGGCTCAAAAATAAGTCGGGCGAATGGTTCGTCTATGACATCTCCATAGAAGGGGTTAGCCTTGTCAACAATTACCGTAAACAGTTCAACAGCATCCTGGTACGATCATCTTACAGAGATCTGACGGAGAAGTTGAGGACCAAGGTTGAAGGAAAGGATTAACAGAGAATTTCGAATCGCAGAATTTAGAAGTAAGGAAGAGAGGGAAGTTTAAGTTCTGACTCAGGGACTTAACTGTTTGACGATCCCTGGAATAAGGAGCCGGTTCGTGCGGGTAGTATCCGGTAGAGTTCTAATTTTTTTTGTATGCTGGCTGAATATGTTTACGTCCTTTTGCTGGGCAGAGAAGGCGCAGACCTGGTCAGACCCCGATGCGGTAGAGGCTCATGAGCTGACACGGATGGCATATTTGGATGGGCGATTTGCTGACAGAGGCCCCGCGGGCCATTCTTCAAATCTGCAGGGTTACATGGCAGAGAATCGTCAGGAGACCTCAAATGCCTCTGCGGCACAGGAGGATTACGCAAAAGAACTGGATTCGATTCCTGATCCGCTTGAACCGATGAACCGTGCCTTCTTCGTGTTTAATGACAGGGTCTACTTCTGGTTCTTCAAGCCGGTGGCCACCGGGTATAACATGGTGGTTCCCGAGGTCGCAAGGGTGTCCATACGTAATTTTTTTACCAACCTTACTATGCCGATCCGCGCTGTCAGTTGTCTGTTGCAGGGGAAGTTTGAAGGGTTTGGCATTGAGCTGACGCGTTTTGTCGTGAATACGACGGCGGGGTTCTTAGGTTTTCAGGATGTGGCCAGACAGGCGCTCAATTTTCAGATACAGGACGAAGACTTGGGGCAGGTATTTGCATTTTACGGCATAGGATCCGGTTTTTATCTCAACCTCCCATTTTTGGGGGCCTCCAGCCTCAGGGACACGGCCGGATGGGTGGGCGGCCTGTTCCTGAACCCGTTGGACTTTATCGTGGAGGACTTCTGGTATAATGTCGGCTTCCGGGGCTACGATATTCTGAATAAGACCTCACTGAGGATTGGAGAGTATGAGGCCCTCAAAAAAGCGGCCCTGGATCCCTATGTTTCCATGAGAGACGCCTACTACCAGTACCGGTTGAATCAGATTGAGAAGTGAGGTCTTCACACTCCAAACACCTATAGCTCATGAAAAGCCTTCTTGCCAGGTTTGCTATCCTTGCCGGGATGTTGTTGGGCCTTCCTCTCGCAGGGATCGTCCTCAAGAGTCTCCCGTTGCGGCAATATTTGGAATTTCCTCCACAAACCCGCTATGTCATCCATGCCCCTTTTTCATGGCCCGTATTTGCAGGTTATTTCATCCTGATCTTAGTCGCGGTAGGCCCCCTCGTCATCAGGGGGATCAGGCCTGGAAGAATTAAAGCCCTACCGGCAAGCATGCTCCCTTTCCCCTGGTGGGGCTGGCTGGGCATTGCGGCGGGCCTGATCTTCTGGATGTTTGCATGGACCCGTTTTCCGTGGTTTGAGATATTCCAGCCCCACACCTTCACCCCCCTGTGGCTCTCCTATATCGTCGTCATCAATGCCATGACCTATCGACGCAGGGGGCGCTGCATGATGCTGGACCGGCCAGGGTTCTTTCTTGCTCTCTTCCCCTTAAGTGCGCTCTTCTGGTGGTTCTTCGAGTACCTGAACCGGTTTGTCCAGAACTGGTATTACATGGGGGTCCACTACAGCCCAGCGGAATATTTCTGGTATGCGACGCTCTCCTTTTCAACGGTGTTACCGGCGGTCTTAGGAACGCGCGAATGGGTTGCCGGGTCATCTTGGCTTGAACAGGGATTCAAGAACTTTCTCAGGATCCGGGTTCCCTGCCCGAAGGTGTTTGCCTCGGCACTTTTATTCGTATCAGGGGCCGGATTAGCCGGGATCGGGGTGTGGCCGGATCTTCTGTTCCCCTTGCTCTGGATGTCACCCTTCCTCATCATTGTCTCCCTTCAGATCATGTGGAGGGAAGACAACCTCTTGGAAGAGATGGTGAAGGGAGACTGGCGGCCCTTTATTGCGTCTGCATCAGCAGCCCTGATGTGCGGGTGGTTCTGGGAGATGTGGAACTATTACAGCATGGCCAAATGGGAGTATGCGGTCCCGTTTGTGCAGAAATATCTCGTTTTCGAAATGCCTGTCCTGGGTTTTGCCGGCTACCTCCCCTTCGGGCTGGAATGCGCCGTGATCGGCGGAGCAGCAGAGCGATTCTTCAGAGGGCCGAATGCGGAATGCGGAACCCTTTGGAATTGAATATTGAATATTGAGAATTGATGAAAAGAAATGCCTAAAATGAACTAAAATGCCTAAAGTGCCTAAAGTTATGGTAGCGGCCCAGGAAACATGCGCTGAAATCAGTTTCAATCTGAAATCTACAATCTGAACTCTGAAATTTCCTAACCCGCAACCCGCAACCCGCAACATCCAATCTACAATCTGAAATCTGAAATCTACAATCTACAATCTCCCAACCGGGTTATCAGCTCCATTAACCTCGTTCGGGATTCCTCGATATCTTCTGCAGGCGTGATCGACACAGGGGTCTTAATGATCCCCATCTCGGCGAGAATATCCTTGATAATGGCAACAGGGGCCTTAAGATAGATCTCTCTCATGCTTCGCAGGGAGTCCCCTGATTCCCAGATCTGCTGGAGACGGTCGGGGTATTCTTTTCCATTGGATGACAAGTGAAGGGACGATTGGGTGATTTTTTCCCAGGCCCCGGGGGCCAGGTTGGCGCCTATGGAAACGGCTCCGCTCCTGCTCGGGTGGTCTAAGAAATGCGCTTCGTCGCCGTCATAGATCCTGAAATGGGGTCGTCCCCTGCATGCCCTCTGGTAATGATGCGCCCTGTCCAGCGACCCTGAAAATATCAGGCCGGTGATTCCCTTGAGCGCTGTCAATTCTTTCAGGACAGCCGTACGGATATTGTTTCGCTTAAAAGACTTTGCCAGGCTGCCTATCAACTCCGGATCATTATGGAGTATGAAAGGCGCTCCCCCGATTGCGCAGAGGTCCTCATAAAGGTGAGGGAGCCCGCGGTTGCTGTGATAGTAGAGCGGTGTATCCACCCAGAAGAGATCGGCCCCATGTTTTTGACGTTTGGCTGCCTCTTTGAGGGCCAGGATGGTTTCCCTGGTTTTGTCTTCACTCTCCCCTGTCACCCACATGAAGATCGGAACCGGATTCCGGCGGATGGAGAGGATCGCCTGTTCTAAGAGTTCCACTCTCAGGTCAGGTGTTAAGGCCTTCCCTTCACCTGCACGGGGGCTGGCCAGGAACACTCCCTGGGCATAGGGGGACACGCGGTCAAGGAGCCTTCCCAGGCCCCTGCCATCAATGCCGCCATCCCTTTTGAACGGGGTGACAAGCTCAACGATGAGTCCGCGTGGCGGGGATAATGCCTCCATTGATTCTAAACCCTTCTCTCCCTAAGAGGTCGTGAAGATGAACGATCCCCTTCACCCGCCTCTGTTCATCCACCACAACCAGGTGGGTGATGGCATGAGCCTCCATGAGGCCCAGGGCCTCTATGGAGGTCTCGTTTTCATCGATGGTCTTCGGCGACAGGGACATGATCTCTTCGACCTTTACCCGCCGGATGTTTTTCTTATTCATGAGCGCCCGTCTCAGATCTCCGTCGCTGATAATCCCTTCAAGCGTCTGGTCTTTTCCGCAGACCAGGGTGGCGCCGATCTTTTTCGCATTGATTTCATCGATGGCCTGCCCGACCTTGGAACCTACAGGGACGATCGGTATATGCTCATCGGTCAGCATAATCTCTTTTACCTTGAACGACATTCTCTCACCCAGACTGCCACCGGGATGGAACCTCCTGAAATCGTCTCTGTTAAAATGCCTCTGATTGAGCAGGACCACGGCAAGGGCATCGCCCATGGCAAGGGCAGCCGTCGTGCTGGCCGTCGGTGCGAGACCCAGAGGGCATGCCTCTCTTTCTACCCCCACGTCGATGACCACGTCGCTGTCGCTGGCCATGGGTGAATCGAGTCCGCCTGTGAAAAGGATTATTCTCGCCCCTATCTTCTTAAGGATCGGCAAAATCCGGTTAATCTCAGGGGTGTGTCCGCTGTTGGAGATGGCTAAGATAACATCATCCGGCGTTACCATACCGAGGTCTCCGTGGATCGCCTCCGCCGGGTGGAGAAAGAGGGAAGATGTACCGGTGCTGTTGAGGGTGGCGGCTATTTTTCTCGCTACCAGGCCTGATTTGCCCATGCCCGTGAGAATAACCCGCCCTTTGGCGCGTACGATGGTTTCCACAGCCTTTTCAAACTCAGGCCCGATCCGTTCCATCAGACCGATGATACTCTGGGCCTCGATATTTAAGACTTCTTTGGCTTGTTCTATAATCACCCTGAACCCCTTGCAACCTTTAACCTGCAACTCGCATCCCCCATCTCATTTACCATGTTATACACCTCTTCTCAAGAGGCAAGTGAAAATCTTTTGATTTGATCGCCGTTTATGTGGTATTTGAGAAAAGAGTTGGGAGTTGGGAGATTGCAGATTGAAGTTGATTCCGGGTTGCGGGTTAGGCATTTGTAATTTTAGGCATTTTAGGCATTTCAAACTTTAGGCATTTATAACTTCAGATATGATAGACCTATTCGTAAAGGGCGGGCCGGTCATGTACCCGCTGCTGGCCTGTTCGGTGATTGCCCTGACCGTGATTATCGAGCGGTTGCTCTTCTGGCTCAGGGAGGATATGCGGCGCGATCCGCCGTTGGTGGACCAGGTCCTGGAACTCTGCCGGCAGGGCGATTGGGAAGCGGTCAGGGAGAAAGTTGCAGGATCCAAGGATTATGTGATCCGGATTCTGGTAACCGGGATCGTCCACAGGGAGTTTTCCATGGCCAAGGCCATGGAATCGGCCGGCGCGGACGAGGTAAAGCGGATGCGCCGCTATATGTCCGTGTTAGACACCATGATCACCGTGGCCCCGCTCTTAGGCATTTTTGGGACGGTCATCGGGATTATCACCTCTTTTGATCTGTTGGGGGCCAGCGGGATCGAGCACCCCGAGGCGGTTACCGCCGGTATTGCCCAGGCCCTGATTACCACTGCATCAGGCCTGGGGATCGCTATCCTGTCTGTTTTTCCCTACAACTACTTCAATTCCCGCGTGGAGAACGCCGTATTGGCCATTGAGAAATACGGCACCAGTTTAGAGATTGTGTTTGAGAAATTGACACAGAAATCACATGATGGGGGGCGGCATGAAAGTAAGCCTTGAAAAAGGGCGGAAGGCCCGCATCGAGATGCTCCCTCTCATTGACATCGTTTTTCTCCTCCTGGTGTTCTTCATCTATGCCATGCTCTCCATGGCCGTGCATCGGGCCCTGCCGGTGACGCTCCCTACATCCACCACGGCCAAGATCGATAAACACTCCGTCCTGTCTGTAACCGTCAAATCGGACGGGTCCATCTATTTAGATAAGGAACCGGTCCCGGTGCAACGCCTTGCGGCGGTCTTGAGGGCAAAGGCGAAGGGGTCCGAAGAGACCAGTGTCCTCCTCTTTGCCGATCGAAGCCTTCCATACCAGGACCTTTTTGAGGTCTTAGATCAGATCAGGATGGCGGGGCTTGAGCGGATTTCTCTTCAGGCGGAGGTCGATTAGACAAGGTGAAACGTTTCGTGTTGGCAGCAGCGCTGGCCCTGCTGATCCACGGGCTTTTTCTGGGGTTTGGTCCAGGGCTGCTGAGCAAGACACCCCCTGCAAAACCCAAAGCTATCACTGTTACATTGGCCATCAGACAGGAGCCGGAGGCAGGACCGGGGCCAGAATTAGAATATCCCGTACCCGTCCCGCACGAGGTTGTGAATGCGCCTGAAGTAACAGCGCCCATGCCGGCTGTCGCGCCGGAGCCTCCCAGAGAGATCCCAAAGCCACCTGAGAAGCTTGTGTCGCCCAGGAAAGAGGTGGCGGAATCTCTTCCCAAGCCGGATGTGAAGCCCAAAAAAAAGGAGGTAAAGCCTCCTCTAAAGCTGCCGCAGCCGGAGAAGAAAAAGAGGGTAGCTGCGCCAAGGCCGGAACCGCTTTCCCCGACCGGAGATGGCAAGACAGACATCCTTGATCCTTTGCCTGATATCCCCGGGCTTATGGGCGATGTCGCCCCTGAAGCGGGAGAGAAGGTCGCTTCAGTACCGGCGGTCCGGGAAATTCAGAGGGCAAGACCCGCCTACCGAAAAAATCCCCGGCCCGAATATCCCAGGATTGCCAGAATAAGGGGATATCAGGGCACGGTGCTCTTAGAGGTGCTGGTTAACAGCGGCGGAAAAGTTGACGATCTGCGTGTCCTGGAATCCAGCGGGCACACCGTTCTGGACAGGGCTGCGGTGAAATCGGTCAAGAGATGGCTGTTCGAGCCGGGGAGTATCGGCCAAGAGAAGGTGGAGATGTGGGTCCGGGTCCCCGTTCGGTTTGAGTTGAAATGGTGAGGAGTGAAACGTGATGGATGGAACTGGAAACTTGAACACCGAAACCCGAAATCCGAAACCTGAAACGTGAAAACAAACGGCAGCTTTAGGCACTTGTAACTTCAGGCACTTTAGGCACTCCAAACTCCAAACTTCTGTCAATTCTCCGGCCTATTCGGTTCAGGTAAATCATGCTACACGTTGTCAATACAATCGGTCCCATATTTATCGTTATCCTCCTGGGATGGTTCCTGAACTGGCGCAGCTTCATACCCTCAGG
>JACNIU010000297.1:11520-30860 GCA_014382905.1 Desulfobacterales bacterium
TCAGGCTGGTCCTCGCGGCAGGGCTGTTGAAACTCTTAGTTCTTCCGGCCTTAGGTGTCCTGGCCTATCGCCTCTCAGACATCCACCCGGCCCAGTTTCTTCCCGGCCTGATTTTGTTAGCCGCGCCCACTGCCACCATTACCTTTGTGATGGCCGGCGAAATGGACGGTTCAACCGATCTGGCTACAGCCGCCATATCCATGATCACCCTCCTTTCCGCCTTGACATTCATTTTATGGCTGTGGCAATTTAGTTGAAGTGTCTAAAGTGATCTAATGCCTAAAATGCCTAAAGTGAGTTGGAGGGCCTGTTTGACCGGTGGAATTTATCTGTAAAGATTTTATGTATTGGCTGGAGGTAATCGTAGGAACTGGCTGGTTAACCTGGAACAAAGTCAAGCCTGAATACGAAGAATGTCCTGCGAGGCGGGACTTGCCATTTTTACATCTATAGGCAAAAAAGAATCATCTCCCCAAATTTAGGCATTTCAAACTTTAGGCACTTGGAATGAATATGCTTCCAGACTATCACATACATACCGCCCTTTGTAAGCACGCTCAAGGGGGCGTTGGAGAATACAGATCAGGGGCAAAGAAGCAGGGGATACCTGAAATCTGTTTTGCGGATCATGCACCCAACCCGGACGGATATGACCCGGCCCACCGGATGACGCTGAACCAGTTTCCTTCGTACAAGGCGGGGATTTCGATGGTTCAGGATGGTGAGCCCCCGGGTGTCTTATTGGGCCTTGAAGCGGACTACTATGAGGGATGCGAGCGATTTCTTAGTTCATGGCTCCCTGATCAGGGGTTTGATTTTGTGCTCGGCTCGGTGCACTTTATTAACGGGTGGGGGTTTGATAACCCGGAGGAGCGCCATATCTGGGACTCTGCAGATGTAACGGCCACATGGCGAAGGTATTTTGAAGTCGTAACGAGGCTTGTTGACTGTGGCCTTTTTGATGCGGTCGGTCATTTGGATCTTCCCAAGAAATTCGGGTACCGGCCCAGTGACAGGGACCTGAAAGACATGGTCCGGCCGGTTCTTGACCGTATGGCCAGGGCCGGGATGGGGATCGAACTGAATACGTCGGGACTCCGGAAGCCGGTCGGCGAAATCTACCCATCGCCCATGATTGTGTCCTTGGCACGTGAGAGAGGAATTCCCGTCTGCTTCGGGTCCGATGCTCACTCCCCCGGTGACGTGGGAGACAGGTTTGCGTTAGCCCTGGACCTGGCCCGGGAAGCGGGGTATACTGAATATTTCAGGATCAGACAACGGAAAAAGGAACTTGCTGTACTTTAGGCACTTTAGGCATTTTAGATCACTTTAGGCACTTCCAAAGAGGCATCACCGAATGGACCAGGAAGAGTACAATCGAAAGCGTATCAATCTAAAGGTACTCAAGAGTATTCAGGAGTATATGAAAACAGAAGACGCCGCCTCGTCGGCGCTCTATCCCATTAAAGTGCCCGAGGATCTCCTTTATCAGGTCTTAAGAATACAGGGACCTGATAGCGCGGATAAACTGATCCATCATATCTTCAGGATGGGGCTCGATCTCTGGAGCGACGAGTTCTTCAACGAAGCCTTTGGCTCTCAACGGAATCTGGAACAATTTATTAAAATGATGAAAAAGCGAAACAGAGGAGAAGAGGATTGAACCTCAGGCAGTTTTTTCAACCCGGCGGAATATAATAGAGATGAACTGCAAAATAGATGCATACGGCAATAATAATAGCTACCATCGGCGTGAGAAACCAGCCGAAGAGAATATTTATCAGCGTGCGCTTCCGCACCGTGCTGATCCCTTTCACAATACCCACGCCTAAGACGGCCCCGACCACTGCCTGAGAAGTTGAGACCGGCACGCCCAGGAGAGTGTAAAAATGTACGGTGATTGCCTCGGCCAGGACCACGATAAGCGCTGAAAACGGGTCCAGCCTCACGAGTCTCCTCCCGACCGTCTCCATGACCCTCCTGCTGAACGTCAGAATCCCAAGGCCGATGCTGAGCCCCCCGAGAAGAACGGCCGAAAAGACAGTCAATTTGCCCGCGGCTACGAAGACCGCTGTCACGTTGGCCACATTGTTGGCCCCGAGGGCATATGCACCATATGATCCTGCGACGATCAACGAGATGCGGAGCAGGCTGTCAGACTGAAACATGTTGATGTTGAGCCTGTTATAGAAGAATGCCATCAGCCTGTAGAGGATAACGGAGATGATCATCCCTCCTAACGGTGTACCAAACCAGCAAGCCACGACCTTCCCCAGACCAGGGGTGTTGATGTCCTGGTTCAGCAGTCCGATCCCTAAAATAGCGCCCACAACCGCCTGGGAAGTGGAAACCGGGAGACTGAAAACTGTCATGATGGTCACTGTGGCAGCGGCTGCCACCGATAAGATCACCGCCTGTTCAAGGTTCAGGGGGGTCAAATCTTTAAGGGTCTCGATTCCGGCCTCGCCTTCAAGGAGCGCTCCTAATAGGACGAAAACGGATGCCAGTACGGCCGCTGTCCAGAACCTGATCATCTTCGCCGCCACGGCCGATCCGAAGACATTGGATGCATCGTTGGCGCCTAAGGACCACCCTAAAAAAATCCCGCCCAAAAGGGAAAGCATTATACACGCCTCTTCATACTGATGATGTTGACCCTTTTGGATATGCGATCGGTCTGGTCTGGAATCTCACCCATATTGACGATCATCTCTTTGAGTTGCAGCTTTTGAAAGGGATCCAGATCTGAATCAAAGATCTTGGTGATGATGCCGCGCTCGATATGGTCACAACGGCTTTCGTTGTGATCGATGGTGGCAACGAGGGCCCTTATCCCCTCAGTCCTCTGAAAAAGGGTGTCTACCTGTTTCAGCATCAGTTCGCAGCTATCCATGGAGACTTCCAGAAGCTCTTTGATCTCCAGTGAAATAAACTCAGGGATTAACAGCTTCTGGGTCTTGATCATTTGCAGGACCAGTTCAAAGAGTCTCGGGATCTGGTCCATGGCCTCCAGGAGGCCCATGATATCTCCGCGCGATTCGGGCAACAGGGCCTTGCCGTACATCAGTTCTTTGATCTTTTCCCGAACATCATCGGCCTTGGATTCGAACTTGTGTGTCAGACGTGTCCGGAAGTCAAAATCATCGCACAGGCCTTTGTTGAGACAGATGTTCATCGCCTCGCCAAAATGGTTCTTGCTCATCGCCAGGTGCTCTAAATACTGGTTAATTAGAGATTCGACCTGACGCTCCTTTTTAAAAAATAGCTCCGGCATACACTGCCTCCGTTTGCTGGATACTGGGTACTTGATGCTGGATACTTGATGCTGGATGCTGGATACTGGATGCTGGATGCTGGATGAACCCGTAACCCGAAACTCGCAACCCGTAACCCGCAACCCGAAAATCTACACTCCCCCTGCCTGCTTAAACACCATGTTTTCCACAAAGAGTTCCTGAAAACGGGGCAATGCCGCAAGCTCCTGATACGCCATCTTTCGTGCGATACGTTCTGCTTCTTTTCGTTTGTTCCTGTTTAACAGGGCAAGGCATGCCCCGTGAATGGCCGCATTCCCCACGCCTGTCAGGGTTGCGGTCTTGTATCCCGGAAACAGATCGATCGTGCACGCATCTAATGGATCCACATAGTTTCCTCCGGCCCCGGCTAACAGGATACGCTCGATTTTTTTTCTGCCCCCAAGTTCGTTCAGGAGGCTTGCCCCGGCATAGACGGCCGCCTTGGCCATCTGAAGCTGGGAAACATCTTTTTCGGTTATGGTAATGTCCTCACCCACATCGGTCATGGATGAAGAGACCAAGACAAATTCCGACCCGTACTTTCCTTTCCGAAGGCGAGGTGTGGCGAGGCCTCTGTTGAACCCGCCTTTGTCTGAGATGATTCCGGTCCTGATCATTTCAGCCACCGCCGAAATGATTCCTGAGCCGCACAGGCCTCTGGCCCGCTCACCGTGTATGGTTTTCACACGAACCTTAAACGTGACAGGGTCGATGTTGACCCGTTCGATAGCCCCTGCCGCGGCACGCATCCCAAACCGTATGTGCCCGCCTTCAAAGGCAGGCCCTGCAGCCGTTGAGCAACAGAGGAGCCGATCCCGGTTCCCAAGGACGATTTCGCCGTTGGTGCCTAAATCGATCAGGAGGGTTTCGATTGTGCTCTTATGGATTCCGGTGGCCAGGATGGATGCGATGGTGTCGGACCCTACAAAACCGGCCTTGAGAGGCAGCAGGTGGACATAGGCCGAGGGGGCCACGTTAAGTCCCAACTCCTTGGCCTTAAAGTCTTCGGCCGCCTGAAGAACAGGGGGATAGGGCGCCATTGCCAGGTACCTCGGGTCAAGGCCCGCAAAGAGGTGGTGCATGGCCGTGTTTCCCGCCACGGTTATTTCCATGATCCGGGCAGGGTCGATCCCGGCCTCGGCTGATGCCGCGGCGATTAATTGATTCAGACACGCAACGATACTTGCGCGCAATTTGTCAAGACCTTCGGGACTATCCTGACAAAAAGATATCCGGCTAATGACGTCATCCCCAAAGGAGATCTGGGGGTTGAGGGCAGATTGGACGGAGATCTCCTCACCGCTGTTGAGGTCCATAAGATAACCGACCACTGTCGTGGTTCCAATATCAAAGGCCATCCCGAGCAATTCCTTTTCCCCATCGGCATGGAGATCGACGAGTTCTTTTCTATCCCGGATAACGGCAAAGATCCCTTTATGACCCGAACGTAACGCCCGGGGGAGTTTCCGCAATGCAAAAGGGTCAATGCGAAGCCGTTTTATGCCATAAGCTTCAGCCAAGGCATTTGCAAGCCTTTCACGATCACAAATCAGGGGAACGAGTACGGGTGGCGGCACTTCCACGTAATAGGACTCGACTTTGGGGATTAACCGTGCCGGGTAGGGATGATGGGTGCCGGAGGTCAGGATGACCTGGCGGCCGGACTGGCTCTCTTCCGGGATACGAACAATGGCCCTCTCGGTCAATACGGTTTCGCAGGCCAGGCGATAGCCCTTTTGTGTGAGATCCCCGAATGTCTCTATTTCATGCTCGGAAGGGGCCGGGAGGGGGGCATCGCTGTCTTCAATGATGATCTTGCATTTCCCGCAGATCTTTTTCCCTCCGCATGTGGACTTCAGGGGAATGTCGTAGCTGCGGGCCAAATCCAATAGATTGCTGGGCCCGTGTATTGGGATCGATTTATCCAAGGGTCGAAAAATAATGCTTGGCATGTTACAATCTCCCAGTTCCTAAACCCCTAACATCTCTTTGATCTTCTTCACCCCGTCTGCGGCGTCCTTTGCATGGGCGTCTGCCCCGCAGGTCTCCAAGACAAACTTGGGTGTCAGGGCGGCCCCTCCGCAGATGACCTTGATCGTATCCTTGAGGCCGCTGCTCTTGAGCGCTTTCACTGTCTCCTTTACATGGGGGTCGCCGGTCGTCAGGAGAGAAGACAGACCCACTACAGCGGCATTGTGTTTTATCGCGGCGTCAACGAAGTTCTGGGCGGGAACATTCTCACCGAGATCGATGACCTTGAAGCCCGAGCTTTCCAGGAGGAGACGGGTCAGGTTCTTCCCGATGTCGTGCAGGTCACCGAAGACGGTTCCGATGAGCACGGTCCCCAGATGATGCTCAAGCCGATCCTTTTTCAAAAAGGGCCTGACCAGATCAACACAAGCCTGCATGGTCCTGGCCGCAATCATCATCTGTGGGACAAAGATCTCTTTTTTTTCAAACTGCTCACCCACCCTGTTGAGACCCGCTATGAGATAATCATTGATGATCTCCTGGGGATCTGCGCCGGAGTCCAATGCCTTCTGTGCAAGGTCAACACCGATCTTTCGATTTCCGTTGATGACCGCCAGTTTCAGGAGGTCAAGGACGTTTGTTTCTCTTTCCGGCTGTTCAGGGGTTGTTTGCGTGGGTTTTCTGGAGAGGGAAAGATACGTCATACAGAACGGGTCCTTGCCCAGCAGGAGATCGGCCAGCACTGTCGCCCGTCTCATCTCCGCAACCGTGGGGTCCAGGATGGGGCAGGTCAAACCGTTCAGGATAGCCATTGCAAGGAACATGACGTTAATGGATGTGCGGTCCGGAAGACCGAAAGATATGTTGGAAAGACCCAATGTCTGGTTCACCCCCAGTTCATCCCTGATCAGGCGTAGGGCCTTGAGGGTTTCCAGCCCGGCCCGGTGGTCGGCGCTGACGGCCATGGCCAGGGGATCAATGATAACATCTTCACGGGGGATTCCCATTTTTTCAGCCCGCTCCACGATCAACCGGGCAATCTCAAGCCGTTTTTCGGCTTTTTCAGGGATGCCGTTGTCATCCATGGTAAGGCCGATGACAGCGGCACCGTGCTCCCTGACTAAGGGAAGGATCCGGTCCAATTTCTGCTTTTCACCGTTGACCGAATTGACCAACGCCTTCCCTTCATAGACTTCGAGGCCGGCCGCTAATGCCCTGGGGAGAGCGGAATCGATACAGAGGGGCACATCCGTGACCTCGCGTATGGCAAGAATCGCTTTCTTCAATATCTCCGGTTCATCAATGCCGGATATGCCCACGTTCACATCCAGGACGTGGGCCCCGTGTTCTACCTGACGCATTGCCTCTGCCTGAACCCGTTCAAAGTTCCCCTCTTCGATGGCGTGTACCAATTCTTTCCGGCCCGTGGGGTTAATCCGCTCGCCGATAATAACCATGGGATGGCCGGGACCGATCACAACCGTTTTGGTGGGGGTCTTCAGGGTCGTTTCCACGGGCCCCGCATATTTGACGCGCCCGGCGCCAGGGCCAGGAACAGAGACAGGAGAGGGCTTGTGGTCAAGCCTCCCGTATTCTGCCGCTGTCCGGAGCGCGGCCTTGACATTTTCATCCGGTGTGCCGTAGGTCAGGCCGACCGTGTCTATAGAAAAGTTGTTGAGGGGCGCACCATTGTCTATGAGGTGCCTCACCTCTGCCGCGACCTCTTCAGGGGTGCCGTTCTTCATCAATACAGGGCTGATGCGGGCATTGACGGCCACCTCCGGGCCAAGCACCTCGCGGGTCCTTGTCACATCCGATCCGAAACCGATCTCGATAAATTCCAAATGCCGCACCTTTGCATAGCCGTCCAAAACCTGGTTAACGGAGCCGCAGTGGTGAATTCCGATCGGGTGACAGACGTCGGCCACCTGGTTGTCATATGGGAGGATGAATTCCTCATAGTCCTTGAGAGAGATCTGCTCGGCCGTGCAGTTGGGAAACACATAGAGCTTGGGATCGCACATGGGCGTCACATCTATGGCCCCGGTGCCCGTGGTCCTGTGGTTGAACTCGAAGAGCCGGATAATAGATTCCGTGCATATGCTGAGGAGATGATGACACAGTTCCGGGTTTTCATAAAAGTCAAAGTAGAGCTGATCGCCCCGGATCTTGAGAGCCAGATTCTGAATACCGGTCGTGTTGATATCCCCCACCACGTTTCCGTATTTCTCTTTCATATAGTCGATCTGCCGGATCATCTCGGTCATGGGGTAGGAATTGAATATGTCCGGCACCTCCAGTTTCATGACGTCATCTTCGGAAAGATTGAGGGGCATTGCCCACGGAAGGGCCGCATCTTCATACACAATCTCACAGCCAAAGATCGCAGGGAGCATGACCATGCCGAATGTGATAAGGGGTTTGGGCGCCGGATCGGGATTGCCTAATCCCACATCTCCGAACCGCTCAAAAAGCCTTTTTTCTATCTCCATTCTGGTCTGGATCCGGGTCTCGGGATCAAAGTAGTATTCCCTGCCAAACGATATACCGTAGTGTTTGTAAAACCAGTCCGGATAAAAGCCGACCCCCAGGGGGATGTGATCTCTGTGCATGGAATGTTGCCTCCTCTTAGGCCGGATAAACCGGGAAAGTGTCTCAAGTTTGGAGTTTGGAGATGGACATTTTCAGATCTATTTCATAAGATGCCAAGTCATATCAAAAAATAACAGGATCAGCAAGCGTTAGAGGAGGCGCCTATGAATGTATCCCATATCATCAAACGCCATGTGGAAGAAAACCCCGGGAAAACAGCCATTATCTTTGGTGACCGCCGTATCTCTTACGCTGAATTAGACAACCTGATCGCGCGGACTGCAGACGGTCTCCTCAAGATCGGTTTAGAACGGGGAGATGTGCTTTCCCTTTTTCTTCCCAGCCTCCCGGAGTTGATCATCGGGTATTTAGGGACAGTGCGCGCCGGATTGACGGTGAACGTGGTCAATGCCATGCTCCGGGAACAGGAGGTGGCCTACATCCTCAAAGACTGTCAGACCCGCGCCGTCCTTGTCGACGATTCACGGCTTCCGATCATCGAGGCGGTGAGACCGGATCTCGACTCCCTGGAGAAAATCATCCTCCTTGGAGACACGGGTAAAGACCGCTATCCCTCCTTTGATTCTGTGCTGGCACAGGAGAGTGACCGGTTTGACCCGGTGGAGACAAAAGGGAGCGACCTGTGCCATCTGATGTACACATCGGGCACCACGGGCTGGCCAAAAGGCGTCATGGCCACGCATCTCAACATATGGCACAACTGTACTCAATTCGGCAGGGTGCATTTCACGCCGGATGATATTACGATGGTGGCCACCCCGATTTTTCATTGCTGGGGTTTGATCAACGGGACGTTCGGGACTCTTTCGAGGGGCGGGACGGTGATTACGGTGGAGCGCTTCTACCCGGAACAGGCACTGGACACCATCGAAAGGCTGAGACCCACCGTGTTTCAGGGGGTGCCACCCATGTATAATCTCTTCCTGAAACAGCCAGGCCTGGCTGAGCGCGACATCTCATCGGTGATCTTTTGCCTGTCTGCGGCGACCAAGATGCCGGAAAACCTGATCCGTCAGATAGAGGAACGGCTTAACTGGCGGTATGCCGAGGCGTGGGGTCTCACCGAGTCCTCCTGTGTGGGCACCACCGTGCCGTATACCGAGACCCGGATCGGTTCCTGCGGCAGGGGCATGGATGACGCCCAGATAAAGGTGGTGGACGATGCGGGGAACACCCTCCCTCCCGGCGAACAGGGTGAGTTGTGTGTGAAGGGGACCTGTGTGACCAATGGGTATCTCAACAAGCCTGAGGCCACGGCAGAGGTTTTTGATCCGGATGGGTGGTTTCACGCCGGAGACATCGCATATATGGATGAGGATGGATATGCCTATATTGTTGACCGGAAAAAGGATATGATCAATGTGGGCGGCGAAAAGGTATTCCCCTCTGAAGTTGAAGATATGATGCTGATCCATCCGAAGATCAGGGACCTGGTGATTGTGGGGATCCCTGATGAACTCAAGGGGGAGGCCCCCAAGGCTTTTATCCAGCTCAATGAGGGAGAGCAGAGTAATCTGGAGGAGATAAGAGCGTTCTGCAAACCGAGAATGGCCCCTTACAAGGTGCCGGTGGCCGTGGAGTTTGTGGATGAGATTCCCCGTTCGGCAGCAGGCAAGGCCCTGAGGCGTCTGTTGAGGGAGAGGGAATGGGGGAAGTAGTGGTTGGTAGGCGGTAGGCAGTAGGCGGTGGGCCGAGGTCCAAAGTCCAAAGTCCGATGTCGGATGTCCTAAGTCCAAGGTCCAACGACTAATGACAACCGAATGACAACCGAATGACGGCCGCAGGCCGAATGACAACCGAATGACAGCGAAGCGAATGACGACGAATGACTATGAATGACAATACAATCTTGTAAAACAGAAAGGAGGGAATTTATGGCTTACAAGTACATGACGTACGAAGAAAAAGAAGAGATCGGCATCTTGACTCTTAACCGGCCGGACAAGCGGAACGCCCTGGGTCAGGAGTTCGAAGAAGAGATTATCGCATGCCTCCAGGATGCGGGCAAACGATGCGATGCAAAGGTTATTATCCTCAAGGCTGTCGGAGATGTGTTCTGCGCGGGCCATGACCGCTTAGAGATCCTTAACCAGCCCCTCTCTGCCATCAGGCAGCTTTTCCAGACCTCCTTTAACCTGATGACCACCATCCGTACCGCTCCCCAGTGCATTATTGCTCAGGTCCAGGGTATTGCCATGGCCGGTGGATGCCACTTAGTGGCGGGGTGTGATTTGATTACCGCCGGTGAAGAGAAGTCCAGATTCGGCATGACCGGTCTCATCTACTCCTATAACTGCTCTACGCCAACGGTAGCTGTCAGCAGGGCAGTGCCGCAGAAAAAATGCATGGAAATGCTCATGACCGCCAATCTGTACACGGCTAAGGAGGCCGAAGCCTTCCACCTCGTCAATCGCGTGTTCCCTGATGACAGATTAGATGAAATGACCTGGGAATGGGCTAAGGAGATCGCTAAACCCAGTAAGTATGCCATCTATATGTCCAAGCAGGTCTTTTACTCTCAGATTGAGATGACCGAGTGGCAGGCCTACCAGTACGCAAAGGAGATGATGGCCATGGCCGGTGTCAGCACCAATGCAATCGAAGGGTTTACCGCGTTCCTTGAGAAGCGTCCCCCGGTCTGGGATGAGGCTACTCAGTTCTGATGGTGATCAAAGGTGTATTATTCGACTTTGACGGAACCCTGACTCGTCCGGGGGCCCTCGATTTTCCTGCCATAAAGAAGGCGTTGGGGTGTCCTCTGGACCAGCCGATCCTTGAGTTCCTGGATACCCAGCCCCCGGATCTTCGGGCCCGGCTTGAGAAGATCTTAGAGGAAGAGGAGGATCGGGCGGCAGAAATCTGCCGACCCAACAGGGGCGCGGAAAAATGCCTTTCTGTCCTCAAGGAAAGGCAGATCCCTATGGGCATTCTGACCAGAAGCAGGCTGAATCCGATCAGGAAGGCGCTTGAAAGATTCAAGGGCATTACCATCGATGATTTTGACGCGATTGTCACCCGTGAGATGTCACTCCCGAAACCCCATCCGGAAGGCGTCATCCGGGTGGCAGCGGAGATGGGGATTTCTCCTGAGGAGTTGTTGGTGGTGGGGGATTTCCGTTTTGATGTGATTTCAGCAAAAAGGGCCGGGGCAATGGCGGTCCTCCTCACCAATGGCGGGGAATCGGTCATGACCCCGGACGACCCCCAGCCCGATTACACCATCACCCGCCTTGAGGATCTCCCGGCCCTCTGTCCTGAGTAATGAGTTAAGACACATCCAGATAACTCAGAAACTCCTCGGGCTTCCCCCGTTCGCTTCTGAACAGATTTAGAGGATGATCTTCAGTGGGATACCCAATGGCCATTCCCATTACTAACAGCTGGTCATCCGGTATATCGGTGTGCTCACGGACGATGTCCGGATATCTGACAGACTGGGCCAAAAAACAGGTCCCCAGGTCCTGCTCCACAGCCAAAAGGGCAATGGTCTGGAGGATGATGCCGGCATCCATCAGGGCGTAAGGATTGAACCCGCGATCGAGATGGAGATAGATGACATGTGGCGCCCCGAGACAGCGCATCATATCTCGATAATACTCGTTCCTTTTTTCTATATCCTCCCTGGCGATACCCAGCACCTGGAACAGGCCCCTTCCCAAGCCCTGGTATCGCGCCTTCTGGATCGGACCGAACTCGGTGGGCATCGGGTAGTCAGGGGTGGTGATGCTGAGCTCCCCTGTGGCAAACCTCTCAACATACGCCTCTCTTATCTTCTCTAACGTCTCCCCGCCGACCAGCGTGAGTTTCCAGGGTTGGGTATTGCCCCAGGAGGGGGCCCAGAGGGCGGTCTCCATAATTTCTGCCAAAACGTTTTTTGGAACCGGTTTAGGACTGAATGCCCGGATGCTCTTTCTCGCCACCACTGCTTCTTTTACATCCATCATCTCCTCCTTAATGAAACCCAATGTTTGGCTTGGGTTCTTCTGCCAATGGAATTTCACCAAACATCTTCTCATATTTTGTAATATTATCCTGTAATGCTGCGACGATCCGCTTCATGTGACCTGGACTTACAATAACCCTTGAGATGACGGCGCCCGCGGGAGGAGCTATCATAAGAAAATCCATGATAAATTCCTCCTTCGTATGCGAGACCACCATGTTGTTGGCATACGCGCCTCCCTGCAAATTATCCGGAAATTTTATCTGGATGTCTTTCTGGCCGTTTGGCATGTACTTACCTCCTTTCAAGGAGAGATTCGGATTCTGCACACCCTTTGATCTCTTCGGGGGGCTTTATTCTACATTTTCCCATGATGCGTCTGGGTATGATTAAACCAAGATGCTGCGCTACGTCAAGCTTTCATCTCAAAGCCCGGAAACTTACGAATGATTGTTTCAGGACGATACGAAAGTTCTCTCACGAGCGCTGCCTCTTGCAGGTTGCGGGTTGCGGGTTTCAGGTTGCGAATTGCGGGTTCATCCAGTATCCAGCATCCAGCATCCAGTATCAAGTATCCAGCATCCAGTATCAAGTATCCAGCATCCAGTATCCAGCATCCAGTGCGGGTCGCGGGCTTTTCGATTTTCGAATTTCAGGTTTCATATGAGTAATCTGTGATTTGTTTGTCGTCCCATATGCCGAATCCAAAATGTCGAACCAACTGTAACGATTTATGATTGACGATGGACGATCGTTCCGGGTAAGGTACCGGAGCAGAAACCCAATCCAACCTAAATCTGAGCGTCAATTCTGCGAACTTATTTTTGAGTGAACCCTAAGATCGCTGCGGACTAAACACTGGGGTACGATAACCCGGCCGGGACAAGAATTTCACGGGGAAGCCAATGATCAAAGCAAAAGGAGATTTCCAAATGGGGGAAAAATATATTCTGGTTGTAGACGATGATCCTGATCTCGTTGAAACCGTGGCGATGATGTTAGAGAGCAAGGGATGCGAAGTAGGCCGGGCCTATGACGGCGTGGAAGGGGAGGAATCCATCAGGGAGCGTCGTCCGGACCTGATTATCTTGGATGTGATGATGCCGAGGAAGGATGGCTATGTTCTCTGCGCTGAATTAAAGGCGCGTGAAGAGACCCGTGATATCCCGATCGTGCTTCTCACCGCCGTGGGCGAAGCAGTCCCCACGACCACCTACACCCATGCTGACGGGATGTCCACTGAGGCCGATGATTACATTGCCAAACCGATCGACACCGAGGGTTTATGGGTCGTGGTCACCGCGCTGTTATGATTTTTTCCCCTTAGACACCGTTGCCTGGCTTGACAAGGAGGACGCATCTATCCCGTATCTTCCGGGGCAGTACCTCCTGCTTAAATCCGGCCTTTTCCGCGGTGGCGACGGTCTGCTCAAACCGATCCAGGGAGACGTGGCCCCTGGGCTCCATAACAAGGAGTTTGCCCCCGGGCTTAAGGGAATTCCATATTTCAATAAAAAACCGGGCCTGGTCCGGGACTTCATGGACTAAGTGGAGGGCCGCAGCAAAGTCCACCCTCCCTGAAAGGTCTTCCAGGCCTAACCCTTCGGTTTCTATCCGGCGAAGATCAATCCGGTCGAGAAGCCCGGCTTTGCGGGCACTGCGTCTGACCACAGAAAGCATCCTGCCCTGTATGTCCACTGCAACCACACGGCCCTCCGGACCGACCATGCGGGCTAAGGGAAGGGTGAAATAACCCATGCCGCAGCCTGGCTCCAGGACGACCATTCCCTCCCGGACAAACTGCCCTAATATCTTGTCAGGGTTTTCCAGCAGCTTCCTGAGAGGGCACAGTAGCAGGTATCCGACCCACGGAGGACAGACGTGCTTTGCCATATGAAGGACTCCGGATCTTGTTTGGTGGTTAAGTTGTTGAAATGAGGATGAATGATAAAGAGAACAACCTTTTTTCAATCGGGAACAATAATAAAAATGCCCTGTCCCGTCAATGATGATGTTTTCAGGCCCTGTAAGGCCTCTTGACGTTGATCACAACTGAGGCCGGGGCCAGCGGGCAGCAGTAAGGAAGATACGGAGTGTCAGAGACAACGCATATCAACGTCAAGATATTCATCACCCTTTTCATGGCCGTCTTTGTAACGACCATGGGGGCCGGTCTTGTCGCGCCTTTGCTCCCCGTATATGCCCATGACCTCGGGGCAGGAGGTCTTCAGGTAGGTCTTATATTCGGGGCCTTTTCACTAACAAGGACCATCTTTGTCCCCTACTTCGGGAAACTCTCAGACCGGAAAGGAAAAAAACCCCTTTTAACGGTCGGTCTTTTAGCTTATTTTTTGACATCTCTTCTTTATACTGCTGCAACAACCATTGAGACACTGATACTCCTCAGATTAGGGCAGGGGTTTGCCTCGGCCATGATCCTTCCGGTAGCCCAGGCCTACGTCGGACAGATTACGCCCACGCATAAAGAAGGACGCATAATGGGTCTGTTCAACATATCTCTATATGGCGGCCTTAGCGCCGGACCGGTAATGGGCGGGCTGGTAAAAGACTGGCTCAATATTCAGGCCTCATTTTTGGGTATGGGAATACTGACCTTTCTCGGTTTCATGCTCTGTCTCTTGTTCCTCCCGCCAGAAACCATCCCGGGAAAAAACAGCCCTTCGGGATCACAAAAACCCATTTCATATATGAAGCTGATGAAGATCCCCTCGGCCTTCTCACTCTTCGCGTTCCGGGCCTGTTTTACCACCACCGTCGGTATTACCTGGGCCTTTTTGCCTCTCCTGGCCGATGTTAGGCTCGCCCTCTCCAGTTCAGCCATCGGGACAGTGGTAATGATCAATGTCTTTACAGCCGGGCTTCTGCAGGTGCCCATGGGGTATTTAGCGGACCGTTTCAGCAAGAAAGCATTGACCCTCTCGGGTGGAATCTTGGCGACCCTGGCAGTTCTCTACCTGGACAGGGCCGATTCCTTTGGGGCGCTGATCCTTGCCAACGGAATTTTTGGATTAGCCGGCGGTATATCTTTCCCCGCCATAATGGCCATGGGTGTGATTGAAGGGAGGCGAACCAAGGCAATGGGCTCCATAATGGGTTTTCTTGCATTCGGCCACAGTCTCGGCATGCTTGCCGGGCCCGTGCTTGGCGGGGTGCTTCTTGACTTTTTCCCTTTCGGGACAATATTCATGTTCGGGGCCATTGTACTGATTGCGGGCACCGCCATATTCTGGAGGAGCAACTGAAGAATGAAAGAACCAGCAGGCTTTTTTGAGGTGGACCTGTTTGGGGAAGACGTGGACAGCCCAGACCACCCCTATGCCGCACAATTCAGAGAAATGTTGGAAACCGTGGCAAAGGAGTATAACAGCACGCTTCTCTCCTTTGACATCCATGAGGGGACGGTGTCATTCTCCTTTGACAGCGATGAACTAACCGCCAGGATTGTTGATATACTTAAGGAAATGCCTAAAGTTTGAAGTGCCTAAAATGCCTAAAGTTAAGAAAATTCACCATTTTTTGCCCCAGTTCGGCTGTTGGCCGAAACAAGCTTGATGAACTCGTAAAAAGTCGTCACTCCGGTGAAAACCGGAGTCCATGTGACTTGTAACTGCCTGAAAGCACTGGATTCCGGCTTTCGCCGGAATGACAGAAAGAGGGAATTTTCGACTTTTCACGAACCCGTCATGCTTGTCTTTATTGAAAATACATCGCCGAAGGCATACCACAACTTTAGGCACTTTAAACTTTAGGCACTCGACACTTGGTCTGCTTTAGGCACTTGTCTTGTAAACATGAAAGCTGTTCTTGATCATATTGCAGTCGTATTGGTTCGACCCCAGATCCCCGAAAATATAGGGGCTGCGGCCCGTGCTATGAATAACATGGGTCTGAGAAGACTTGTTTTGGTAGAACCCAAGAACTGCGATCTTTGCCGTGTGCTCAAAACAGCGACAGGGAGCACCATCGATCTGATAGAAAGAATGGAGGTCTTTGATGACCTGAAGGAAGCGCTTGCCCCTTATCACCATCTGGTGGGGACCACTGCCCGTACCGGGGCCTTGAGACCCACCATGTCCCAACCCCGGACCCTTGCCAGGGATCTTATCTCCATCTCCCAGAATAACCGGGTGGCTATTCTCTTTGGGCCCGAAGACCGGGGGCTTTCCAACGATCAACTCCGCCACTGCAACACCATCATCACAATACCCACAGCGGGCTTTTCTTCTCTGAATCTGGCCCAGGCTGTCATCATCGTCTGTTATGAAATTTTCTTGGCCGCAAGGGATGCGCCTGCTGAGGTCCAGCCACGTCTTGCCAACAGCTTTGAATTGGAGGGGATGTACGAACACCTCAAAGATGTGCTTTTAAAGATAGGTTTTATCGATCCCCAGAATCCGGAGCACTGGATCCTGAATATCCGCCGGTTTCTTTCAAGGCTCCCGCTCAGGGCACGGGAGGTGCGGATCATCAGGGGTGTCTGCCGACAGATAGACTGGTATGCGTCTCAGGTGGAGGCTGTTCAAAAAAGTAAGAGGTAGGAGAATCCAACTCAGGCAAGGAGGGTGTCCCAGTCCAGGTCCTTGAAGGTCTTGTGCAGAAAGTGATCATCATCGACGATGGTGAAGGAGAGATCGGTGAAGATTTCCCTGGCAATGGGGTCTATCTCTGCCAGAGGAATGACGTCGTCACCCCTTCCATGGTAGATCCGGACCGGCGCGGAAACCCTCCCCTTCTTGTGGGAGGCAAACTTGATCATATTGATGGCCGGTGCAAGGAGGATAGCACGCTTGACCTGAGAACCGTTCTCTAACGCAAACAGGGTGGCCATGAGACCACCAAAACTGGACCCCACGATCCTGATATCCGACTTGCCGGAGAGAATACCATTCAGTTTTATCATCCGTTTCTGAAGATCTCCGGTAAAGGTAGGGATCATCATATCAGGGTATTTTTCCCGGAAAAAGACTCCTTTGGTCCCTTTGCTGCTGCTATCCAGGCCATGAATGAAAATTCTGTTGATCATTATCCACACCCGATGCTTTTCTTGCGTTGGTTCTCCCGTGCTGCGGCGATTTCAGCCTCGCTCGCCGGCCTGATCGCCACCACCTCCACATCGATGGAAGCAGAGATCCCGGCCATGGGCCTGTTGAAATCCACTCGCACCGTATCCTCTCTGATTTCAAGGACCTTGAAGGACACAAGACTCCCCATCTTCATCTGCCGATAGAATTCCCCTTCCCGGATCCGCTTCTTGATCAGGCCTTTTTTGGGGATTTCCCTGATCAGAGAGGGGTCATGCTCCCCATAGATCTCGGAAGGTGGTATCTGAAGGCTGAACTTCTGGCCTGCCGTTGAACCCTCCAAGGCCTTTTCAAGAGTCGGGACCTGCAGCTCAACGCCAAATATAAACCGGACCTCCTCCTCGGGGCGCTCCTTAAACTCGCCACGGGCGGCTTCGGTCTTCATGGTGTATCTAATGGTTACGGCTGTGTTCTGGGCGATCTTGTCCATTGCTGTTTCAGGGACTTGGGGCTCACTCAAAACTAATTTCACATTTTTACATCTCAGCTTCAGGTCATCTTCGGCTGCTGCTCAATCGTGAAGTCCTCGAAATAGTTCACTATTGCTGTGGTTTCACTCAATCGCAACAGCCAAATCCGACCTAAATCTGAGCGTCAATTCTGCGAACTTATTCTTGAGTGAGCCCTTATCGGATTTCTAAAATTTCAAATTCCTGGATTCCTCGAGGGATCTTTATCTTCACTTCGTCCCCCACCATTCGCCCGATCAGGCCCCTGCCCAGAGGCGATTCTATGGATATCTTCCCGTTTTCAGGAGCAGATTCATAAAGTCCGACAAGCTGATAGCTCACCTCTTCTTCGGTATTCAGGTCATATAAAAGGACCGTCCGGCCAAAAACAACACGATCGGTTGGGCCCCCGTCAACAGTTATTATTTCCGCCTTGCCTAAGGCGACCTTTAATTCGTTGATCCTTCCCTGTATGAAAGACTGTCTTTCCTTGGCAGCGTGATATTCTGCGTTCTCGCTGATGTCGCCGTGACTCCGGGCCTCGGCAATGGCCCTGATATTCTTGGGCCTTTCCTCTCTTTCCATCCGTTGGAGCTCCTCTCTCAGCTTTTCGAGGCCCTCTTTTGTAATCGGCATTTTTTCCATATATTCCTTACTCTCCTATAAGTTTTTGTCATTCAATAGTCATTCAATAGTCATTCAATAGTCATTCAATAGTTATTCAATAGTTATTCGGTTGTTAAGGGGAATTTCAATCGACAATCTACAATCTGCAATCCAAAGTCCTACCCCCCTCCCATCCCCAATGCCATTCCCGCCTGCCGGATGCAGAGAGAGACGACATAGGCCACAATCAGATTGAAGAGAATAGAAAACCCGGCCCAACCCCATGAGCTTTCCTTGCGGATACTGATGACTGTGGCGATACAGGGGACATAGAGCATGGTAAAAACAATCAGTGTAAAGGCCTGTAAAGGGTTCCAGTTGGGATCCCGCTTAAGCCGTTCGGAAATGGAACCGGTTTCCTCTGGATCTACCGCCCCTAAGGAATAGGCGGTGCCAAGAGTCGAGACCACGACCTCTTTGGCGGCAAAGCCGCCCACTAATGCAATATTGGTGCGATAATCGAAACCAAGGGGCCTCGTAATTGACTCTAACCGCTGCCCGATCCATCCTGCGATCGTCCGCTTAAGGGCCGCCTGTTGCTGTAGTGTCCCAATATAATTCATCCGGCTTCTGAAATCCAGGTACCGGGAGGCCGCTTTCTGATTTAGGGCGCTTAGGTCTTTCTCACCCTTTACCATGCCTTTGATGTCAGGAGAGTGGAAAAAGGCGCTGGCAAGTTCTTTTCGCTGTGTCTCAAAGGTGTTGATCTGATCTTGAGAGAGGCCGGGAAAGGTCATCATCGCCCACAAGAGTACGGAAAATGTTAGGATGACCGTCCCTGCCTTCTTCATATAGTGCCAGGTCCTTTCCCAGGTGTGGATGAAGAGGCCCCTGATGGTGGGGGCCCGATAAGGGGGAAGCTCCATCACGAACGGTGTTTTTGGACCTTTCAGGACGGTTGATCTGATGATTTTGGCGGCAAAGAGGGCGAAGCCCCATGAAAGAAGGGTCAGGATAAACATCATTCTGGCCTTGTCTTTGGAGAAAAAGGCCCCGATGAGCATGGCATATACAGGCAGTTTGGCCCCGCAGTTCATAAACGGAACCACTAAAAGTGTAGCGATCCTCTCCTTGGGGTCCCTCAGGACCCTTGTCGCCAGGACACCCGGGATCGCACATCCCCCGGAGATTCCGCCGCTCACCACCAGGGCCATGACAGAATTGCCATGCAGCCCGAACCAGCGAAGCACCCTGTCCAGCATGTAGGCGACCCTTGCCATGTATCCCGAGTCCTCTATAATAGCGATGGCAAAGAACATGAACATGATAAGCGGTACAAAGCCTAAGACGCCCCCAACAC
>JACNIU010000299.1 GCA_014382905.1 Desulfobacterales bacterium
TCATATATTACCAGAGTACACAGAGAAAACACAAAAAGGCTCTGTGACCTCTGTGGTCTCTGTGAGAGAAATAGAAATCCTATGAAGGAGAGCACCATGAAAATCAAAGTGACACAAGCAGAAGGGAATCAGCGAAGAAAAAAGCCTGCCGACGAGTCCAACCTCGGTTTCGGCGACATCGTGACCGACCACATGTACAAGATGGACTGGGAAGCCGGGAAGGGCTGGTCCAACTTTAGGATCGAGCCTTACGGCCCCATCCCCATTGACCCCGCCGCCATGGTCCTTCATTATGGCCAGGAGGTATTTGAAGGTCTCAAGGCATACGGGGGGGAAGATGGCGGGATATATCTTTTCAGGCCCGAAGAGAATTTTAAGCGACTCAACCGATCGGCCAGGAGGCTCTGCATGCCCGAAGTGGAGGTTGACCTTGCCATGGAGGGGATGAAAAAACTCATTTTGTTAGACAGGGATTGGGTGCCGAGAAGCGAAGGAACTTCTCTCTATATAAGACCGACCATGATTGCCACCGAGCCGCATTTAGGGGTTCGTCCGGCCAAGTCTTACCTCTTTTACATCATTATCGGTCCGGTGGGGGCCTATTACAAGGAGGGACTCAATCCGGTCAAGATCTATGTGGAGGATTTTTTCGTTCGGGCGGCCATCGGCGGGACCGGTGAAGCCAAGACCTCCGGGAACTATGCCGCGAGCCTTTTGGCAGCCGAAGAGGCCAAGAAAAAGGGCTTTACCCAGGTCTTGTGGCTGGATGCGGCCGAGCGGAAATATGTGGAAGAAGTAGGGACCATGAACATGTTTTTCCTCATCGAGGATGAGGTGACCACCGCTCCCTTAAACGGGAGTATCCTGCCCGGAATTACAAGGGATTCCGTGATTCGAATTGTCAAAGAATGGGGCATGAAGATGTCAGAGCGGTCCCTTGCCATTGATGAAGTCATCGCAGCCGCCAAGAACGGCACATTAAAAGAGGCATTCGGCACAGGCACGGCCGCAGTGATATCTCCGGTGGGCCAGATCACATACAAGGGAGAGGACCATATCGTGGCCGGAGGAGACATGGGCGAGCTTTCCCGGAGGCTCTATGACGAAATCGTTGCCATTCAATACAGGCGTAAACCAGATCCTTATGGGTGGGTGGAGAGGATCGTTTAAGAGAGGATATGCGATGATTCCTACCATTGAGTGGCATGGGCAGCAGATCAGGATGATCGACCAGCGGAAACTCCCGTCTAAGATTGAGTGGCACATCTGCAAGGGGTATAAGGATGTGATCAAGGCCATCGAAAAAATGGTGATCCGGGGCGCCCCTGCCATCGGTGTGGCAGCCGCCATGGGCATGGCCATAGGCGCCAGGGCGATCCATGCCAAGACCACTGCCGCTTTTATCGCCAGATTCAAAGAGATCGGCGAAGAGATGGTGCATGCCCGGCCTACTGCCGTAAATCTAAGATGGGCCGTTGAACGGATGAGAGGGTTAGCGGAAGGGATGGCAGACCATCCTCTGGACGAGATCAAGGCCTTCCTGAGACAGGAATCGGAAAAGATCTTAGCCGAAGATATCGAGAACAACCGAAAAATGGGGATGCATGGTCAAGGCCTTATCCCGAAGGGGGCAACCGTCCTGACCCATTGCAATGCCGGGTCATTGGCCACCGGGGGGTATGGGACCGCCTTGGGAGTGATACGAGCGGCCCATGAGAAGGGAAAGAAGATTCAGGTGATTGCCGATGAAACCAGGCCGTGGCTCCAGGGTCTCCGGTTGACCGCCTTTGAACTGATGGAGGATGGAATCCCTGTTTCTGTGATTGCGGATAACGCCGCGGGTTATCTGATGCGGCAGAAAAAGGTTGATTTGGTAATCACGGGGGCCGACAGGATTGCCGCAAACGGAGATGTGGCCAATAAGATAGGCACCTACCAGGTGGCCGTCTTAGCCAAGACGCATAATATCCCTTTTTACGTGGCAGCGCCCTTGTCCACCATAGATTCAACCATCAAGAACGGGGATATGATTCCGGTGGAACAGAGGGGTCCGGAAGAAATTTACCGGTTTGGGAAACTGCAGATAGGTCCTTCAGGGGTCATGGCACTGAATCCGGCCTTTGATATCACTCCTGCCAAATACGTATCCGCCATCATTACGGAAAAGGGCGTGATCCGCCCCCCGTTCAAGAAGGGGATCGAGAATCTGTTGGATGATAGGGATTTATCAGGTTAACATCTGGGAATACCGCACACCCCGGTTCACTTTTCAATAGAAATCAGTAATGGGAGGACGTGGAGTTCACTGGATACCTCCCGTATGAGGCCCAGCCGCCAGCCGGCGCATCTCCATTGACCACCTAACAGTTGATTAATTTTCTCAACTAATCCTTTGATGTCTATAATTGGATGGCGTGAAAATACTTCCGGCAACCCATAGGTGAGATTACAGACTAAGCATTTCCCCGGCCGTTGCTTCAGGTGAAACTCGAAATGCAGTGTGTCGCGGTTTTGCCCTTTGAATACAAGGCTGATGTCGTAGGCCCCTTCTGAAGGATCTCCGTACATTGCGTCGAAAAAGAGATTTGTTCGGTCGCTTGGAAACAGTTTGCTTAAAGTGCTGCCGGTAAATAAGTGTTCAAATTCCATATCATGAGACCTTTGAGACCTTCAAGACCTTTGCACCCCTAATTTTACGTTCCTTAAGCTCTACCAATGCGTTGTTCGCCTCGTCAAGTGCGAATTCCTGGACTTCAGGTTTTATTGGAATTTGGGCGGCAAGGTCTAAGAATTCGATGATATCCCTCCTGGCCACATTGGCCACGCTTTTGATCTCTTTTTCCATCCAGAGATGGGCGGGGTAGTCCAGATTCAGGAGATACTCCCTGTCCAAATCTTCTTTACGGATGGCATTAATGACCAGCCTTCCGCCGCTTCTCAGGTTTTTCAAGGCCTCGACGACAGGCCTCCAGACCGGTGTGGTGTCTATGATGCAGTCCAGTTTCACAGGGGATTCCTCTTCTGTGCCACCGGCCCAGACCGCCCCCAATTCTTTGGCAAACGCCCGCTCCTTTTCGCTCCTTGCAAATACGTACACTTCTGATGCCGGGTATCTGTGTTTGGCCATCTTAAGCACAAGATGGGCTGAGGCCCCGAATCCGGTGAGGCCTAAGGTTTGTCCGTTTTTTATGTTCGTCAGCCTCAGTGAGCGGTAGCCGATGGCCCCGGCGCACAGCAGGGGTGCTGCCTCTGAATCGGAAAAAGCCTCCGGGATTTTGAAGGCGAAGTCCTCCGGGACGGTCATATATTCTGCATATCCGCCATCCGCATCCCTGCCGGTCGCCTGGAAATCCTCGCACAGATTTTCATTGCCCTGAAGGCAGAATTCGCATTTCCCACAGGCAGAATATATCCAGCCTATTCCCACGCGGTCTCCTGTATTAAATCTATCTGCTCCTTTGCCTGTCTCCGCTACCCTGCCAACAACCTGATGCCCAAGGACGATCGGAAACCGGGGGGGCGGGATTCTTCCCTCAATTTCATCCAATTCGGTATGACACACCCCACAGGTCGATACCTTTATCAGTACCTCCCTGTTCCCCGGTATCGGGACCGGCAGGTCTAACATTTGAAGAGGCTCTCTGTTCTCCTTAAAACTGGAGATCCCCTTCAATACCATGGCCTTCATTTCGCTGCCTCTTTCTTCTTCCCCTGAAGGGGCACGCCAATATTAGGAGTTGGACATTCGTCATCGGTCATTCTCAATCTTCAGCGGTCAGGGCCAGCAACCTTCAACTCGCCCCCCGAGATTTAGGCGCTACCCTGGGGGAAAATAAGATAGAATGACATCATATCCGATCAAGCTTCACATAGTCAACCGCAGGGCTTGATCGCCCCGCAACCGCCCCAAGCCATGGAGGTCTCAGATCTTGAAGATGACGCTCCAAATGGTGACATCTTCGTTTATCCCCACCCTTTACAATCTGTAAAAAATATCGACAGCAGTCTTCTCCCCCTGAATCGCCCATCATCTCCCATACACCAATAATACCAATTATTTGAACTATTTATATGATTCCTTGGGCAATGTGCTTTTTGGCACAAAGCTTGCGTCTACACTGACCGGTTCACTAAGGAAAATGCTCCCTGCTCCCTTGGTGTGCGACCCTCTGCCCTGACCTTACCCCCTACATTTGATGGCAGTGTCGTCTTTACCTGCTCTCATTCCGAGGCCGTTGACAGGGGGTGGACGGGCCGGGCAACGTGCGCTCCGCCCGAATGTGTAAAATGCGGATGTCGCCTGGGTCCCGAAACAAGGGTTTGGGTGAGTATTGTGGAAAATGTTTCGTCACAATAGGAACATGTTGAAGTAAATAGGCATTTTAAGGAGGGAGATATGGCTCATCACATGGCGGTTGACACCAACACTAAATCGGGATTTTGGGCAAACAAACCGGGATATAAGCCTCTTCTTTTGCTAATTGCATCGCTTGTATTTGCAGGGCTTGTGATTGCCCCTCCCCCACAGGGCATGGTCGATCTGGTGAGTAAGGTAAAACCTCCCGGTTACGAATTAGGCAGGGGATGCAATACAATTACAGATACTGTCAATAAAAAGCTCCGCCCCGACGCCTTCAAGGGGGCAAAGGCGCAAGGTAAGCCGACACAGTCCGAGACCGAACCCCTTTTTACGGACAGGCAGGTGGCACAATTGGCCAAGACGATGCTCGCCATATTCTTTTTGGCCGTTTTGTTCTGGGGGACCGAGGCCCTGCCATTAGGCGCCACCGATCTCCTCGTGGCCGTGCTGCTCTATCTTTTTTGCATCCTTCCCATCAATGAGATATCCAAGGCATATATGCAGGACGCCGTCTTCTTTATCTTTGGCATATTGGCGGTGGCCGTGGGAGTTGCGAAAACCGGACTTGACAAGCGGATCGGGCTGATCCTCCTGAGCCGAATAAAGAGCGCCAAGGCCTTTGCCTTTATATTTCTCCCTCTCTTGGCAATGACTGCAAGCTTTTTGTCCGAGCACGCCTTGGTGGCCCTCCTCATCCCCGTCCTGATGGGTGTTTATAAAGTCACCTGCAAAATGTACGGGGTAGAAAAGGACAGGGCATTGGCGGTCTTCCTCCTGCTCGGCATCTGTTTTGCCGCTAACCACGGGGGTCCCGGATCTCCAGCCGCAGGGGGACGGAATGCCATCATGATGGGCTATTTGATGGAGTATGGCGACCCTATGTCGTTCCTTGAGTGGATGAAATATGGCATGCCCTTTGTGCCGGTGACGGCCGTCATCATCGGCGCGTATATGTATATCCGCCTCAAATCCAAATTCCTGGTAAAAGGGGTGAACCCGAGCGAGGTTGTAAAGGCGGAAGTGGCCAGGATGCCCAAGTTCGGAGGAAAAGAGGCCATGATGTCGGTCATCCTTGTCTGCCTGGTCGCCGCGTGGATCATCTTGGGGGAACATGCCGGTCTGGGGGGCCCCACCCTTTATGCAGTGGTCGCGATGTTTCTCTGCCGGATCATTTCGTGGGACGATATCCAGGACGGCGTGGCCTTTGATGTGGTGGGCCTGTACGCCGCCGCCTGTGCCATGGGTGTGGGTCTCAAATTCACCGGCGGCGCCCTCTGGTTGGCCAACAGCTTTGTGTCTTTGCTGCCGGAGAGTATATCTCACGGCGATGGCCTTGTGATCGGGGTCAGTTTGTTAACAGGCATCATGACCAATTTCATGAGTGACGGGGCCACGGTGGCCGCCCTCGGCCCCATCGTTCTCCCCATGGCCAGTTTAGCCGGTGTCAGCGTGTGGAAGTTGGGGTTATCATGTGCATTTTCTTCTTCCTTTGCCAACTTTTTGGTTGTGGGCACCCCCAATAATGCGATAGCATTCGGTATGGGGAAAGACCCTGAGACCGGCGAGAGACTGCTTAGCGTCTTCGATTTTGTAAAATATGGGCTCCCTATAACCATTCTCGCATGGCTTGTCCTGTGGTTCTGGACGATATTGGGCTACTGGAAATTTATGTCATGGCCGCACTAACTGGATGCTGGATGCTGGATACTGGATGCTGGATACTGGATGCTGGATACTGGATGCTGG
>JACNIU010000202.1 GCA_014382905.1 Desulfobacterales bacterium
ACCTTCCATGCCTAATTTATACCTGTCTCTTTTTAGAGACAAGATAAAAAGGAGGGACTTTGTTGACTTATTCCCGCTTTGAATACCATATCTTTTACCATACGCTTTTCCCGGGGCCACAAAATACAAAACCCCGCTCTACGGCAGTCGTCTGTCCATAACCATACATTGGGATGGAAAGAAACGAATTATATTGATTATTTCGTTTGTTTCAGCTTAACTGTCTTCATTTCCTTAAATCCACCTTTCGTCGACCAAAACGTAACACTTATGCGTTTTAAAATGATCACCGGCAAACTGCCAGACCGTGAGGCCTGGGTTTGGACCGAATTCCATCAAGGAGAATTGAATGAAATTCCATTCTGTTACATCTGAAGAAGTCCTGAAACATGTATCGTCAACGCTAAACGGCCTCGGTGAGCGGGAAGCACAGAAAAGACGTGCTCAGTACGGCCCCAACGAGATACGCCGCGGCCATCAGATCTCTCCTATCAGGATTTTCCTGGCCCAATTCAACAGCTTTATCGTCTACATTCTCATCGCTGCTGTTTTCATATCATTCATACTAAAGGAATATATCGACAGCACTGTAATTATCGCCATCCTTATCGTGAATGCGGTTCTCGGGTTCTTTCAGGAATACCGGGCGGAGAAGGCGATCGAATCGCTCAAGAAAATGGCAGCCCTTAAGGCCACGGTCATCAGGGATGGCCGCAAGATGAGAATCAGCAGCAGCGAACTGGTTCCCGGCGATCTGATCGCTTTCGAGGCCGGGGACCGGATCCCCGCCGATGCCCGCATCATCAAAGAATACCTGTTAGAAGTCATGGAGTCGTCGTTGACGGGTGAGAGCCACACGGTGAGCAAGGATTCGATGCCGATAGATGATACGATTACGCTGGGAAACATGAGGAACATGGTCTTCGGGGGTACGAATGTCACCAATGGCTCGGGTAAAGCGGTCGTGGTGAAAACCGGCATGGACTCTGAGATGGGAAAAATCGCCGAATCGATTGCGTCTGTCGAGGACGATGAAACCCCGCTTCAGAAAAAGCTGGACAGATTGGGGCGGAAGCTCGGAATCCTGACGCTGGTGATCTGTGCGATCATCATCACCTTCGGTATCTACAAGGGCGGGAATATTCTTGAGATGATCATGGTGGGTGTGAGTCTTGCGGTGGCTGCCGTTCCGGAGGGCCTTCCGATTGTGGTGACCATCGCACTGGCCCTCGGAGTGAAGCGGATGGTGGCACAGAACGTACTTGTAAAACGCCTTCCCAGCGTGGAGACCTTGGGATGCACCACGGTCATCTGCACCGACAAGACGGGGACCCTGACACGCAACGAGATGACGGTAACAAAATTGTTTGTCAACAACACGGTCGTCGATATCACGGGAACGGGATACGGGACTTCCGGAGAGTTTCTTTCCTCGGGCGAAAAAATAGATGCTTCACCCGCCGAGCTTCTGTTGCGCATCGGCGTCCTGAACAACGATGCCGCCCTGTCTGAAAAAGAGGGTGTCATCGGCGACCCCACAGAGGCATGCCTCATTGTGAGCGCTGCCAAGGCAGGAATGAAAAAGGCCGACCTGGAAGAGAAGTTCCCGAGAATAAATGAGATCCCTTTTGATTCTGAGCGAAAACGAAAATCCACGGTACATCGCACCAGCGAAGGGCTTGTCATGTACACCAAGGGGGCACCTGACGTGATGCTGAAACTCTGCTCGAAGGTAAACACCGAGGGAAAGGTGCTCCCCCTCACCGATGAAACCCTGAACGCCATTAATGAAACGATCCAGCGGTTTTCGTCTCAGGCCTTGCGGGTGCTTGCTTTCGCGTATAAGCCGCTCACTTCCGATAGGAATGTTGATACATCCGATGAAAGTGAGCTTATCTTTGTCGGCCTGCAGGGGATGATCGATCCCCCCCGCGAGGAAGTAAAAAGCGCCATCCAGAGGTGCAAAAAGGCGGGTATCCGGTCTGTCATGATTACCGGCGACTACGCGCTGACGGCAGAGGCCATCGCCAACCAACTGGGTATCGAGGGGGATGCCATCACCGGAGAACAGCTTGAAAAGATGGATGATGAGATCCTGAAAAATGCTGTCTGCGAAACCTCTATTTACTCGAGGGTAAACCCTGAGCACAAGATACGGATCGTTCGGGCACTGAGAGAGACAGGGGAAGTGGTTGCCATGTCCGGAGACGGCATCAATGACGCACCGGCGCTCAAAGAGGCGGATATCGGCATCGCCATGGGGATTACCGGGACAGACGTGACCAAGGAAACGGCTGACATGGTGCTCCTTGATGATAAGTATACCTCAATCGTAAAGGCAGTGGAGCAAGGGAGGGCTATTTACGAAAATATCAAGAAATTCGTCAATTATCTGCTATCGAGTAACCTGGGAGAGGTCCTGATACTTTTCATCGCCATGATTATCGGATTCAGAGATGCTTCAGGCGCCATTGTGATGCCGCTTCTGGCTACACAGATCCTGTGGCTCAACCTTATTACGGATGGGCTTCCCGCGGTTGCCCTGGGGGTTGACCCCATACGAAAGGGGATCATGGATGTCTCCCCGCGCCGTTCCGGTGAACCGATTATAACGAAAAATATGGCCATAAACATTGTCATCATATCCGTGCTCATGGCGGCGGGAGTCCTCTTTCTCTTTCAAAGATTTCTTTCCGAAGGCGAGACCGTCGCGCGGACAGTGGCGTTCACATCGATCGTGATGCTTGAGATGGTGCGGGTTACCATGATCCGTACCCAGTACAGACTTTCCTTTTTCTCTAATCCATATCTTCTGGGGGCCATCGTCCTTTCCGTGTTGCTCCAGTTGGCGGTTGTCTATGTGCCGGTGATGAATATCGTATTCAAAACCACGGCACTCGCCCCTTATCACTGGGGTTATATGGGTGCGGTGATGGCAGCAATGTTCATGATCGGTATGGTAATCGCCGGGCAGATCAATCGGCAGATAGTCTGAAAGAGGAAATAAAGATCGCAGGAAGGACCAGGTATTCCATCGTTGGAATAAAGCTCTCGCCCTACAACAGGGCAAGCCGTAATGTGTTGAGACCGATCACAGCGCCCCTTGCCTGGAGGGTAAAGAGATCCCCTCCCATTTCCCATGAAAAGGCCTTTGCGATCCCATCACCTGCGGCCGCTGCACAACCCTTTAGAACAAGATTCCTTTCTTTCCCTTCTATGAAACCCAAGAGCGCGAGACCCACATCCGCCCTCCCCTTTTCCTTCACCTTGAGGGCCGCAGTTATCGCGGCGCTCTCCTCCAGCACGACGTTCCCCTGGCAGAGATATTCTGCAACCCGTTTCTGATCCGGGATGACACAACTTTGCAACAATCGTGATGATGGCGCAGTGAAAAGCCTGTTCGCTGCCAGACCGGCCGTGAAGGTTTCCAGGAGAGCAAGCGTAAGGTCCTTTTTGTTCAACAGCGAATCAATCACACCTTCGAGTGTATCATCGCCCTGACCAAAGATCTTGTTCCCTAAGCGCGATCGAATCTCCGTTTCGACCGGTTCAATAAGGGCCTGTGCCCCGCGCTCTCCATCGGCAACGGCCGCAATTCTGATCTTGATCTCTCCCTGAGAAGCCAGGAGACCTACCTCAGGATTTTGCCCCGGCCTTATTAAGTCGCCGATCAGTCTGTCAACCCCGCTTTCACCGATGCCGACCACTTTCAGGACATGATACGTGATGACATGCTCCGCAAGATCAAATCGCCTCCGGACCCAGGGTATTACCTCATGGGTCATAAGGTATTTGAGTTCCCTTGGAACCCCGGGTAGACATATCACCGGTCTTCCCTGTATCTCTTTTATAAATGCAGGGGCCGTCCCCACCGGATTTGAAATGGCAATACTGCCGGCCGGGACATAAGCCTGTCTCCGGTTGTTGTCCGGCATTTCATACCCGTACCGGCGAAACATCTGCTCGATCTCATCCATCAGGCCCTGTCTATATTCCAGACCGGCACCGGCCACCTGTGAGACAGCCTCCCGTGTGACATCGTCCAGGGTAGGTCCAAGGCCCCCTGTCGTGATCACCAGATGAGACCTCTTCAGGGCAGCCCCGATGGCCTCCTTCATCTCATCCACACGGTCACCTACTGCTGTCCTGATACGGATGATGATCCCTGCCTTATTCATCTCACGGGCCAGATAGGCGGTATTTGTGTCCACGATCTGGCCTAACAGGAGCTCACTGCCAATGGTGATGATCTCGCATGTCGGCGCTTCGTTTCGATGCGCTGCATAAGGGTGATTGCCCATAAAAGATCCCGATGGGTTCTGGATACTGGATGCTGGATCCTGGATACTGGATGCTCGTTGCTGGATACTGGATACTTGATACTGAATACTGGGTTCTGGGCACCGGCTCGTAAATCCTACGGGTCGGAGAGGTGCTGGCCGAAGATCCCACTCGGAGCGGGGAAACCTCCGAACCTTGAACCCCTGAAGTCTCGTTGTCCACCTTACGCCTTACGCCTTGAGCCTTATCCCTTAGGCCTGGGCCCACGCATCAGTAATATGATGATTTCAGCTTTTTCTCTTTTCTTCCTATAACAAGGCCTAAAATAAGACCCACCAGCAGGACAGCCGCCCCGGTGAGAAACCACTTATTCCTCTGAGATGATTCCAGCGCGGAATTTTCTTTCGCTAATTTTTCCGCGATTGCCTGCGCAGCCTCCATTTTTTCCTTTGCGGTCTCATAGGCCTGCTTGAGTTTCAGAAAGCCCTTGGCCTCCTTTTTCAGGGTCTGATAACTGTTCTGAATTTCATCAAGGGTCTTCGCATTTTTTTCCAGTTTCCCCCTCATCTCCTCCCTCTCACCGGACAACGCTCTCCACTGACTCTCAATCTTGTCCAGCTTTTCCTTGAACAGGGCATTTTCCTCTTTCAATGATGCGGCCTGGGCTTTCCACGGAACCCGGTTGGCTAAGAATCCACTGACCACCCAACCCTCGGTTTTTTCCCGGTTCGGGGTCAAAAGGCGAACATGGCTCCAACCCTCCTGGGACGCTAAGACCTCCACAGGCTCGTCCTGACTGAGCATGGTAACAATTTTTTCCTTCACACTGGGTCCCTCTCGAAGGGTAATTTTGGAGGGATTCACCACATACGCCTTTTCAGCATTGCAAAACTCAGACCCCAAACATATCCCAAGGATTAAAAATACGACAACCGCTAATCTATTCATCTTCTTTGCCCTTTTCCTTTTTCAGCACCCTGATATCCGTAATCATCGTGGAAGGGTACTGGCCCTGCGCGTTTTTTTCAAGGTATTTGACCATGTCCCAGATGGTATTCAATGCAACAGAAACCCCTACAAGCGCCTCCATCTCAACGCCTGTGCGTGCCCGGGCACTCACAAGGCATCTAACCTCAACCGATCTCTCAGCAATTTCAAAGGTTACCTTCACCGTATCCAAAGGGATCTGGTGGCAATGGGGGATCAGAAGATGGGTCTGTTTGGCTGCGTTCATGGCAGCGACCTCTGCCACCAAAAAAGGATCCCCCTTCTTGATCTCCCCTTTCTTTATTTTCGATAGGGTGCCCTCAGTAATGATGATTTTTCCACCAGCCTCTGCCCTTCGCCGGATCACCGGCTTTTCGGTAATATCTACCATACCCATATCCCATCTCCAGTGATATTGACTATTGACTATTCTCTGAGCCCTGAAACCTGACACCCGAAAACTGTCGAAGATCCTGCGGGGAAACCGCTCATCAGATGGCGGCAAATTCCTTTTTCTTTGCGCCGTGCTTCTTGATCCTGTCCACCGTATCTATCAGGGCAGGAAATACGTGCTCCCGGGTGTCTCCCCCAACGACCACGGCCATAATCTCGTCACCCACCTTCAGACGACCGTCGGAAGTTTCAACTAATACATCAATGATTCCAGGTAATCGTTTTGTATCATGAACGATTTCCTTTATTACATCTTCATTAAATTGCACCTCGATTCCCTTGACAATGCCCCCATTCAGAGAAGTCTCTCTGACCACCCCTAAATGGCTTGCGATCATCCCCATCCTGGGGTAGTCATGATGCGCTTTCAGGGTCTGGATCATTTTAGCCAGGTCCATTTCATCCTCCCGCTTTTCAGTATCGAGCAACCGGCATGAACCGGGTCGTTCTCTTCCATCAATGCAATCTGTTATTCATCAGCTCTTCAGCCTCTATGTCATCTAAACTGAACAGTCTTTTTGTCAGGTCCAGATATGTATCACGGGTTGATCGTCCTGCGTTTCCTTTTAAGAAAACAATAGGGTCATTCAGAATTTTTTCCACGATTGATCGGGTCAGGGTCTCTATTGCCTTACTCTGGGCTGGCGTCAGTTCGCCCAAGACAGCGCCGCTTTTTCCAAATTCAGCCCGGATGATTGATTCTGCCTTATTCCGTAATGAGATGATCGTCGGAACCACCGCTAAGGTCTTGAGCCATTTTTCAAATTTTGTAACCTCTTCCTCTACAATACGTTCAGCCTTGACCGCCTCCTCTTTCCGCTGCGCCATGTTAAATTCGATCACGCCTTTCAGGTCATCTATGTTATAGAGATACACATTGTTCAGGTCATTGACTTCCGGCTGAACGTCTCTTGGAACCGCAATGTCAATAAAAAAGAGGGGCCGATTGCGTCTCTTTCTGAGAGATTTCTTAACCTGTGAATGGGTAATCACATATTCAGGAGAGGCCGTAGAAGTTATCACGATATCCACGTCTAAAAGTTGCGATCCAATTTCATCGAATGAGACTGGCAAGGCGTTAAAGCGCTTCGCCACCTCTACGGCCCGTTCAAACGTCCTGTTGGCAACGATCACCGCACTGACGCCGTTGGCCAGAAGGTGTTTGGCCGCTACTTCAGCCATTTCCCCGGCCCCGATGAGGAGGACCTTTTTCCCCTCCAGGAGATGAAATATCTTCTTGGCCAGTTCAACTGCCGCATAACTGATCGAGACCGCTGCCCCGCAGATATCGGTCTCTGATCTCACCCTCTTTGCCACGTGAAAGGCGCGGTGCATCAGACGGTTAAGAATAACCCCCGATGTTTTTTCCTTTGTCGCCCGGGCATAGGCTTCTTTTATTTGGCCGAGGATCTGGGGTTCGCCAACCACCATGGAATCGAGGCTGGAGGCTACGCTGAATATGTGTTTGACCGCGTCCATATCTTCATACACGTAAAGGGAAGCCAGGAAATCTTCAACCGGGATGCCCCCGAGTTCAGACATGAGCAAAATCACAGATTTCTTTGCCTCTTCCGCCGCATCCGTAATGATTAAGGCCTCTACCCGGTTGCACGTGGAAAGAAAAAGCCCCTCTCTCAGGACCTCAAGGTTTCTCATGGAGACCAGCGCTCTCAGCGTATTATCAGCTTCCGCCGCAAGACACTCCCTTAATTCCACAGACGCGGTCTCATGATTCATGCCGATATTGATGATTTTGAGCACTGTCCTTATCGAGCCCCCATACTGCTGAAGCTGTGATATCCCCCCATCAAGAGACTGACGCCCACAAAGGTAAAAATCAATATGGAAAAACATACAATGGACATGACGGCAGCCCTCTTGCCCTGCCAGCCAACTGCAAGTCTTTGATGAAGAAGCGCTGCATAGAACAACCACGAGATCAAGGACCACACTTCCTTGGGGTCCCACTGCCAATAGGTTCCAAGGGCATATTGGGCATAAATGGAGCCTGTGATCATCCCCAATGTCAGAAAGGGAAACCCATAAACGATAGAATAGTAATTAATACTGTCCAGAGTGGCAAGGGAGGGGAGCCTGCTGTAGAATGAGCCCAGACGCTTCTGTTTGATCTGACGTTCCTGGATCAGATACATAATGGCAGCCAAAAACGCAATTGCCAGCAAGGCATCCCCGATAAATACGGTTCCTACGTGGATCGTGAGCCACAGGCTTTTGAAAAGGGGCTTTACAGGTCCTTCGCTCAAAGGGATCGCCGAAGAAATAATCATGAGAAACGCGGCAAACGGCGCAACAAACGACCCCAAAACCCTTAGCCGGAACCTTGCCTGGACGACCAGATATACACAGATAACGGACCAGGCAAAGAATGACAGCGCGGACTTGAGGTCGAGTACCGGGGCTGCCCCTAACAGATAGTACCGGTAACCCAAAAAAAAGGTGTGAAAAACGAACCCCGTAACCAGAATCCAGTATGAGCACCTGAAAACCCACTTCTGCTGTTTGATGATAAAGACGATAAACCCGCCTGTTGCCAGGAGTTCGAAACAGAGTGCCAGATTAAACCACAGAGATGTCATTTGATTACTCGCCCCAAACCAATGCCTCGGATAGTGGTCCCACGAAAAGATGCCATTACCTGTTGATTGAAGAACCCCGCAACAAGCTGCGGGGAATGCGCTCGCTGTGAATTTTCACTTTAGCCCGCTTAGAAACTCCTCTGTATTAACATTCGGTGGAAGGATCCTTGTAAGCGTTAATTCTATCTCTTCCCAGTCATTTAATGCCAGGGCCTCGATGATCCCCCCGGCAATAATCTCCTGGAAAATCTGTCTATTTTCTTTCTGGGAAAGACCCAGCGCCAGAACCTCTTTCCGTAATCCGCCCATCAGGTTAAGGAAGGCGCCATACTCATCACCAAATTGTGCCTCAAGCAATTCTCTAATCTTTTTTGCCAGGGCCGGGCTCTTTCCAGATGTTGAGATTGAAATGAGGAGGTCCCCTCTCCTTACAACAGAGGGAACAATAAAATTGCAGTCTTCGGGCTGGTCCACCGCATTGACCAGCAGGTCCCTCCTCCGGGCGCTCATACTGACCTTATGATTGAGATCCTTGTCATCGGTTGCCGCAATAACAATGAATGCGTCATCGAAAAACTCGTCCTTCATTTCCTCGCCTAAAAAGCGCACATCACCGTTGTCAACCAATCGTTTAAGTTCAGGGGTTAACTCCTTGCTGACAATGAATATTGACGCCCCAGACTCTAAAAGCGTCTCCACCTTTCTCTGGGCCACGTTGCCCCCGCCCACAACAAGGACCCTCATCCCTTCAATTTGCAGGAATATCGGATAATAACTCATTTTTTCTCTTCTGTTCGGTGTTTAGTCCATCAATCAACAATCATCAATCGCCAATCATCAATCCTCACACATACCGGTCCACCATATCCGTGACAAACTTCTCAACCCCTTTCATCCCTTCCCTGGACGCGATATCGTGGAACAGATTCTTGATCTTACCATAGGTCACCGGATCGCGCTTCAGGTCATCAGTTGACATGTAAGAACCGCCTCGCCGGCCGATCCGGTATATGATCCGCTCAAGATCCGGAAGTTCCTGATATCTCTGAATCACATCCAGCATTTTTTCCTTGTCCTGAGGCAGTTTGCCAGAGACCTCTTCGAGGAGGTTCATGATATGATCGCTCGTCACCGTGCTGGTAATACCGTCCAGGGTCTCAATAAAGAGTTTGATCTCGTCCGCAAGCATGTCGTCGGTCTGCATAGTAAAGGTGCCATCCTTCAATTTCTGGTACAAAGGCACCCTCTCTGGCACACGCAGGCTCCGCAGCCGGATGAAGTGCGGGTTGATCTGATTCAGGGCCCTGGCTGTCTCAACAGCGTGTTCCTGCCACATCTCCTGTCCGCCCAATCCCGGCATAACATATTCGGAGAGTTCCATCCCCGCCTCGATAACCTTTTGACCGGCCTCAATATGCTGAAACCCCTTTACCCCTTTTTTCATCAGTTTGAGGAGCGGGTCGTAAGCGGTTTCTAATCCGATATGTATCCTGTTTAAGCCTGCTTCCCGTATCTGCTTTAAAGACGCAACAGATTTGCGCACAATGGTTCTGGATCTGGAGTAAGTGGTGACACGGGTGATCTGCGGGAGATTTTCCCTGAGGAAGCCTAACACCTCTATCAGATCCTGGGTTTTCATAATCATATTATCTGCATCCTGCAAGAAACAGGCGCCCGTGCCGTAATAGAGCCACGCTACAACACTCCGGTAGGTATCGCTGTAATTTGAGCTCCCAAAGACAGGACTGATGACCTCGTCAGTGACCGTTCCGCTGCAGCCGAGCCTCCAGGAAAAGGCCTTGATATCATCAACGATATCCCGGATGGTCTGAATGTCTTTTTTGATCTCCTCGACCGTCCGGAGAGAAAATTTCCGCTTCTTGTACACCGGGCAAAACTCACACTGGTTCCACGGGCAGTTCCGGGTCACCCGAATCAGAAGACTCCGGGCCTCGCTGGGCGGCCGGATAGGTCCTTGCTCAAAACTGAATTCTTTCTGTTTCATTTTCTTAAAAACCTCGCAGTTATGATGAAACCAAATAAGAACACCCGTTGGTTTCTAAGCGCGGACATTACCATTAATCGCTGGCGCTTTCAAGGTATTACATGCCTCGCATTTTTGAATCGTCTTTTTTCCGGGCGCACAATTTAACATTTCTCATAGCTGACCATCCTTTCACATTATTGTGCGGAATTTTTCAAGCCTGAAACATCTGGTATTTACATTTCCGATCCATATGCGGTATAAAGTTTTCCGCACGTAGTCTGAATCTTTGGGATTGCTGAGAGCAGCATTTCATATTCGCGCGGTGTTAAATGGGGTGATGGGCCACGCTCTCCCCTCCGGCCTGGAAGTCCTCCGGGCTGGAAGCGGAGCCGGAGGCCCTCTACGGAGGCCCACAGGACATGGCTTACTCAATTAAACAGTTGAGGAGGTAGAGGTATATGGATATTAAAGGGAGTGTTGCTGTAATAACGGGAGGGGCGTCAGGCCTCGGAGAGGCCTGTGTCCGGAACTTTATCGGAAAGGGAGGAAAGGTATCGATCCTCGATTTTGCCAGGGAAAGGGGCCAAGCGGTTGCGTCCGAGTTAGGTGAAGCCGCTCTCTTCTGCATGACGGATATTACCAAAGAGGAAGATGTTCAGGCGGCCATCGATAAGACCGTTGAGACCTTTGGCGCCATCCATGTGGCGGTCAATTGCGCGGGTGTGGGAATCCCAGCCAAGGTCCTGGGAAAGGAAGGCCCCATGTCCATGAACCATTTCAACAAGGTGGTACAGATCAATCTGATGGGCACCATAAATATTATCAGATTAGCGGCCGAAAAAATGCTGAAAAACCAGGGGAATGATGATGGTGAAAAAGGGGTGGTGATCAATACCGCCTCGGTTGCCGCCTTTGACGGACAGATCGGTCAGGCCGCATACAGCGCCTCAAAGGCCGGCGTCGTCGGTATGACGCTTCCGATCGCCCGTGAGTTTGCAGAATACGGGATACGGGTCATGACCATTGCACCCGGGATCTTCAGCACGCCCATGCTCAGGGGACTCCCGGAAAACGTACAGGAGGCACTTGCCAAGATGGTGCCGTTCCCAAAGCGGTTGGGAGAACCGTCCGAATTCGCAGGACTGGTCCAGCATATTGTTGAAAATCCCATGCTTAACGGCGAGGTCATCCGGCTCGATGGCTCGTTGAGAATGGCAGCGAAGTAGTTTCTGGATACTGGATGCTGGATACTGGATGCTGGATACTGGTTGAGTTCCTTGTACCTTGCGCCTTGTACCTTGCGCCTTGTACCTTGTGCCTTGTACCTTGTGCCTTGCGCCTTCATCACTGAATCCTGGATAAATGTTAGCAGCGCTGCCCATATTCAATCTTCAATATTCAATCTTCAATTCACGGAGGAGATCATGAGACAAGTAGCCATACTTGGTGTCGCAATGACTAAATTCGGCGTATCGGAAAAAACCAATCTGGAGATGTTTACCGAGGCAGGTCTTGAGGCGATTGCCCAATCCAACCTCGAACCAAAAGATATGGAGGCCCTGTTTTTCGGAAACTGTTTAGGGGACTTTGAAGAAGGACAGCTTCACATGGCCCCTTTTGCGCATGCAGAACTGGGACTCCCCATGTCTGCGCCCGCCACCCGTTTTGAAGCGGCATGTGCAACAGCCACCGTGGCAATACGGCATGCGGCACTTCTGGTGGGGGCCGGCGTTTACGACGTTGTCCTGGCCGGTGGCACAGAAAGGGCCACAAAAATGGGGACGCCCCTTGCGACGCGAACTTTTGCCATGGCTTCGCAGGCACAGCATGAGACATCTGCCGGAATCACATTTCCCGGGGTTTTTGCCATGGCAACGCACATGTACTCTCACAAGTACGATGTTCCCCTGAAAGAATTGAAGAGACACATGGCCGGAGTGGCCGTCAAAAATCATTACCACGGCTCCATGAATCCAAAGGCCCATTTTCAGAAGGTGATAGATGTGGATACCGTCTTAGGCGGGATGATGGTGGCGGATCCTCTTCAGCTTTTCGACTGCTGTCCATTCTCTGATGGGGCTGCCGCCCTGGTAATAGCGGATGCGGCAAAGGCAAAAGATCTTGTAAAAAAGCCGATTTATATCGCCGGCATGGGGCAGGCATCCGGCGGTCCCCTCTATCTGCAGAAAGACCTCACCCGGGTGAAGGTGCGGGAGACTTCCGTTGGCCAGGCCTACAGGGAGGCAGGTGTCGGGCCTCAGGATATAGATGTAATAGAGCTGCATGATTGTTTTACCATCGCGGAGATATTGGCATTAGAGAGCTTCGGGGTCTATGATTTCGGGAAGGCTTACGACGCGGCCACAACAGGAGAAACTGCCCTAAATGGGACCAAGGTGGTGGTCAACCCCTCCGGGGGTCTCAAGGCCAAAGGGCACCCGATCGGGGCTACGGGAGCCGCACAGATAACGGAGATCGTGGAGCAGCTCCGCGGAGAAAGCGGCCCCCGGCAGGTGGAAGGGGCCCGGATCGGACTGGTCGACACATTGGGCGGAGACCTGGGAACCATATGCAACATCATTCTTACAAACGTTGTCAAATAGTTGAGTTGTCGAATTAACCACTCAACGACTTAACTGCTCAACCAAGTCTAAGGAGTTAGAAAATGAAATATACGCTTACGTTTGACCAATACCAGCAGGGTCTTGAAAAGGGAGAGTTTTTAGGCTTAAGTTGTAGTAACTGCAATGCTGTCACCTTCCCTCCTCAAGGGGTATGCCGTGAGTGCAGCGGAACCGATCTTGAGGTAACAGGTATTAAGGGGAACGGAACCTTGCGGACCTTCACGGTGATACGCGTTGCCCCGGAGGGGAAACGTCCGCCGTACGTGGTAGCCATGGTGGAGATTGATGAGGGTGCGTGGGTTATAGGGAACCTCATTGACATCAATCCGGATGACGCGGATATGGGGCTTATCGGGAGAAGCGTTAAGTTGGGGAGCCAGGTTGCCAAAGGTGATATCTATTCAACGGGGGATACACGGGTTATCACCTTCAGCCTGATCTAATTCGAGGTAGCCGTTCCTTAAGGCTAAGACCTGGCTTTGTCAAGCTGGTAAACCTTTATCTTTTTGTGAAGGTTGCTCCTTTCAATACCAATGGCATCGGCCGTTTGCGAGATGTTTCCGTTGAACTCCCGCAACTTGGCCTCAATAAAGGCCTTTTCGAACTCGCCTTTGGCCTCCTTGAGCGATCCTAACACAAAGGTCGATTCAAAATCTGTCTTGATGTCGGCATTGCGGTTGAAAGGAGCAGGGATATCTTCATCACTAATTACGTCAGAGGGCACCATAATCATGAGCCTTTCGATGAGATTCTTTAACTCCCTGACATTTCCAGGCCAGTCGTATTTTTGCAGAGTTGAGATGGCCTCTTCTGACACTTTTTTCGGTTCTATGTTCGTGATGAGAGAAAATTCCAACACGAATACATCCACCAGACCGGGAATGTCTTCAATGCGTTCTTTCAAAGGTGGCACCCTCATGGGGATGACATTCAACCGATAGTAGAGATCATCCCTGAAACGCCCTTTCCCAATTTCCGCCTCCAAGTCCTTGTTTGTTGCTGCGATAACCCTGACATCCACCTCAATGGTCTTTGTGCCTCCGACTCTCTCAAATTTCTGCTCCTGAAGGATCCGCAGCGTCTTTGATTGTGCCTTCAGGCTCATGTCTCCAATTTCGTCCAAGAAGATGGTCCCCTCATGGGCGAAATCAAATTTCCCCTTTCTCATCATGGCCGCCCCAGTGAACGCCCCTTTTTCGTGCCCGAAGAGCTCACTCTCAATGAGATCTTCGGGTATTGCCGCGCAATTTACCTCAACCATGGGTTTGTGACTGCGTTTGCTCAAAAGGTGTATGGTGTGGGCAACAAGCTCTTTTCCGGTTCCGTTCTCGCCGGAAATCAGGACCCAGGCATTGGTCGGGGCCACGATCTTGATCTGCTCCTTCAATTCCATTACGGCCTTACTGTTGCCGGTAATATGATACTTGTTCTTATCCTTTTCCTTGAGAAGATGTATCTCCTCTTCTAATCTATAATATTCGAGGGCGTTATTGATGGAGAGGAGAAGCTTATCCAATGAAAGCGGTTTTTCAACGAAATCGTAGGCCCCCATCTTGGTAGCCTTTACAGCGGTCTCTATATTGCCATGCCCCGACATCATAATCACTTGAAGATTAGGGTGTGTCTCTCTGATTTTTTCAAGGGTTTCGATCCCGTCGAGTCCCGGCATCCAGATGTCCAGGAGAACCAGATCAGGGGTTGATTCCTTGATCTTGTCCAGTGCCTCAACACCGCTTTCCGAGCTGATGACCTCGAATCCTTCGTCTGAAAGAATACCTTCCAGGGACTGAAGGATACTCTTTTCATCGTCAACAACTAAAATTGTCTTTGCCATTTTCACATGCCTCTACATCTTTTTCATCATCTCAATCGCCATCTCCGCGGTCCTTTCGGACGCGCCTCCTCTCCCAAGGCGGTTTCTTATTCCGCTGAGCTTTATTATCATATTCTCCCTGACACGTGCATCCTCCAGTAGTCTAAACGCTTCTTCCGCAAGCCTTTCAGCCGTGACCTCATCCTGAATCAACTCCGGAACAACCCGTTCTCCGGCAACAAGGTTTACCAATCCGATATGGGGCACCTTGATCAACATCTTGCCAACCCGGTAGGAAAGGGGGGCCACCTTGTATACGACAACCATTGGAACCGCCATGATTGCCGTTTCCAATGTGGCAGTACCGGACGTCACCAGGGCAACATCACACTCGCTCAGGACGTCGTAAATATCTCCCTGATGGATCTGTATGTTCAGCGATGATCCCCTGACAAAGGAATGGATAAATTCAGGTTTTAGTGTTTTAGCCAATGGCAGCAGGCATCGGATACCCGGATGTCTGGCCCTGATAATCTCAACCGATCTGATCATTATCGGGAGGAGATTCGTGATTTCCTCCTTTCGGCTCCCAGGGAGCAAGCCGACTACAGGGTTGCGCGCTGCGCATTGCGGGTTGCGGGTTGCGGACTTCGGACCCTGGGCACTGGACTCAAATGCGTCCAAAAGCGGGTGGCCGACATAATCAACATTCACGCCTCTGTTTTTGTAAAATCGCTCCTCAAACGGCAGGATGACCGCCATCCGGTCAACACGTTTTGCTATTTTTCTTACACGCCCTCTTCTCCATGCCCAGACCTGCGGGCTTATGTAATATAGCACAGGAATCTGCAGACGACTGGCGATTTTGGCCATGTAGAGATTGAAGTCAGGGTAGTCGATGAGAATCAAAAGGTCTGGATGGTGGGTTTTCAATATGGATTTGAGCTTGCTGGCTGCCCTGACAATCGTATGAAGCCTTCGCACAACCTCGGTCAATCCAACGACGGCCATATCAGATGAGGAGACAAGGATCTTGACCCCCGCCTGGGCCATGTTCTTGCCCCCGATACCGCAAAAGGTAATGCCGGGGCACGAGCCTTTCATGGCATTCACAAGATTTGATCCATGCAAATCGGCTGAGGCCTCTCCTGCAACAATAACCACCAGCCTGTGATATCTCATATTAAAAGGTGGGCCTAAAATTCTTGCAGCCTCTCTCAATCTGGTCAATAATGTTGAGGGCGACTTTGAGGGCATTTCGTCCATCTTCCCCGGTCACGACCGGTTCCGACCTGTTTATGACGGCATTAACAAAGGAAGATATCTCATCGTTTAAAGGGTCACTCTCAGAGTATTTCTCTTTGCTTGTGGTCACTTGAGGGAAGTTATCAGCATCCCTCTTTCCGGTGTCAAGGCGGATTACAGTGAGTTGCCTTTTTCCGCAATCGGCAGATATATATGCCTCCGGCTGAAACACACGGATCTTCCTCAACATCTTTCCGGACACCCTGCTTGCGGTCAGATTAGCGGCAGTACCGTCTTCAAAGATGAGCCTGGCGTTGGCAATGTCTGTTTTTTCTGTAATAACAGGCATACCCACTGCATGGATCTCTTTTACCTCTGACCTGACAATATGGAGGATGATGTCCAGATCGTGGATCATCAGATCAAGAACGACGTCAACGTCAAGCCCTCTCGTCGTAAAAAGGTTCATACGGTGTGACTCAACAAAGACGGGGCTGTTCAACTGGGGCATCATATGAACAATCGCCGGGTTAAACCGTTCGACAAGGCCCACCTGCAACACCAGATTCCGTTGGCGTGCCATACGGATCAGCGTATCAGCCTCACCGAGGTCATAGGTGATGGGCTTCTCGATCAGCATGTGGACCCCTTTCGCCAAAACATCCTTGGCCACCTCAAAGTGCATCGCTGTGGTCACTGCCAGACTCACTGCATCCACCCTGCCTAAGATATCCCGGTGATCCAGATAGGCCTTTGTATCATAACGTTGTGCGATTTCATTAACGCGATTGGCGGCCACGTCCACCACGCCAACGAGTTCCACACCCGCGTTCGATTTGTATTTCTGTACATGGTATTCTCCAAGGTGCCCGACCCCGATAACTGCGACTCTAAGTTTGTCCTGTTTCACTTGGTATATCCTGTTGTCCCTGACCTGGCCCCGATAACCGGGGCTTCCATGTTCAATAAACTCTCGAACTAAGAGAAATAATGGAAATATTCTCCCTGTCAGCCTCTGCTATCATCTCTGACTTGTCAAACAGTAGCGTACATCCCTTTTCGACTGCCAAAACCGCGCATCTTACACGGGACATTGCTTTTATCGTACCGAGGCCCACGCAGGGCACATCGAACCGGAGGTCCTGGTTTGGCTTGCTGACTTTGACCACAACGGCCTTTTCTCCGGCTAATCTCCCCCCCCTGAGAATAGTTGCGTCGGTACCATCGATCGCCTCGACTGCCAGCACTGTCTTTTTCCTTACCACCACACACTGCCCGAGATCTAACCGGCCCAATTCCTTGGCCATCTTCCATCCGAAATGCACATCTTCCCTTTCGGCCTTATCCGGTTTCCTTGCCGTGAGGCACCCCTCCGGGGCTAAGAGTTCAGGTAAGAACCGGGTGGAACTGATAATCTCTATCCCTTCTCTGGCTAACTCCTTTGTAACGGCCTTCAAGATATCATCATCATGAAAAAAGGGAAGCTTCGACATAAGGGTGAGGCCTTTGAGATCAGGCCTTATGTTTTCAAACATCCGTTTCTTGGTAATTGTCCCGGCCATCAGGGCATTTCTGACACCACTTTCTTTAAACGCCTTTATCAGGTGACCCAACTGTCCCAGTTTTATCCAGACAATTTCATCGACTTTGTCTGATAATGAGGGTTCGGTCTCATTGTGATGCGCCACGGCAATCATTCGAACCCCATGTTTTTTGGCCGCCTCGGCGATTAACAGGGGAAACTGACCGCCCCCGGCAATCATACCGATTATTTCGCTGTTTTGAGCCATTTCGCGAAAGTCACCTCAGCACACCCCTCTTTGAATCACCAAGAAAATCCAGGAGCATTTCTAACTCGGGTATCAGTTGAAGTTCCTTTTTGACCTGTGCAATTCCGTCCCTGAAGTTCCTGTTTTCCCGCCAGATGATCCTATATGCTTTCTTCAAGACATTGATGGTCTCCTGGGAGAAGCCTCTGCGAATCATCCCTTTTTGGTTAATGCCGTATAATTTTGCCCTTGGCCCGGCCGTTATCATAAAGGGAGGCACATCTCTGTCTATCCCTGATTTAGCGCCAAGATAGGCGTGGGCGCCTATTCGGACAAACTGCTGAACCGCCAGGAAAGCGCCCAATATCGCGTATTCCCCTATATGGGTGTGGCCTCCCAGTGTAGCGCCGTTTGTCAGGATGACCCAATCCGACAGATGGCAGTCGTGGGCAACGTGGGCATAGGCCATAAGGTAAGTGTTGTTCCCTATAACCGTCTCCCACCCCTCTTTAGTGGTGGCCCGGTTTACGGTCACATACTCCCTGACTATATTGTTGTCACCCATTATCAGACGGGTGTCTTCATTCTGATAACCGATGTCCTGGGGGGGCGTACCGATGGAGGAAAACGGGTATATCCTGTTTCTCTCTCCGATTCGGGTATGGCCCTCAATAACCACGTGAGCACCTATCTCTGTATTACGCCCGATAATAACGTCTTCTCCGACGGTACTATAGGGGCCTATTTTAACCCCGTCAGCAAGTTCAGCTCCCGGGTGGATCATCGCGGTCGGGTGGATTTCCGTTGCCGTATCATTCGTCATAAGTCGTTCGTCATTGTTCATAAGTGATTCGGTTTCCCTAACATTGAAAATTCACAGCGAGCGCATTCCCTGCTGCTCGCAGCGGGGTTTCGGTATTTTTCTTTTTCAATCAACAATCAACAATCCCGTCACCCGATGGTAGCCATCAGATCTGCCTCAGCAACCAGGTCACCATCCACAAAGGCCTTTCCGGTCATCTTCCAGATTCTGGAGCCGGTTCTCAGAGGCTCCAGTTCGAATCTGATCTGGTCGCCTGGGACCACTGGCTTGCGAAATTTTACTTTATCCATGGAAACAAACAGGATTGAACCGCTCTTTCCCCGTTCCATTACCCCCGGTATTGACATACGTGCCAGAATACCCCCGACCTGTGCCATCGCCTCAATGATAAGGACTCCCGGCATTATCGGGTTTCCCGGGAAATGGCCCTGAAAAAAGGATTCGTTGGCTGTCACATTCTTTATGCCCACCACCCGTTTGTTCAATTCCATATCAATGATCTTATCAACTAACAGAAAAGGATAACGGTGGGGAAGGATCTTTATGATGTCTTCATAGAGCAAAGGAAGTCTCATGGCAAGCTAATCCTTTTTTGAGCCGTCCGCCCCCCCTAACTGATCAGGCTGCGTGTGGCGGTCACGGTGTTTTTCCAATTCTTCCATCCTTTTTTCAAGATCCCTGAGACGCCGGTTGATGTCAGGCAGCCGTGCTGTCAACGCGGAGGTCTTGAGCCAGAGACGGTGAGGAATTGCCGGGGACCCCGAAACCGCCTCTCCAGGAGGAATGGACTTCGCTATACCGGACTGTGGCCCTATCATGGCCCGGTCTCCAATATCTACATGATCAATGATGCCGACCTGCCCCCCGATGATGACCTCACTTCCAATGTGGCAACTTCCTGAGATCCCTGCCTGAGCAACGATTATTGAATTTTCTCCGACAACCACGTTGTGCGCGATATGAACCAGGTTGTCGGTTTTTATTCCCTTTTGCAGCCACGTTTTCCCCAGGGCAGCCCGATCGATGCAGTTATTAGCCCCGATCTCCACCTCGTCATCGATCTGAACGATGCCGATGTGGGGAATTTTTACTGAAAGGGCGCCGTCTCTGACAAAACCGAATCCATCACCCCCTACAACAGTGCCGGAATGAATAATAACGTCGTCTCCGATAAGGCAATCTCGCAGGATGGTAACACCGGGGTATATCAGACATCTTTTGCCAATCTTTACCCTTTCACCTATGAACACGCCCGGGAAAAGCGTCGTCCCGTCTCCAATCTCCGCCCCTTCGCAGACATTCACCATTGGATAAATGGACACGTCTTTCCCAATCTGACTGGTCTTGTGGACGGCGGCACGGTCACTTATCCCCGGATGTTTCGGTACGGGAAGTGCAAAAAACGCTGCCACTTTAGGGTATGCAAATTTAGGGTTGGAGACCACCACCTGCGGCCCTTCGAAGGAACGGGTTTCCCGGGAAATCAATATGGCACCGGCCTTGGTTTTATGCAGTCTGTCCTCGTATCGCCGGTCCGTAAAAAAAGAGATTTCTGAAGGGCTTGCAGCATCCAGAGAATTTATGCCAGTAATGACAACTCTCTTATCTCCAATGACCGTCCCCCCTACAATTTCGCCAATCTTTTCAAGCGTTATTTCCAATACCTGCCGTCTCCTATTGCTTTCGATCATCGTACGCCTTGATTACCCGGTCCGTGATATCTATCACATTGTCATAATAGACGAGTCCCACGGTACCCGCCTCCACAATGATAGTATACCCCTCCTTTTTTGCTATTTTTTCAACGACTTTTTCTATGTCTTTCCCAACCTTTCGTGTTGCCTCAAACTCAGCGTCTTTCATTTCCTGAGTGACCTCACCATACATATATTTATAATGGCGAGTTCTTTTCCCCAATTCCATTTCTTTGTCTTCCTTGGCATCAAGACTCAACATCATGCTCTGTTTCTGTAATTCTTCTTCAATCTTGGCTATTTGAGCTCTCTCCGTATCCAACTTCTTTTGAAGCGTGTTAAACCTTTGCTTTAACTCTTCCCTGATTTTCTGAAACGTGACAGAATTCTGTTGAAGTTTCTTCATATCAAGTACGCCGATTTTAACGCTTTCGGCCCAAACAATCTGATTCTGCATAGAAAAGAGTAACCAAAAACCCACGAGCAAGAGACTAATCCTTTTCATTTCTACCCCCCACCTTGCGATTGACGATTGACGATTGAAAAATAACCGAATGACAATGAATGACAGCGAGGCGAATGACTACTGAATGACGGCCAAATGCCACTACCCACTGTTTACTGCCTACTGCCCACTGACTAATCACGTTGGACATTGAACGTTGGACACTCAACTTGCAACCCGCAACTCATCGGCTACATCAACCCGCCGATGCTGAATTCAAACTTCCCGGGCGATTCATCACCCTGCCTGTCCAGATTAAACCCATATTCCAGACGAAGCGGCCCGACCGGCGAATACCATCTGACACCGACGCCGGCAGACTTTTTCATTCCGCTGAAGCTCCAGGGGGAACTATAGTCCGGATAGTCCGGGTCAGAAACATTACCCGCATCAAAAAAGACAAGACCGGTCACCCCCTGTTCCTTGAGCACCGGGAAACTATATTCCACATTATAATTCATCATTCCTGTACCACCTACCTTGTTACCGTATTGATCAACAGGGGAAATGCTCTGATAATCAAAACCACGTATCGTGTTGATTCCACCTAAGAAGAACTTCTGGAAAACAGAGAGTTTCCCCTCGTCTTGAATGTAGCCCCATCGCCCCTGCACCATAAAAACGGTCTCCCAGAACAGGGGGAAAAACCAGGCCGTTCTGGCCAGGTATTTGTTGAATTTTTCGTCTCCCCCGAGTCCAGCATACTGAAACGATATCTCGTTAATGGATCCTCTCGAAGTGTTCCAGAGTTTGTCTCTGCTGTCCCTCTTTAAAGTGAGGGTCGCACTGCTGGTTACGTTTCGACCTTTCATGTCATAGAGCGGTCCCTGCGTCGCCTGAACATCATAAATCCTTGAGTTATCAAAATCATACCTCAGAAGTGCCCTGCTATAGTCATCAATAATATCAAGAGGATAACCGAAGTTAAGCGCGACCCCCAAAGCGTCTCTGCTATACTCCTCGTACTCCTGGTCCCACTTGTAGAGATCTGTACCGAAAGACAACCGCGTATCAAAGAGCCACGGCTCAAGAAATCTTATGTCAAATTCCGTGTTCTTTCCGCCGATCCTGGCCGTTGCCTGGAGTTTTTGCCCATAACCCAAGAAGTTTTCATCTGCAATCTGAAACATGACAAACGCTGAATATGCAGAACTATACCCCGCACCCACGCTGAAGGTACGTGTGCCCCGTTCTTTCACTTTAACATCCAACTTCATCAGGTCATCACGGCTCCCCTTCTTTGTCTCCATCTGAACATCCTCAAAAAATCCGAGCCGGTTCAGATTCTCGGTGCTCCGTTTGAGCCGTTTTCCACTGAAATGCTCTCCCTCTATAACTTTCAATTCACGTCTGATCACCTTGTCTCTTGTCACCGTGTTCCCCGAGACAGTGATCCTCTCAAAGCGAACCTTATGCCCTTTAGAAATATCGTAAGTGATGTCCGCAAGATATTTCTCATCGTCTTCCTTAACGATCGGTCTGACCTCTGCATAGGCGTAGCCGTGATCCGCATACACGTCCCTCAACGCAAGAATATCCCTCCGAACGACCTCCCGATTGAAGGCCTCTTCCTTGCCGATTCGAACTTTTTTGAGGAGCGCGTCCGCGGGCTCTATCAAATCTCCCTGGATCGCAACCTTGTCGACGCCATATCGATGCCCTTCAACAATATCGATGGTAACAATCAGTCCTTTTATTTTATCATCGTAGATTATTTTTGGATCAACCACTTTCGCTTTAATAAAACCATGGTTGTGATAAAATGCGGTTATCTTGTGAACATCGAATTCAAGTTTCTTTTTGTCCAGGATACCGGCCTTTGTAATCCACGAAAGAAACCATTTTTCACTTGTCTCCATGATCTTTTTGAGCTGATCATTATCAAAATGTTTATTCCCTACGAATTGGATTTTCTCGATGTACACCTTGTCATGTTCATCGATCTTGTACTTGAGCATTACCTCATTATTGGGTATCGGTTCGGTCGTCTCTTCTATCTCGGCGTTGTAGTATCCCTTTTCTCTGTAATGCTCCTTAAGCCTGTTGATGCTCTGTCTGATTTCATTGTTATCCAGGATGGAATACAGGTTTATCCCCAACTGCTTTTTCAGGTCATCATTATCAATTTCCTTATTTCCCTCAAATACGATTCTGCCGATGGAAGGTTTTTCGCTCACGTGAAAGGTGACAACCTTTCCCGAAGGACCGTCCTCGGTCTCCATCCGGACATCTTTAAAGAAGCCCATCTTGTAAATAGTGCGCAGGTCCTTGTCGAGATTGTCGTAATCAAGCCTATCGCCTGCCTTAACGCTGACTACAGCCAGGACAGCCGCCTTTTCTATACGCCGATTACCCGCGACATGAATTGAATCAATCTGGGGAACACCTGTAACCCGATCATAGACATTGACAGCCAGTCGCTTCATCGTATCCGTAAGTTCATCAATATCCTCAGAGACCGAGAAAATAAAAAAAGGCGGCCTCTTCTGTGACAAGTCGATCACTTGCAGGTCTATGCTCACCTTGTTTCCGATCTGGGTAAGGCTGCCCGTAATGATCCAATCTGCCTTAAGCTCTTTCCCCAAGGTGAGGAGTTCTTTCATTTCCAGGGCCGGTGAAAAGACAATGGGGTATTTGTTAACCAGGTCAGGGTTGATCATGTGAAAACCCTTCTGCTCCAATCGAGAGGAGAGCATCTTCTGCAGACCCAGCTGGAGATGATCAAGCGGTTTCAGGGCGTTGATTCTGAAAGGCAATATGGCCATCGTCTTTTTCTCTTCGGCCACAAGTATTTCCGGCACTAAAAAGACACATAGCATGATGAGCAGCATCGTCTTGAAAATGAATCTAACTGCCCTGAAGCGCATGGCGCATAGCGCATAGCCCATGGCGTTTCCCGCTTTGCGCTTTTCGCTCTGCTCTCTGCGTATTATTTTACCGTATCCGGCCATCTATCAGCTCCACTTTTCTGGACATTTTTTCTGCCAGTTTCTGGTTATGGGTGGCAATGACCATGGCAACTCCACTGTCCTGATTGAGTTGAAGAAGAAGGTCGGCAATCTCCTGACCGGTCAACCAATCAAGGTTTCCCGTAGGCTCATCTCCCAATATCAACTTCGGACTCATTATCAGGGCCCTTGCGATTGCCACACGCTGCTGCTCTCCGCCTGAAAGCTCGCCCGCACGGTGTGTCATACGTTTCTCAAGCCCCACCTTGCCAAGGACCTCCCTTGCCATTCCGATCGCCTTTTTCTTTGGATGCCTCGCGATCAAGGCCGGCATCATAGTGTTTTCCAATGCGTTTAACTCGGGCAGGAGGTGGTGAAATTGAAATACAAACCCAATTTCTCGGTTTCTCAGACGGGTAAGCCTTCTTTCGTCCATTTCATACATATGGAAATCGCGGAATTTGACGACCCCTTTAGTGGGCGGATCGAGGCTCCCCATGACATTCAACAGGGTCGATTTTCCGACCCCGGACACGCCCATGATTGCCAGGCTGTCACCGGGACGAATGATAAGGTCAATCCCTTTCAGGACCTCGATAAGGTCTCCCTGATGAGTGAAGGACTTAAATACATTTTCAAGACTCAACATGTGAGAACTGGAAGCCTCGCTGATCCTTTGGCTATTCATACCTGAAAGACTCCACCGGATTCAATTTTGAGGCATACCAGGATGGATAAAGAGTGGCCAAAAACGATATTACCACTGCGGCCGCGGCAACAAATGATACGTCTGCAATCTCAACCTGAACCGGCAGGGTTGATATATAGTAGACATCCGAGGGGAGGCTAATGAATTTATACTTGGCAAGCAATTGACATATGCCAAGGCCGGAGGCAAGACCTGCGATGGTGCCGACGAAGCCTACGAGAAGCCCCTGGAACATAAAAATCGACATGATACTCTTGGCAGAGGCGCCCATTGCCCTCAGGATAGCGACATCCCTGGTCTTTTCCATAACCACCATGACCAACGTGCTGATAATATTCAGCGCCCCCACAAGTACAATCATGGTTAGGATGACAAACATGGTTAATTTCTCAAGCTTGAGGGCAGAGAAGAGACTTCTGTTCATAACCTTCCAGTCTTTGGTCCAGTATGGATAGCCCAGCATTTCCTGGACACTTTTCGATACCTTGTCTGACTTGTAGATGTCCTCCACCCTCACTTCCAACCCGGTCACCTTATCCTCTAATCCCAAAAACTCCTGGGCCTCTTTCAATGAGATATAAATCATGGAGGCATCGTATTCATACATACCCGAATCAAAAGTGGCGGAAACCTTGAACATCCGGGTATTAGGGGCCCTGCCCAAAGGGGTTAGTCTTCCCTCCGGAGAAATAACCGTTATCACGCTTCCGGGGTACGCCCCTATCTGCTTTGAGAGTTCGTTCCCGATGATAATGGCCGGTATTCCATCGAGGCTCTCTCCAAGGGAAGATATGGAACCGTCCTTGATCATGCTTTTAAAGCGAACAACCGTGCCCGCGCTTTCAGGGTCAACCCCCCGCAAGATCGCGCCGGATACTTTTCCGGCATTGTTTACCATAACCTGGGTGTAGATAAACGGGGTTGAGGCAACCACCCCCCCCACCCGGTCAACCTTTTCCATGACCTTCCGGTAATCGTTGAAAGGCCCTCCGAGGCTCAGGACCAGTAGATGGGAATTTACTCCCAGGATCTTTGACATCAGATCTGCCCTGAAACCATTCATCACCGAAAGGACCACAATAAGCGCCATCACGCCCATCATTACGCCCAATATGGAAATCAGGGTAATGACCGATATAAAGCGTTGCTTTCGCTTGGCCTTCAGGTATTTTACGCCGAGAAACAGTTCAAACATATGGACACTAATCCCCTTTTGCTCTCATCTGCGGGAACAGGATCACGTCCCTTATGGATGGTGAGTCGGTCAGAAGCATCACAACCCTGTCTATCCCGATCCCCTCCCCTGCCGTTGGGGGCATCCCATACTCCAGGGCGGCCACATAGTCTTTATCCATAAACTGGGCCTCTTCATCCCCTGCATCTCTGAGCGCCACCTGGTTTTCAAATCGTTCTCTTTGATCTACCGGGTCATTTAATTCATTGAACGCGTTTGCTATTTCCCTGCCCCCGATAAATAGCTCGAAGCGGTCGACCATGTGGGGATTTTGGTCATTGCGCCTTGAAAGCGGGGAGACCTCAGTAGGATATCCGGTGATAAATGTTGGATTGACCAACAATGGCTCCACCAGGTGATCAAAGAGTTTCGTAAGGATATGTCCTTGGCTGTCTCTTTTGGAGAGAGGGATTCCACATTGAGAGGCGAATTCGGCGGCGTATTCTCTCCCCTGGAAGACCTCATCACCGACGCCTCCCAGGTCCCTTAATGCATCGTAAAGGGGCATCTTGGCCCAGGGCGGTGAGAAATCAATGGCCTTGCCCTGGTATTCAATAATATTTCGGCCGACAATCTCACGAAGAACATGGTTAAAGAGTTCTTCTGTAAGCGCCATCAGATCTTCATATGTGGCATACGCCATATAGAATTCCAGCATGGTGAACTCCGGGTTATGCTTAATGGAGATCCCTTCGTTCCTGAAATTCCGGTTGATTTCAAAAACCCTTTCTAACCCGCCCACAATCAATCTCTTGAGGTAGAGTTCGGGGGCTACCCTCAGGTAAAGGTCCATCCCAAGGGTATTATGGTAGGTCTTGAAAGGCCTGGCCGTCGCCCCCCCGGGGATCGGCTGCATCATGGGAGTCTCTACCTCCAGGAAGTCCTTCGCGACGAAAAAATCCCTGATCGCCTGAATGATGCGGCTTCTCAATACAAACACCTCCCTTACGGGGTCGTTCATTATCAGGTCGAGGTACCGCTGTCGGTACCGGGTCTCCACGTCGGTCAAGCCATGCCATTTCTCCGGCAATGGCCGCATAGACTTTGCCAAGAGAGAGATGTCTTCTGCCAGGAGGGTCAATTCGCCAGTTCTGGTCTTAAAAAGCCGGCCCATGATCCCAATAAAATCCCCAATGTCCATCAGCTTGAACGTATTGAATTTTTCGTGGCGTACCCTATCTTTTCGGATATAGGCCTGGATGCGACCTGTTCTGTCCTTAATGTGAATGAAGGAGGCCTTTCCGAAGTCCCGCAGCGCTATGATCCTGCCAGCCATAGCGTACGATTTGCCTTCCCGTTCAAGGGCTTCCGCGTCCATATGACCAAAACGATCTATCGCCTCAGATGAGGTGATGTCGACCTGATAACCCGAAGGATAGAGAGTGACGCCCTCTGCCTGAAGTTTTTCCGCCTTATTTTTTCTTTCTTCTAATAGTGCGCTTGTCTTGCCCGTAAGCATAATAACCCTGTTCCAGTAGAGAATTTCGAGACCTTTGCCTCCCCTCTCTCTCCGAGCCCCGATCCGGAGGCCCAACCTTTGCCGTGCGTTCGTCCCGCTTCAAAGCGGGATGCGCATTTTCCAAAGGTCTCGAGGTCGCTTTAAAGAGTTGTCTCCGGGAGAGTTGAATCCATTTTTTTAATCCAATTAATCACTATAGTCAAGATGAAAGAAAAGATCCTGAATGCTGAGCAATCATTCCTTTATCGACGCTCCGGCGAATACACCTCCCATAACAGGCCATGCCTGTTTTACATTTGACACGTCCGGCATCCCTCCCTATACTCCTTCCCCGGAGAAGCAAGAAACCCATGCAATGCTCATTCAACTTATACAGGTGCTAAAGGCCCTTTCCTGATCCAAGGCGACTTGAAACAACCGGGAGTTGCACCTCTACGCCGTCAAGGAATCGCGTTTATGAACTTTAGCGGATGGATATGAAACCTCAGGAACGTCAACAATTAGATCGCATGTTTAACCCCCGGGGGTTCGCCCTGTTTGGAGGGATCAATACCCCGGCTTCCTTCGGACAACTGATCCTGTTGAGCCAGATCCGTTACGGATTTAAAGGGAGGCTTTATCCGATCTCCAGTGGGGGCGGCGAGGCCGCGGGCGTGAAGATCTATAAGCGCCTGAGCGAGGTGGAGGACGGGCCGGTTGATCTGGCCTCGGTTTCGGTCCCTGCCAAGGCCGTTCCCGGCATCTTGCGAGAGTGTCTGGACCATGGCGTAGCAGGGGTTCAAATCCATTCCTCCGGTTTTTCCGAAACAGGCGAGAAAGAGGGTGCCGCCCTCGAGGCTGAAATCGTCAGGATCGCGGCACAAGGGATCAGGGTGGTTGGCCCCAATTGTTTCGGGATTCACGCGCCACGTGGCGGGATTACCCTCCTCCCCGGTTTTGACTTTTCCAAAGAGCCGGGGCCCGTCGCCATGATCTCTCAGAGCGGAGGCGTCGCCACTGACTTCGGCCATGAAGCCCCGTCGCTCGGTCTCGGTTTGAGCAAGGTGATCTCTTTTGGCAACGGCTGTGACCTGGAGGCTGCGGACCTCCTTGAATACTTAGGTGACGACCCGGAGACCGGTTACATTGCCGCCTATCTTGAAGGGGCAGGCGATGGCCGGAAATTCTTCGAAGTTCTGAGGCGAACAACCCCCAAGAAACCCGTGATCGTCTGGAAAGGGGGCCTTACCCCTTTGGGCGGGAGGGCGACCTTGAGCCATACCGGATCTTTGGGGGGTGAGGCCAAGGTCTGGGAGGGCGTCCTGGGCCAGGCCGGTGCAGTCCCTGTGCAGGGGCTCGATGAGATGATGGACACCCTGGTGGCCCTCAAATACCTTAAGAATACGGGGCGGCGTATCGCCTTTCTTGGTGGCGGCGGCGCAATCGGTGTCTTCAGCTCGGATCTGGCTTACCGGTGGGGTCTGGAAGTTCCCACCTTCAGCCCGCAGACCCAGAAGCGTCTTAAGCGGTTTTTTCCCGCCCCCGGCAACAGCATGGCGAACCCCCTGGATACCGGCTCGCCGGCCCTCCCCGCAGAAATAATTCAGGCCCTGGCCAGGGAGATCCTGGTTAAGGAGCCTGTGGACGCGTTGATACTGGTGATGCTTTTGCGAACCCTTGAGGTAGAAGTTCCGGCTTTTTACGCGATGAACGGACAGGAACAACCATTGGCAGGGACCTATCTGAAGGGGCTCGTGGAAACGCTTGCCGTCCTGAGAAGAGAGACAGGAAAAGACGTGGTCATGGTTTTTGAAAACAGGGCCCATCTGCTCGAAGAAGTCGGCGTGGAAGCAGTGTCGAGAGAAATGCGCGACAGGTTTCAGGCTGAGGGAATCCCTGTCTATACCAGCACCGAGAGGGCGTTGCGCGGGATGCGTCATGCCCTGGAGGCTGCCCGGGAATAACTCCCCACGGGGATTCCAGGGTCAAGGAAGGCGACCCCGGTTTCTTGCAAGTACGGTTTTTCAGGTGCTTAAAAATTACGAAGCCCCATTCAGGAACGGAAAAGATAATGGGGCGCAAACTAAGGGCTCACTCAAAAATAAGGAAAGGTTATTGTTATGGCAAATAAAATTTCGTTAGAAGGATGTTTTCCTCCGATCCCTACACCGTTTAACGCAGACGGGAGAGTGGATCATGACAACCTGGCACTCAACCTTGAAAAATGGCAGAAGACGCCGTTGAAAGGGTTTGCGGTTCTTGGGTCAAACGGCGAAGCCGTATTGCTCAATAGGGAAGAAAAGATTGAGGCCTGGAAAACCGCCGGCCAGGCCATGGATTCAGATCATCTCTTTATCGCCGGTACCGGGTGCGAAGCCACATTCGAAACCCTGGGACTTACGGAGGAGGCTGCCCATCATGGCGCAGATGCGGCCATGGTTGTTACGCCTCACTACTACAAGGGAAAAATGGATCATAAGACGTTGGTGATCCACTATACGGCCATAGCAGACAGGTCACCTATCCCGATCATCCTTTACAATGTCCCTGCCTTTACGGGTGTGGATCTGAGTGCCGAAACCGTTATTGAGCTTGCCCGGCACCCGAACATTATAGGGCTCAAGGAGAGTTCCGGAAATGTGGTTAAAATAGGGCAGATTGTTTCCGGTTGCGGGGGCTCATTTCAGGTATTGGCAGGTTCAGGGAGTTTTCTCCTTCCTGCCCTGACGGTCGGGGCCGTGGGTGGTGTTATGGCACTTGCTGCGGTGGCCCCTGAGCCCTTGGCTGAAATTGTGGAGAATTTTAAAAAAGGGGCGATGAACCGGGCAAGGGAAATTCAGCTTCGTCTCATTCCGGCCAACGCAGCCGTGACCAGCCGTTTTGGGATTCCAGGACTGAAGGCTGCTTTAGATCTAATAGGAATGTACGGCGGTCCGGTCCGCCCTCCCCTGCTTCCTCTTGAGAAAGATCAACAAACAGCCCTTGCGGGAATCATGAGGGAGGCGGGTATCCTGGAAAGATAGGCGTTCAGCGGGTTCAGGTTGGAAACTTGAAATTGGAAATTGAAGAAGGAATTTTTCAATTCTCAATTTTGACGAACACGTAAAAACTATATTTTCTCGCAAAGACGCC
>JACNIU010000352.1 GCA_014382905.1 Desulfobacterales bacterium
CGGTTTCCAAATGTCATCACCAGCGTGGAATACGAACAGATTCAAAAACCCCTTGGCCCCGAGGCGGGGGTTTTGAAAAGGCCTTCTGATGGGAAGACGCCGGCTAAGATAGCATGGCTGCAATGCGTGGGCTCAAGAGATATAAACCAATGCGACGCTCCCTACTGTTCTTCCGTCTGTTGCATGTACGCGCTCAAGGAAGCGTTGAATACCAAGGAATTTGACGAAGATATCGAGACAACCATCTTTTATATGGACATGAGGGCCCATGGAAAGGGTTTCGAAGACTATCTGAACAGTGCTATTGATAGAGATGTTAGACTGATTCGCAGCCGGGTTCACACGGTTGATACTCTCCCTGAAAGCGATGACCTTTTGATTAGATATGCGGATGAGAGTGGCCACCTTGAAGAGGAATCCTTTGATATGGTAGTCCTTTCAGTAGGCGTCAGCCCTGGAGGAGAAGCGATAGAGATAGCCAATAAAATCGGTGTCAATCTGACCGCCGATCATTTCGTAAGCACCGAGCCCTTCAGGCCTGTATCGACCAACGTCCCTGGCATTTTCGTTTGCGGAGGTCTAAGCGGGCCTCATGATATCGGCCAGTCCCTGGTACAGGCAACAGCGTCCGTATCCGAGACTGCGTCGATCCTGTCACCTGAACCTTTTGCCGCCCCAAGGGAATACCCAAATGCCTCTGAAGCCGCGGACAAAGCCCCCGAAATCCTCCTTGCTTATCACCTATGCCCTGGCATGGCGCCTGATCTGGGGGCTGAGATTGAGGGATATGCGCTGAAAACTCCCGGAGTTAAGGCCGCCTCACGGGTTGGGGGTGATATTTCGGCCGCCCTCACTGATCAGCTTAAAGAGGCCGGCGCCAACAGGCTGGTCTTTGCAAGTTGCTCACCTGTCATTCATAAAAACCTCATCGAAGATGCCCTTAAATCAGCAGGTCTGAACCCCTACCTTTATGATGTTGTGGACCTTAGAGCAATTGACCCCCAGACATCCTCCACCCAGCTTCAAGACCGAATTCGTATGGGTGCAGCCCGAGCGCTCCTCCTTTCTCCGCCCTCTCTGAGGAAAATTCCGGTCGTAAAAAGCGCCCTGGTTGTTGGGGGCGGTGTTGCCGGGCTTGAGAGCGCCTTAGCCGTTGCAAGGGAGGGATATTCCGTAACAGTAGTGGAAAAAGAGAAAGAACTCGGAGGACATGGCCTCCACGTGAGGAGGACATGGCAGGGGTATGATACCCAGGAGCACCTCAAAGAACTTATCGCTTCCGTTAATCAGGATAAAAACGTCACTTTAATGACCGAAACAGAGGTCAAAGAAAACAGGGGGTTCCCAGGGAACTTCGTCACAATTCTCGACGAAAAAGGAGAGCGAGTGGAGCTCTCCCACGGCGTAACCATATTGGCTTCAGGCGGTAATCCCACAAGGCCACAAGAATATCTCTACGGCCAGCATGAAAAAGTCTATCTGTGGTCCGAACTGGAGCAGAGAATGATTGAAGATCCCTCATCCATAGAGGGAGCTGACACAGCCGTATTCATACAATGCGTGGGTTCTCGAGACTCAAGCTGTTCCCATTGCAGTAACATCTGCTGTACTTTCTCTGTTCGCACCGCGGTCGACCTGAAAGCCAAAAACCCTGACATGAATATCTATATCCTCTATCGAGACATGCGCACCTTTGGTGAAAGAGAGAATCTGTACAGGGAGGCGCGGGAGAAGGGGGTTATTTTCATAAGGTACGAGGTTGATAACAAACCGTCACTCCAGCCCATAGACGGCCAGGAGAGGCTCAATGTAGTGGTGTATGATCAAGTCCTTCAGGAATCGATCGCCTTCGAGGCCGATTTTGTCTCCCTTCAAACGGCAATTGTAGGGACAAACAATCAGGAATTGGCCGATATCTTCAGGATAAATCTCGACAGCAACGGTTTTTTTGCTGAGTCGCCCGAGAAACTCAAGCCCGTGGATTCAAGCACCAAAGGGATTTATGTCGCCGGCCTTGCCGTATATCCGAAAGACACGGTCGAGAGTATTGCTCAGGCCAAGGCGGCTTCTGCCCGTGCCCTGGAAATACTTTGCCAGGATACGATCCAGGTTGGGGGATTGGTGGCCGAGGTTATGGCTGAAAAATGTGCTGTCTGCTGCACCTGTGTCAGGACATGCCCTTTTAATGTCCCGGTTATTGATCATGAAACAGGCGCGGCCTGCATAGATCCCGGTCTCTGCCAGGGTTGTGGCATGTGCGTGGCCGAGTGTCCCGGAAAGGCCATTAACATGTCCACATGCAGCGATCAGATGCTGACCCAGGCGCCCTCGGTGCTTTTAGCGACCTGATGAACTCTCGTTCAGCAATTCTAATTATGGTCGATTATTCACCACGAAGTAGGGCTTGGTTTTTTCTGTTTCTTCGTGACCTTCGTGTTCTTCGTGGTATTGTTCAGCCATTGATTTGCATAGGTTTTTCTAAAATTAGAATTGCTGATTTTCGTTGACTACTGATTTTACTGAGTCGTCAGTAGTCAATAATCAATTATATTAAGGAGATGGTAGCATGAATGACTTTAACCCCCAAATAGTCGCTTTTTGCTGTTCCAACTGTGCCTCATCCGCGGCTAATGTAGCGGAAGGTATGAAAAAGGCGTTGCCGGACAACGTAAAAATAATCCAAATTCCCTGCACCGGCCGCGTCGAGATCCTGCATCTTCTCAAGCCCTTTGAGGAAGGTGCGGACGGTGTTTATGTGGCCGGGTGCCAGGAAGACAGTTGTCAGTACGTCAGCGGTATTGCCAAGGCCACCAAGAGGGTCACACATGTCAAGAAAATTTTAGAAGAGCTCAGCATAGAACCGGACAGGCTAAATGTTTTTAACCTTAGTGCCGGCAAGGGCCAAGAGTTCGTGGAAGTAGCCTATGAGATGGTCAACAGGGTCAAGGAATTAGGCCCCTTTCTGCAGGCATAAAACCTTTGAAACGCTGCGAGGTATAGAGAATGATTGTTGCAGAACCAAAACCTATCAAGGAATTACTTGAGATGGTGAAGGATTTTAATAGAATCCTTGTCGTTGGGTGTAAGGGCTGCGTTACAGTATGTAACGTGGGGGGCGCAAAAGAAGTCGCTATTTTGGCATCCAGTATAAGGATTTCCAGGAAAAAAATGGGCCGGAAAATAGAGGTGGAAGAGCATACGCTCGAACGCCAGTGTGATCCGGAATATGTGGATGAACTCAAAGATATGATCGGTGACTATGAAGCGGTTATTTCGGTTGCCTGCGGAGTAGGGCCCCAATTCCTCTCCGAGCGATACCCCTCCTCCAGGATATTCCCGGGGGTAAACACCCAGTTTATGGGTGGCGCTGAGGAGCACGGCATCTGGTCCGAGCGGTGCGCAGGTTGTGGAACTTGTCTGGTCCACCACTTTGGCGGACTCTGCCCCATTGCCCGGTGTTCAAAGAGTCTCCTCAATGGGCCCTGCGGTGGCTCTTCCAACGGGAAATGCGAGATATCCAAGGATGTGGAATGTATTTGGGATATCATTGTCAGAAAAATGATGGAACAGGACCGCCTGAACGAACTTATTGAATTCAAGCCACCCAAGAGCTGGATCACGGCCCGGGACGGCGGACCAAGGAGAATGATCAGGGAGGAACTGGTAAAATGAGCGAATATAAATCAGGAAGCAATCTGGAAAAGGTCTTAAGGGCTGGACACTTCGCTTTTACCGGTGAATGTGGACCTCCACAAGGCGCGAACGTGGAACATCTGAAAGAAAAAGCGGGGCACCTGAAAGGCTGTGTGGATGCCGTGAATGTGACGGATAACCAGACCGCTGTCGTCCGAATGTCCAGTTGGGCAGCTTCCGTTATCCTCTTACAGGAAGGGCTTGAGCCCAATTTTCAGATGGTTTGTCGCGATCGAAACCGATTGGCTATACAGAGCGATATCCTCGGGGCCTATTCTCTGGGCATCAGGAACATGCTCTGTCTCTCCGGGGACCATCAGAAATTCGGTAACCACCCGGATGCCAAGAATGTCTTTGACATTGACTCTATGCAATTGATCCATACGGTCAAGACTATGAGAGATGAAGGCAAATTTTTGAACGGCCAGGATGTCGACGTGCCACCCGAACTCTTTATTGGAGCAGCATCCAACCCCTTTGCTGAGCCCTTTGATTTCCGCGTTTACCGTTTAGCCAAAAAGATAGCGGCAGGGGCTGATTTCATACAGACACAGTGTATCTACAACATGGATAGATTCAGGGAATTCATGAAAAAGGCCGTTGACATGGGGCTTCACGAGAAATGCTATATTTTGGCTGGAGTTACCCCCATGAAGAGCGTTGGTATGGCCCTCTACATGGCCAAGCAGGTGCCTGGCATGGACGTGCCTGACACCTTGATCAAACGGTTAAGAGGGGCCGGAAAAGGAAAAGCAGCCGAAGAAGGGATCAAGTTTGCTTTAGAACAGATTGAAGAATTCAAGGAGATGGAGGGGGTGGCAGGCGTTCACCTCATGGCCATTGAATGGGAACATAAGGTGCCCGAGATAGCTGAAAGGGCAGGAGTTCTGCCCAGGCCAACTGTCTGACAGAATAGACACATCGGTACTTAACTTCGGCCCGCAAGATCGATCGGTTATTCCTCTTGCGGGTTTTTTTCTTGAATTCCTCCTGAAAATATCCATAATGTTCACTTACTCATAACCGCCACAGAAGTAGCGCGTCGTCAAAGGCCTATGATTATCACAACGAAAAACGGTCAGACATTCGATACAAATAGAGACCTTACAGCAGCCGAACGTCACATTCTCCAAAAACTGTTCCTGTGGGAGTCCATGGCCTCCAGTGTACAAGAATTCCGAGAGAAGAAGAAAGAGGCGCTATTGAAGGGATGGAATAATTCAGGGCCTGTCAAGCAGGGCGGGTCCTTACAAAAGATAGTCAGGCATCTGGAGGCAAAGGTATCCCTTCGCCTGAAAAAATCTTGAGGAACCACAAGTGAGATCACCCTCTGTCAAATCAGATCCCGGCGCATCTGATCCTGTCACCCTCATCCGCGGACAACAGGCGGGTCAACCCCTGCGTGTGGCCATTGTCGGTGGCGGAAAGGCCTGCTGTAATCTGCTCAAGGTACTGGATGCGAATCGACAGTCAAGGCTAAAAATGAAGATATTAGGCGTGGCCGATACCAATCCTGAGGCCCCCGGCCTTCGCTATGCACGGGAACTGAACCTCTTGACAACAAACGATATCCGGGATCTCTCGGATCTGGAGGGCCTGAACTTGATCATCGAACTGACCGGATCACCTAAGGTCAGAGAAGAAATCCTCAGGATCATCCCCTCAAACATCTCTGTCATGGACCACATGGGCGCAAGGCTCCTCTGGGATCTCATCCAGATTGAGACGGAAAAAGATGAACTCGAGAGAAAGACTCTCGAAAAGAAGGAAAAGGAAAAAAAGTATTCTCAGATCATACTCGATTCGCTCCCCTACAGGATTATGGTGGTCAACCTGGATATGACCATCGAGACAGTCAACCAAACTTTTCTCAATGAATTTGATCTTACCCGGGAGGATGTCTTGGGAAGGTATTGCTATGAGGTAAGGCATGGACTGGAAAAGCCCTGTGGAGAAGCCGGGTATGTATGCCATCTATTGAATTTGGACGAGATTAAAGAGGCTAAACTCATCAACACAATTCGGGAATACCGGGGGGAAAACGGGGAAGAACATTTTGATGTGATTACCATTGCGCCGATTTATAACGACCAGGGCGAGATTGTTAACCTGTTAGAAGCATCGAGGGATGTCACCCAAAGAATCAAATTGGAGAGAGAGGCCGAGAAGTCCAAAATCTTTTTTCAAAATGTCATTCAGAGCGCTGTTGATGGGATCGTTGTGGTGGATACAAAGGGACGTGTACTGATTTTTAATGAAGGGATGGAACGTTTGACCGGATATTCCACAAAAGAAATCATGGAACACGGTCATCTTGCCAGCTTTTACAATATCGATGTGGCCA